>CAYZRT010000060.1:0-17688 GCA_964480875.1 uncultured Smithella sp. | reverse complement strand
GGATTGATACGCCTTCAACCATCGGTATTGCCTACGCGGTCATGGGACCGGCTTATGTCGCCAGCCGTGACGCTCAACTTACCTGGCACATTGGAATGGCTACGCTTTTTATGATTGGCGCGGTGAAAATATTTACATCCTTTTTCGGCGGATGGTTGCAGCGCATTATTCCCACGGCGGGACTGCTGGGACCGCTGGCCGGCATCGGACTTTTACTGCTCGGGTTCCTGCCAATGATTGAATTGTTCAACGAAGCCGTTGTGGGCATGGTCGCCCTGGGATTAATTTTTACGGCGCTCATGAGCAAGATGCAACTACCGGGAAAACTCCCCGGCGTTTTGGCGGCAGTGGTTATCGGCACGGGAATTCACTTTGCTTTGGGATATGGCGGAGTCCTGCCGGAGTTCACCACGCCGTCTCTACAAATACATTTTTCACTGCCTGTATTTTCCATCGACTTTCTCCGGATGCTGCCTCAAAGCATTCAGTATCTGACCATCGCCATTCCCTTCGGTATTTTGACAATCATCGGCGGTATCAATAACACGGAAAGCGCGCGCCTGGCCGGTGACGATTACAGAACAAGGGACATTCTGCTCACCGAAGCTCTTTCATCACTGATAGCGGCATTTTTCGGCGGCGTAGCGCAAACCACTCCTTATATCGGACATCCGGCATACAAAAAAATGGGCGCAACCTGGTGGTACACATTGCTGACGGGAATACTGATTGGCATATGTTCCGTAATCGGGCTCCTTTCTCTTTTTGTCAGTCTGATTCCGCGGGCGGTTATTGCGCCGATTTTCATCTTTATCGGTTTTGAAATCATGCGTCAGGCTTTCAACGATTCGCCGCCTGCTCACTCCCCGGCTGTCAGTTTAAGCATTCTTCCGGTCATCGCCAGCATGGTGCTGATTATTCTGGGACAGTTCATGAGCGCGATGGGCGCGATGCCTAATAATTTTCCTGTCCGCCTTCAAGTCATGCATCAGACACTGACCATGCTCAGCAATGGATTCATCATCACAGGACTTTTCTGGGGCAGTATGCTGGCCTTTTTGATCGATCATAAAGCAAAGCTCGCGGCTCTGTGCGCAGCGGTTTGTGCCGTGCTGACACTTTTTGGCATCATGCATTCGGTCATGCCTACTGGCGAACTTTATCTGCCGTGGAAAATCACAACACCTGCCCACTACATGACGGCAGCAGCTTATTTTGCGTTAGCTGTCGTCCTGCTTGTATTAACGGAGAAAACAAACAGACAATCCATATAAAACGATGGATTTATTTTTTCTCACCGCTGCGTTCATCATCTTCATGCATGTACTCTTTTTTATGCTAAAAACTTTTCAGTCAGAATCAATACTGCTTCACTATTTTACATCTGAATTCAATGAAGATGCGTTAAAGCAATAGGCCGATTGCCTCATTAAAAAATGTTACCGAACAAAGGATAGAGAAATCAGATTTCATTCTGCTTGAATTTTTTAAAATATTTTTGTTATACTAAAAGAAAAATAATAATCTTCCGTAAAAAAACGTTTTCCCAGATGGCTTAATTGTTCAAATCGGTGATGAGGAAAAAACATGATGGATAATCTCCGGCATAACTTACCCATTCTGATGCTTCACAATTTGAATCCTGAATGGACATCGGAAGAACTGCTGGAAACTGAACAGGACGTTGCAACCCTCAGCAGCGCCATGAATGAGCTCGGTCATCCTGTTGAGATAGTGGCAATCGAAGACGATGGTCTGGCCGGCCGGTTAAGCGCCTATAATCCTGAAAATTATATTGTATTCAACTGGTGTGAAGAACTTCCCGGTGTCCCGCATAGCGAACCAGAAGTTGCAGCAGTCATGGAACAGATGGGTTTTGTTTTTACCGGTTCATCGTCTGATACGCTTTCGCTGGCGCATGATAAACCGGAAATCAAGCGCATCTTGAACGAAGCGAACATCCCCACGCCGCCCTGGGAGGTTTTCAAAAATCCGGATGCCGGCAAGTGGAATATTTTTCCATCCATTGTTAAACCCGCCCATGAACACTGCAGCATCGGCATCTCTCCCGAATCCATTGTAACATCTCCAGTCGAGCTTGCAAACCGCATAGCGTTTATTATGGAAACATATAAACAACCGGCCCTTGTTGAAGAATTCATCAATGGTCGTGAATTTCTTAATGCCGTCTGGGGAAATGAAAATATTTCTCTGCTGCCTACCGTGGAGATGGATTATGGCGCACTGACGAATCTTCGCGATCGTCTCTTTACGTACGAAGCCAAGTATGTTGCCGGATCACGTCTCTATGAGAATATTGATATGCGTGTGCCTGTTGAACTGGAGCCACCGGCAAAATCTATGCTCGAGCAAATCGTGCTGGCCACCTATCGGGTCACCGGTTGTCGGGACTACGGGCGCATTGATGTCAGGTATCACCATGGCGTCTTTTATGTCATTGATGTTAATCCGAATCCAGACATAAACCCGTATACGTCTATGACGAGCGCTGCCGCCGAAGTCGGTTATTCCTATGGAAAAATGGGCAGCCGTATAGTCAATCTGGCAGCCAAGCGACACCCCATCTTCGGTAAATAAAAGATGTCTTTCTTCCATGAAGAAACGTGATCGATTTCATAACGGAGATTTATAATGGGAAAAACCCTGTGGATCTTCATCGGCATTTTTCTGATTCTACCGACGTTATCTTTGACGGCTGACAAATCAGTTCATCAAGATCAATCCCGTCAAGCCAAAACAGTTTTTGTTAAAAAGGCCACCATGCATGCGGCGGGCAAGGTTATAAAGATTTCTGATGAATCCATTGAAATTGAACGTATCATAAAGGACGATTCGGAAATCATGGCGTTTACGCTTGATGAGCCCGCTGAAAATATCCGCGTAAATGATTTCGTAAAAATAGACTACAGGGAAAAGAGGGGTAAATTAGTTGCGCTGAAAGTAACAAAAGTTAAATTCAACAAACAATAAAATACTTCAAGTATTTAATAGATCGTTTTATTTTTAATCTAAAAAAATAGTATCGTGCTTGCATTTTATCAATCGGTATGGTACATAAAAATCAAATTTCATTAACGCCTTTTATAAGAATATATGTGAGCAAGAGGGAAATGGGTCCATAAGATTAAAATGACTTATGGAGAGTTGTGTTGATGGTCGGGCCGCCATCTGATGATGTTAATCAGATGGCGGTTTTTTTAGTGGAGGTTCAAAAATGCAGACACATTATAAGTCTTGAGAGTTGCTGATTGGTGTCGTGCTTTTCACAATTATCGTACTCGGGCTTTGTTATTTTATTCCTAATCTTGTTAAAGACATCGTTAATCGCTTCTTGAAAGTTAAGGCCTTTACGAATGAAGAAAAATGAAAGAAATAAAAAAATCAAGATAGGTCTTTTTGGATTCGGAAAAACAGGCCGCATGGTGGCAAACGAATTTTTCAAGGACGGCCTTTTTGATTTGGAGTGGATCGTAAGGCGTACTCATAAAGAAAATCATAAATATGCCACACATCTTTTAGGTTATGAAGCAACTGGCGCTCCCATCTTTTCGGTTAGCGAGGTGTCGTCTGTTTTTTTTCAAAATTATCCTGTGGACATCATCGTTGATTTTTCAAGTGCCAAAGGACATAAAAGCTATGTTCCAGCCGTTGAATTCGGAACGAAAATTATTTCTGCGATTTCTAAATACAAGGAAGAAGACTTGGACGTGTTAAAAAATCTGGCGCAAAGAACAGCCGTACTTTATTCACCAAACATAACGTTGGGTATAAATTTTCTGTTAGTTGCATCACAAATACTTCAAAATATTGCCCCGCACGCCGATATTGAAATTGTGGAAGAGCACTTTCGAAACAAAAAGGAAGAGTCAGGGACTGCTGTAAAGATAGCCAAAGCGTTAGGTCTGGATAAAGACAGGCATGTTAATTCGATCCGCGTGGGAGGTATTGTCGGCAATCATGAAATCATTTTTGGATTGCCGAATCAAACCATTAGACTTGTTCATCAAAGTATCAGCAGAGCAGCTTTTGGTCAGGGTGCGATTTTTGCCGCCAAGTGGCTGATAGGCGCTCGCATAGGCCTGTATTCGATGGAAAATATCATCATAGACATGTTTAAAAAAAATATCCCTGTCTATTAGCTTTATCAAGAAATAACCTAAGATATTAGTTTTGATGAGTTTAGATAATGCAAAAAATCGGTTTCGTTAAGTTTATACTGCTCCATGTTTTATGTTTATTTGTTTGTTTGTTTTCGCCTCTCTGTTTCTCGGAACCAGCAGGAAATAAAACCTGGGAATATTATGCAAAGAGTCAAGGGGGAAGTGTTTATTATTACAATATTGCAAATAGCAATAAATCATCTAATGTTAAATCGGTATGGAGTTATAAAACGATCACGGATGACGAAAGAAAAGAAAAAATTGAAAGTCTGAAAAAGCATACATCAGAGGAATCCATAAAATATCAGGATTATGATTACAGTATATCCATGTTGGAAATCGACTGTATAAAAAAATTAAATAAAGTAAAAGAGATATTATATTATGACCATAAAGGAAAAGTTATAAATCAAGATATTAAAAATAGTGCTTGGGAACATATTGCGCCTAATAGTGTGGGAGAAATATTACATAAAAAAATCTGCGCAACCGAGAACAAATCATCCATACAACCGGCAATAAATTATAAAAATAATTGGATTCAATACGGAAGGATTATTCAAGGATCTGTTTATTTATATGACAAGAATAGCATAAAACAAAAAGCAAAAAATGTTGTTCACGTCTGGCGAAAATTAATATATTCTCATGCGCACAAGGAAAGGGATATTCAAAAACTTGTAAAAAGCGGACGATATACGAGGGGACAATTAGAGAATCTGGCATATGATTTAACCTTACATGAAATAGATTGTCGTAACAATTTTTCACGTTTAACATCCATCATTTGTTATGATGCATCAGGAAATATATTACTGCAGCGTTCCAATGATAATGCAAAATGGAAAAAAATAGTTCCAAAATCGCAAGAAGATTATTTACAAAAGCAAATCTGTAAATAACGCGTAATCTCAATATTGACGTATTCTGTTCTGAATTAATTTTTTACTATATTGAAAAATTAACTAGTGATAAAGATAAGTATCCATTGTGAACGTTGAAGACAAAAGGAGAACGGCATGTCGGACATAGATATCGTTTTAGGAATCGACATTGGCGGCACAAATACATCCTTTGGTTTTGTCGATCGCGCAGGCATGATCATTGCCGAGGCTTCCATGGGAACAAACGCGAGCGATGACGTGGAAGAATTTGTATCACGGCTTCACCGGCATATTGAGAACCTCAGGCTGGGCTTGTCACCATCCCATCAGTTGCGCGGCATTGGAATCGGTGCGCCCAACGCCAATTATTATCGCGGAACAGTCGAAAAGGCTGTTAATTTGAACTGGGGAAAAATTGTTGATTTCAAGGGATTGATTCGGAGATACTATGATTTACCTGTGGCGATCACCAACGATGCAAATATTGCGGCGATTGGAGAAATGCTTTTTGGCAATGCCCGCGGGATGAAACATTTTTTGGTGATTACTGTAGGCACCGGTCTCGGCAGCAGTATCGTGGTGGATGGTCGGGTTCTCTATGGATACAGTGGTTTCGCGGGAGAAATAGGGCACTCTACCGTTGACCCGGAAGGAAGGCCATGCAGATGCGGCAAAAAAGGATGTCTGGAAACGTATGTATCGGCCACAGGTCTTATCAAGACGGCTTTAACTTTGCTTACCGAAAGACAAGAACCGAGCCCCTTAAAAGTTATGAGTCATGATGAAATAACGGCGGAAAAAATACATGAGTTGGCGAAGACAGGCGATGTTCTTTCATTGGAGGCGTTTGATCGCACCGCACGAATTCTGGGAATGAAATTGGCTGATGCGGTAGCTCACACGAGCCCCGAAGCAATTTTTATTGTGGGCGGAATGGCCAAATCCGGAGACCTCCTGCTTAAACCGACTCGGCGGTACATGGAAGATTTTTTGTTCACAGCGTATAAAGGAACCGTAAAGCTGATGTTATCAGGCATAAAAACAGGCAAAAGTGCAATTTTGGGAGCGGCAGCGCTTATCTGGGGAGAATTGGAACATCAAAAATTATATTAACCCTATAGGATAAAACAACAGCTATTATGGAATACGATGATCATCAACACTGTTTCTTAATCATTGCGGAGATATTTTATGAAAAACTCGCTTGAACTTGGTCTGGTTGGCAATTGCAACATAGGCGCCTTGATAAATCAAGACGCTGAAATTGCGTGGTTTTGTTTGCCCCGGTTCGATGGTGATCCTGTTTTCTGCTCTCTGCTCAGTGAACACGCCGATGGCGAAGGTTTTGGCTACTGTTCAATCGAACTTTTGGATAAAGTGAACAGCGAACAGTTTTATTTGCCAAACACAGCCGTTCTTGTGACCCGGATGACAGACACACATGGCGCTGTCATTGAAGTCACTGATTTTGCGCCGAGATTTTTTCAACATGGCCGCATGTTCATGCCCATGATGCTGATACGAAAAATTCGTCAAATTCATGGCACACCCCGCATTTGTTTACGTGTTCGTCCCCTGTATGAATACGGCAGTCATCGTTGCACGATGACCCACGGAAGTCATCATGTACGCTATGTAGCGCCTTCCTTAGTCTTGCGATTGACGACTGACATATCCGTGACTGCAGTGCTGGAAGAAACACCTTTTTTTCTTGAAGACTCTGCCACGCTCATCTTAGGGCCCGATGAAACGATTCCGGACGCCATCGGTGAACTTTCCCGCCGTTTTCTGGAAGAAACTATTGCCAACTGGCATGACTGGGTTCGTGATCTCTCCATTCCTTATGAGTGGCAGGATGAAGTCATTCGCGCGGCAATCACACTGAAACTGAATACTTTTGAGGATACCGGTGCCATTATTGCAGCGCTCACAACATCTATTCCGGAGGCGCCACACTCAGGGCGTAACTGGGACTATCGTTATTGTTGGCTGAGAGATTCCTATTTCGTTGTCAACGCTTTGAACCGTCTCAGCACGACCAACACCATGGAACGATATCTAAGCTACTTGATCAATTTGGTAGCAGGAGCTCCTAATGGACATATACAACCGGTTTACGGCATTGACGGCAAAGCCCGACTCAATGAACGGGAAGTGGCCAGCCTCGCCGGATACCGTGGAATGGGACCGGTCAGAATTGGCAATCAGGCATGCGAACAAATACAACATGATGTTTATGGTTCAGCAATTCTTGCCGTGGCTCATGTATTTTTTGATAAACGTCTCGCTCACAGAGGAGTCCATGCGCTATTTACACGATTGGAAAGTTTAGGAGAGACAGCTTTTGCCATGCATAATCAGCCGGATTCCGGACCATGGGAGACAAGAAATATATTTCACACTCACACGTTTTCCAGCATGATGTGCTGGGCAGCGTGCGACCGCCTATCCAGGATTGCTGCTCAACTAAAATTAATGGAACGCTCTGTTTACTGGCGGGAAAAGGCTGATCAAATACATACAACAATCTGCGCGAGGGCCTGGAGTGAACAACAACAGGCCTTTGCAGGTATCTTTGAAGGAGATACTCTCGACGCAACTCTTTTGCTTATTCATGATATAGGATTTCTACCCGCAGATGATCCACGCTTCGTGAAAACGGTCGCGGCCATTGAACGGGAACTCAAACGTGGCAATTATATTTTCCGATATGTAGAAACCGATGATTTTGGCATTCCCGAAAACGCATTTGTTGTCTGTACGTGTTGGTATCTCTATGCTTTAGCCGCCCTGAACCGCATTGACGAAGCCCGTGATCTGTTTGCCAATCTTCTTTCCAAGCGCAATCATCACGGCCTCCTTGCCGAACATATTGATCCGCACACGGGGGAGGCTTGGGGAAACTTTGTTCAGACATACAGCATGGTCGGGCTGATCAATGCCGCCATTCGACTGAGCAAACGCTGGGATAGCGCCTTTTAAAAGGAGGAAATATTTATGAATCCTCAATCAGAAAAAAAAATCCAGCCTTTTCGTTCTTTACGGCTTACTTTACGTTTTATCATTCCTCTGATTGTAGCGATGACCCTACTGGCTTTCGCATTACTTCCTCTGGTGGACAAGCTTACCCTGCATTGGTTTACACGCGACCTTGATATACGTTCACAGCTAATTGCCAACACAACCCACGAAACACTCAGCGAATTTTGGGAACAAGGAAATACAGCAAGAATGAATGCCCTGATGAGACGTGTCATACAAGATGAAAGGCTTTTTGCCATGGGCTTCTGTGACGGTCAGGGTAAATTGTTGTACAGGACGCCTAAATTCCCCGGCGATCTAGCTTGCCCATCTCCTCATGCAGAGACACCGGAAAAACCTTCTGTTCTTAAACTACCCAGCGGCATGGTTCATGTCGCGGTGAAACCCGTTCTTATCGCCGGAATACCGTCCGGTTATCTGTTCCTTATTCACGACATGAGTTTTATAGAATCACGTAGTGCAGAGACGCGCAAGTATATTGTATTTTTATTTGTTATTCTCTTTCTTGTCATATCCTTTATTACCGTGTTGGTTGCTCATTTAAGCTGGCGTGGATGGATGAGTGGAGTGCGATCCCTTTTGCGCGGCGAAAGTCTGGTAAAGCCTTTTGCCAAAGAATCAAATTCAGAGCTACAGCCACTCATGGGTGATCTGCGATCTTTGTTACGTACCATAGATGCCGAAAGAAAATTTGCCGATGATGTCACTATTTCCTGGAACCCGGATAAATTAAGGGAGCTTCTTTATAAACAATTAGCAGGAGAACAGATTCTCGTGGTTTCCAACCGCGAACCCTACATTCATATGAAAGGAAAAGAAGGAATTGAAATTCAGCGTCCGGCCAGCGGCCTGGTGACAGCGGTTGAACCTGTTATGAAGGCTTGTTCCGGAACATGGATTGCCCACGGCGGTGGCACAGCCGATCGTGACGTTGTCGATAAAAACGATCACGTTAGCATTCCTCCCGGCCAGCCTAAATACACACTCCGGCGTATCTGGCTGTCCCGGGCAGAGGAACAGGGCTATTATTACGGATTTGCCAATGAGGGATTATGGCCCCTCTGCCATATTGCTCATGTTCGCCCAATTTTCCGAACAAGTGATTGGAAACATTACGTAACAATTAACCAGCGTTTTGCCGATGCCGTCGTCAAGGAAGCCAACAGGGAGGATCCCGTTGTTTTAGTCCAGGATTATCATTTCGCGTTGTTACCGGGAATGCTCCGCAAAGCATTGCCCAAGGCAACCATTATCACCTTCTGGCACATCCCCTGGCCCAATCCGGAATCTTTCGGCATCTGCCCCTGGCGGGAAGACCTGCTGCAGGGCATGATGGGCAGTACCATTCTGGGATTCCACACGCCTTTTCACTGCAAAAATTTTCTCGAAACCGTGGACAGATATCTGGAGACAAGAGTTGATCACGTGGCCTCAACAATTTCTCACGGCGGCAATCTCACTCTGGTGGAGGCTTACCCCATATCGATTCAGTGGCCTTCGCCCTGGCATGAGGATCAACCCTCAGTAGCCCAGTGCCGCGCTGAAATCCGAAAAAATTTAAAGATCGATAACCGTTGTTTAATCGGATTGGGCGTTGATCGACTGGATTATACAAAAGGAATTCTCGAACGCTTAAGAGCCGTGGAAAGTCTTTTGGAAAACTATCCGGAGATGGTCGGAAAATTTTCTTTTGTCCAGATCGCCGCTCCCTCGCGCTCGGTACTTGAAGAATATCAGGCTTTTGAAGCCCGCGTAAGAACTCTGGCCACGCACATCAATCAACGTTTCGCCAACGGCGCATACCAACCGGTTTACCTGAGAGTCGAACATCATGAACCGGAAGATGTCAACCGTTACTACCGCGCTGCCGATGTCTGCATGGTCACGAGCCTTCATGATGGCATGAACCTGGTCGCCAAGGAATATATTGCCGCTCGCGATGATGAGCAGGGCGTCCTGATACTCAGCCGGTTTACCGGTGCGGCGCATGAACTATATGAAGCCCTGATCGTTAATCCTTATCATATTGAACAAACGGCCGAAGCCCTCTATCAGGCTCTGACCATGCCCGAATTTGAACAGCGGGAGCGGATGCGCAGCATGCGATCCATGGTCCGTGATTTCAATGTTTACCGATGGGCGGGGCGGATGTTGATTGACGCTTCAAAAATACGTCAAAGAGAAAAACTGGCCGCCCGGATCGGAATTGATTCATGAGTATAAATAAAAAACCAGAATATCTTTTTGGAAAAACCGCGCTTTCCGAAATGAGAAATTTTATCGACAATACAACTCTTTTTGCCTTTGATCTTGACGGGACGTTAGCGCCAATAGCGCCAGAACCCTGTGTTATAGGAATCCCCAATTCCATCCGGAAGGAATTTACCATTCTAAAAAGACAGGCAATCGTTGCAGTTATTACAGGACGTTCACGCAAAGATGCATTGCATCACCTTGGCATATCGCCCCGTTTCCTCATCGGAAATCATGGCGCTGAAGGTCTTCCCGGGTGGAAAAATCGAGAAAATGAATTTGCGCGAATTGTTGAACAATGGCAATCCCAGCTCAATAATCTTCTACCAATTGCAAACTTGGATAACACTGTAATAGAAAATAAAGGGTTGACTTTATCTATTCACTATCGCCATGCCGCTAACATCAAAAAGACTCATGCCGACATGCTTAAAGTAATAGAGAAATTAGTCCCGCGACCTCTGCGAATAGGCGGCAAATTTATTGAAAATCTAATCCCCCCCCGTGCACCGGATAAAGGCATTTCCCTAAAAATTTTAATGAAAAAGTCTGGACGAAAAAAAGGATTATTTATTGGGGACGATGAAACGGATGAAAATGTGTTTCTTCTGGAAGAGACTAATCTTTTCACTGTCCGAGTGGGAAGAAAAACATCCAGCAAGGCCCGCTTCTATCTCAGGGGCCAGCACGAAGTTTTACGACTTCTGCGTGAAATCAACAGAGTGTTGAAAAAAAGAAATGTTCAAAATAATCTGACGAATAATGTAATTTAAAAATTTGACCGTGTTCATTTTAAAGAGTATGGAGATTCGTCACTGAATTTCGAGGTCGTTTATTTTATTACTGATCGCGATTATAATCTTTATATGGACGTTCAGGAAAAAATCATTTTGGAAATATTCCGCCGCTTCGCGGATGAAAGAATTGAATTCGCATACCCGACGAGAACTGTTTTTATACAAAAATAAAAGGGATAAATCTCGAATCTCATTGCTTTTGAACTACGCTTCTATAAATTGTAATTTTTCTTGACGAGATCATTTAAATATTCACCGGGTTTTCGGCAACAATCCTGACGACTTTTTTCTTTTACGTTTATATCAAATTCTCTATATTCCGTTTTAAAATTATGTTTTGTTGCCTTCCTGGTTTTTGTTTTCCATACGATCATCCATCTCACCAATATAGGCGGCAAGCGTATTACCGGTCTCTTCCATCAATGTTTTGAGATCCTTCCCGGTTTGCTCAATTTTTGCAATTATTTCAGATTTACATACCCTATGAAGATTTTCGTGTTCAGACAGCTTGTTCTCTAAATATGTGCGCAATTCGGTAAAGCGTGAAACCTCCGCCTTGTCAGCGAGCTCTTTATAGATTTTCAATTCTCGCGAATGATTACGAACTTCAAGTATTGACAGTGTTTGCATATATGTCACAAAAAAGAGAAATATAACTAAAAGAAACAGCATTAATCCAAGCATGACCAAGCCTAATGGCATTTGAATATGGGTAAAGCCCAGCGACAATGCGGTTGGTGTGATAAATGCCGTCCAATTTAAAGTGGTGAAAGCGACTATTATTGCCAACACAAACATTAATAATAGTGTATGAAGTTTCATATCAAATTCCTCCTTTAATTATAGTAAACATTGCCATAACCTTCAAAAACGGGGGACCGACAGGCTATTACCCGCTTCCGCGTTGAATCATTACATAGCCCGGCGCTGCCTGAGTTTATTCCTTAAAATGTTTTTTATTATTTTAATTATTCCATCATTACAAGCCCAAAGAACTATTTTCTGTATTCTCAATAAACGTTGTCTTTAATGATTTATTTTACTTTTAAAACTACTCAAAAATAAATAACTTGTTTAACCGACAATAATATTTTAGTAAAATTAAAAAAGAGACGCAAGTATATTATAAAAAAGGATTTCAGAATGACTTACTATATTTTAATAGGTTTCTGTCTGATGGTGCTTCTAGCATATTTTTTTGATATCACGTCAAAGCATACAAAGATCCCCAGCGTGCTCATGCTTGTTATTACCGGATTGGCGCTTCATTACATTTCAGAATATTTCGATCTTCACATACCGTACATGAACAGAATCCTCCCCGTCATGGGAACCCTGGGGCTGATACTCATTGTATTGGAAGCAAGCCTCGATCTGATGCTCATCAAAGAGAAAAGCGCGTTAATCATCCATTCATTATCCTCGGCCATTTTACTCTTCTTAATCTTTACAGGTCTGTTAACTTACGTCGCTGTTTACTATTTTGATTACGATATAAAAATGTTCCTGATAAATATCATTCCTATATCTGTGATTAGCAGTGCCGTTGCCATTCCCTCGGCAGTAGGATTATTACAAAACGATCGTGACTTTGTCACTTATGAAAGCGCCATGTCGGACATCATAGGAATTTTGGCGTTTGATTTCATCTTGTTATCCAGTGGTTCATTTTCTTCGGGAGTAGTTCGGTTTATTGCGGAACTCGTTCTGACGTTAATCGCTGCTATTATTGTCAGTGCCGCGCTTGCATATATGCTTCATAAAATTAATCATCATGTAAAATACGTTTTCATAATGACGGTTATTGTTTTAGTGTACTCTTTGGCAAAACTTATTCATTTACCATCACTACTCGTTGTGCTGATTTTTGGACTGGTGATAAACAACAACCAAATATTTAAAAACAAACATTCTGAAAAAATAATTAGCTTTGACACTTTTAATGATGATTTAAGCGGATTTAAAAATATTGCAGCCGAACTAACTTTTATTGTGCGCTCTTTCTTTTTTCTAATGTTTGGATTCTTCATTAGTCTTTCTGATTTGTTCAATATCAATAATCTGAAAATAGCCGTCATATTGATTGCAATTATTTTCCTGCTGCGCGCTTTATATTTTAAAATGATCCTTCAAATACCACTCAGTCCGCTGCTCTTCTTCGCGCCGCGCGGTTTGATTACTATATTACTCTTTTTGAGCATACCAAGCGCAATGTCACTTTCATTTATGAACATCGGCGTAGTGACCCAGGTAATCTTCATAACGATTCTCATGATGACATTTGGGAACATGATATTTCAGCAAGTTGAGGACCTCATACAACCCGAGGCTAAAGAAGAAATCAAAAATTCAACAGATTAGCGAAGTATCGGATGTGCTTTGTCGTTTGCCTCTTAAATAAATCAGCCGTTTGCACAAGCACGACGCTCAGCGAGGATTTGTTTTTTCTTTTAATTATGACCACTTTATTAAAAATAAAGGTCGGTCATTATAGTCCTTTGCGTATTGTATCGATTCGTACACATTCAAATAAATGCATTTTGCATAAGTCATCCTTCATTTATATTTTCCAATGTAAAAGATGATGCCTACTGATCATGCGACACATAAATTAATTTCGTGGTGTCAAAGCCCAGCGCGGCAGCTTTATCCACCAAACGCTTTTTTAAATCGTCGTCCATTTGAGGACTGCGTGCCAGAAGCCATAAATATGATTCGTCCGGGCCGCAAACCAGCGCGTAAGAATAATGCTCGCGATCCAAATCGAAAACCACATATGAACCATAAAACGGACCGAAAAACGATACCTTCAGAAAGCCTCTATCCTGACGATCGGCAAAATAGCCTTTGCCTTCAATTTTTTTCCATTTGTTGTCTTTTGCGGAAAAACCGCGGTTGATGACTTTTATGCCACCATCGGAACGTAGACTGTATTCGGCGCTGACAGAAGTTAGCCCTCGTTCGAAGGAATGATCAAGCCGTGCGATTTCGTACCATTTACCCAGATACCGCTCAATATTAAAATGCTCAACCGGCGTTATATTTTCCGGCACGCTGACACAACCGGCTATAAAGAGGACTAAGGCTATGAGTATTATTTTCATTTTTTATCCCTTTCTCTTTACAAATTTCTGAACATGATTTAATTTACCTGAAAAGGTCTGAATTTTAAAGGAGGAAGTATGAAGCTTGAAGAATATTTTGAAAATACCAGCGGCGTCGGTGTTCTTTCCACCGCTGACGACAAGGGGAATGTCAATGCGGCTATTTATGGAAGGCCTCATTTTATGGATGAAAATACGGTTGCCTTTATCGCTTCCGACAGACTGACTCACGCTAACCTGAAAAAAAATCCATCCGCGATATATCTTTTTAAAGAAGAAGGTTCCTATAAAGGATACCGTCTTTATCTGACAAAAACTCATGAAGAAAAAGACAGCCCGCTGATTGAACAAATCCGTCGTAAGAAATATAAAGGAATGGGGCGCAAATACGACACGGAGGCAAAGTTTCTCATCTATTTTAAAGTAGAAAAAGTATTGCCGCTGATCGGCGACGGCAAGTGAACAAATGGTGAAGCCTTTTTAAACTCTCTAAAGAATAAGGAGGATGAGCATGAATATCTTCATGACAGGCGGCACGGGATTTGTCGGAACATTTCTGGCAAAAAAATTCACTTCAGAAGGTCACAACGTTACAATTCTTACCCAGTCTTCAGGTGACTCGGCTCTAAAATTGAACGGCCTCAACTACCTTGACGGTAATCCGACCGTTAAGGGGAAATGGCAGGATGCCGTCAAAGAGCACGATGTAATCATTAATCTGGCCGGAGCGTCCATCTTCAGCCGCTGGACACCTGAGCAAAAGAAAATTCTACGAGAAAGCCGTATCGAAACAACCCGTAATGTGGTTGATGCGCTACCGGCGGACGCCGGCAGGATAACTCTCTTCAGTACGTCGGCAGTCGGCTATTACGGTTTTCATCAGGATGAAGAGCTGGCCGAAAACTCCGCAGCAGGCAATGATTTTCTGGCGCGGCTGGCTTATGATTGGGAACAGGAGGCCCTGTGCGCGAAAGAAAAAGGGGCGCGGGTTGTTATTACAAGATTCGGCATCGTCCTTGGGAAAAACGGCGGCGCGCTCGGGCAGATGATTCCACTGTTCAAATTTTTCCTGGGCGGGCCATTGGGTAGCGGCAGGCAGTGGTTTTCCTGGGTGCATATGCAAGACCTCGCTGAGGCATTTGGCTTTTTACTCCAACATCCGGAAATAAGCGGCGCAGTAAATCTTTGTTCGCCCCAGCCGGAACGCAATGCCGACTTAGGCAAGGCCATTGGTAATATTTTACACCGGCCGTCTTTCATGCCTGCGCCGGGATTTATGATTAAATTGATTCTTGGCGAATTCGGTTCAGTTTTGCTGGAAGGTCAGCGTGTGATTCCCCGCCGACTGCTCGATGCCGGATTTAAATTCAAACATCCTGATATTGAAGAAGCGTTAAAGGCAATAATCCTCGATTAAACAAGAAATTCGTCACCCTTTACCCGGATTCATTTTTAACGGATTCATTTTTAATTGACAGGCATAATCGTAATTTCTATACTTTAACCGCTATTAAATGAAATCAATGAAAAGGTGTTTTTATACAAGGATACCATTCCTATGAAATTTTTACCTGCTGTCGTCAGTTCCTTCGTCGAAAGCAAAATAGTCAAGGCCAATATCCGTCTGCTGGTAAAGTATCTTCTCGTCATCATCGCGCTGGTTACCACCTACAGTATTTTGTTCCATTATATCATGGCGATGGAGGGACAGGAGCATTCCTGGATCACCGGTTTCTACTGGACCATGGTGGTCATGTCCACGCTGGGATTCGGCGATATCACTTTCACCAGTGATCTCGGCAGAGCGTTCTCCATTTTTGTTCTCCTTTCCGGGGTTATTCTTCTTTTGGTGCTTCTGCCTTTCATATTTATTAAATTCTTTTTCGCGCCATGGATGGAAGCGCAGGCAAGAAGCCGCGCGCCCCGTGAACTTCCCAACGATACCAGGAACCATATTATCATAACCAATTTCGATCCGGTTACCGCAGCGCTGATTGAAAAATTAAAAAGCTACAAAAAGGATTATGTCGTTATTATTGAAGATTTGTCAAAAGCGCTGGACCTGTATGATAAAGGCATCAAGGTTGCCCTCGGTAATATTGACGATCCGCAAACATATACAAAGATGCGCGTGCAAAACGCCGCTCTGGTCGTGGCGTCGAACAGTGATCAAATGAATACAAATATTACGTTAACTCTGCGGGAAGATTTTGAACACATCCCCATTATCACGACAGCGGAATCACCACACTCGGTGGATATTCTGCAACTGGCAGGAAGTTCCCTGGTTCTGCAGCTTTACGATATCATGGGAAGATCTCTGGCGGCATGGACTGTCGCCGGTGACTGCAAATCCAATATCATCAACAGGTACAAAGAATTTGTCATCGCTCAGTCACCAGCGATGGGAACACCGCTTGTCGGGAAAAGCCTGGCGCAGAGCAAATTGCGCGAGACATTCGGATTAACGGTCATCGGGATTTGGGAACGCGGCAAATTCATTATTCCCAAACCGGATTATATTATTGAACGGACAAGCGTTCTTGTTTTGGCGGGACTGGAAACCTCCCTCGCGCAATATGACGAGGTTTATTCTTTCTATCATATCTGTAAAATAGCCGGTGATCCGGTCATCATTGTCGGCGGAGGGAGAGTCGGGCTGGCTGTGGCAGCGCGTTTTCAGCAGCAGGAGATCCCCTATCTTATCATTGAAAAAAGCCGGAGACGAAATGAGGGCGACTCTCATTTCGTCTCCGGCGACGCGGCCGATATTCACACCCTGGAAAAGGCCTGGTTTGAAAAAGCCCCGGCCGCCATCATCACATCGCACGATGACGCAACGAATATCTATCTGACAAAATATTTGAGAAGCCTGCGGCCGGATATGCAGATTCTCAGCCGCGCCAGCGAAGACCGTAATGTTTCCACGCTTCACCGCGCCGGCGCAGATTTTGTGATGTCATACGCATCGCTCGGCGCCAACACAATATTTAATTTTCTCATCCATGAGGAAACCATGCTGCTGGCGGAAGGATTGAATATTTTCCATCTTCCGACACCGAAATCACTTTTTGGAACAACGCTGATGGATTCAGGCATCCGAAAAAAAACAGGCTGCACGGTCATCGCCATCGTCAGGGAAGGAAATACTTATATTAACCCGGAACCGACCATCAAACTGGGCAAGGAAGAAGAACTGATATTGATCGGCACCTATGAAGCAGAACGATCATTTCTGGCCGAATTTTCCGTCTGATATTATGCGGGCTTTGACAAATTCAATGAAAAGGGGCTTGCCGATTTTTGTCTGCAAGCCCCTCAATTTTTGAATAATGCGTTTCTGTTTTCTACTTCTCTTCTTTAGATACCATGAGTTTGCCTTCATGCTCCATTTCTTTGACCCATTTCGGATGAAGCATCCGCAGTA
>CAYZRT010000059.1:0-17775 GCA_964480875.1 uncultured Smithella sp. | reverse complement strand
TGAATCCCATTACCTATCGTGAATACACGCCGCTGGGACGCGATGCCGGTGAAATCGCCATCGAGCACGGTATCACGCGGCAGGAACAGGATGCATGGGCGCTGGCATCACACCAAAAATGGGCGGCAGCCGATAAGGCAGGCCTGTTCAATGATGAGCTGGTTAGTGTTGAATTGCCTTCTAAAAAAGGCACACCGGTAATTTTTAATAAAGACGAACTTCCGCGACCGGATACGACCATGGAGGCACTGGCTAAGTTAAAGACGATATACGGTAGTCCTACCGTTACTGCGGGGAATGCTCCAGGTCTGGATGCCGGGGCAACAGCCGTCATTATCATGCGGCGTTCAAAAGCGGAAAAAATGGGTATCGAACCGCTGGCAACCATTGTGGCCGTGGCCAGCGGTGCGGGTGAGCCCAGACGTATGGCTGAGCTTCCGGCAAAAGTAATCGGTAAAGCGCTGGAGCGGGCATCTCTCAAAGTAGAGGACCTGAAAATTATAGAAATTAACGAAGCATTTGCCGCCGTGACTTTGGTATCTACAAAGATGCTTGCGGGCGATGATGAAACCAAGTGGAGAGAAATGCTTAAGAAGACTAATCCCAATGGTGGCGCCATTGCCATCGGTCATCCGGTTGGCGCCAGCGGCGGAAGAATATTAATGACGATGATGTATGAACTCAGACGCCGTGGCGGCGGTTATGGCGTCTGCGGAATCTGCGGCGGCTTAGCCCAGGGAGACGCAATGGTCATTCATGTGGACTAAACAATGCCCCCACCCGTGCGTAAAGAGAAAGATAATATCGGGTAGGGATCGTTCTAACCTAAAGGTCACAATGCCCGAACGATCCGACCGAAGGCGCATTCGGAGAATGTGTCCCACAATCAAGAGAAGGAGGTCTGATGTGATGAAGAATGAAAAAGGCATTTCGGCATGGGCTGTGATTTTGATTATTGCGCTGCTCATCGGCGCAGGTCTTTTATGGTCCAAATATTTTGCCGCCCCGACGGCGACCGTTATGATGCAAGGCGCCGATCAGGCGAAGCCGGCAATTGAAAAAGCACATCAGGCTTCTGATACCGCGGAGCAAGCCGGTAAAGCGGTAGAAGAAGCAACCCGTAAATTAAACGAATCACCTGACAAGCAATAGGCTTTCTTCCCCGCAGGATAGTCATTACAGGAAATCATGAAAGAGAAGAAAAATAATTTCAGAAAACAGATGCTGATCGTTTATGTTGTTCTGACATTAGCAACGCTTGCCGTTTTCTGGCAGGTTCGTTCCTTTGATTTCGTCAATTTCGATGACAATACTTACATTTTAATGAATGATAACATAATGTCCGGTTTAACGCTGCAAGGCGTTTGCTGGGCATTCAGTACGTTTGACGCTGATTTCTGGCACCCTTTGACCAGGCTTTCTTTGATGTTGGATTATCAACTTTATGGATTGAATGCCGGCGGTTATCATATGACGAATGTCGCGCTGCATCTTCTGACGACGTTATTGCTGTTTTGGCTTTTTAATCGAATGACGGGTTCGGTATGGCGTAGCGCTTTTGTGGCGGCTGTTTTCGCGCTGCATCCCCTGCATGTGGAAACGGTGGCCTGGATAACCAAGCGTAAAGATGTATTGTGTGCTTTTTTCGGGATGTTTACGCTTTGCCTTTATATTCTGTACAAGGAAAAACCGGATGTAAAAAGGTATCTGTTGGTCCTTTGCTTTTTTTTTCTGGCGTTGATGAGCAAATCAATGGCTGTTACTCTGCCTTTTGTCATGATTCTTTTGGATTACTGGCCACTGGGTCTTCTTCGCTTTCAAAGAGGAGAAAGCAATGCCTTGTTAAAACAATTTATTGAAAAAATACCTTTTTTTATTCTTTCAGCAATTTTCTCTGTTATAACGATTTACGCAAGACCTTATCTAAAAACCTTATCCCAGGATCGTGATTTTTACAGTTATCTTCTAACATCGCGTCTTGCTAATGCCCCCATTGCTTTTATCACGTATTTGGAGAAAACGTTCTGGCCGCGTGACATGGCTGTCTATTATCCTTTCTCATTGCAGGTTCCTTTCTGGCAATTTTTGTGTTCCGTTATTCTGATTCTTTGCATAAGTATGATCGTTGTAAGAGTGATGAAACGCTTGCCGTTTCTCTTTGTGGGATGGTTTTGGTATTTTATTACCATTTTACCCGTTATCGGAATCATGCAGGTCAGCTCAAGGGCACAATCCGACAACTATACTTACATACCTTCTATTGGGATTTTCATTATGGTGGCTTGGGGTATTCCGCTTTTGATGTCGCAAGAAAGGCTTCAAAAAATGATTTTAGTTCCGGTGAGCGTTGTTATTTTAATCGTTCTGGCAATTTTAGCGTGGCAACAATGCGGTTATTGGAAAAACAGCATAACGCTGTGGAATCACACTTTGCGTGTCACGAAGGATAATTATATGGCTCACACCAAATTGGCCTTTTTTTTGTCTGAACAGGGCAGAAAGGAGGAAGCTCTGGAACATTTTAGCAGGGTCGTTTCCATAAAACCAAACGTCGCTCAAAGTTATTTCAATAGGGGTATTTGTTATTATGAATTGGGCCGGTATCATTTGGCAATTTCCGATTTTAATGCGGCAATCGCGTTAAAACCAGATTATTTTCTTGCCTATAACAACAGAGGAATTGCTTCTGCTGAAACAGGAAAATATCAACAGGCGATTGAAGATTTTAATCATGCTATTCGACTGAATCCAGACTACTCCGATAGTTACTACAATAGGGGATGTGTTTTTAATAAGATCGGTGACTATAAACAGGCCATCAGAGACTTTGATGATGCTATCAGGCTAAATCCAAATTTTACTGAAGGATACAATAACAGGGGTTTAACTTATTTGAATCATGGCAATAAAGAGCCTGGCTGCCATGACGCGCACAGAGCCTGTCAGCTTGGAGATTGTAATTTATTGGAATATGCCAGAGCTAATAAATATTGCCGTTGAGTTTTATCATTTTTTTAGGTTCTTGAAAAAAACAAAATTTTCTCTTGACAAACTTTTATAGTTTCATTATGAATCTTTAACGTAAAAGACAGGATTTTCACGATGGACAGAAAGCTAAATGTAAATATTAATTTTTATGGTTATTGGTTTTATACCTATTTTACATCGGTCTGCCCGTCGCTGAGGAGGACTCGTTAAGGTAAATTAAACCAAAACGGCCATGGGTAGATCGAAAGCGCCCATGGCTTTACTTTTTTTTAAGCCAGGGCGGAAAAAAGCGCTCTGGCTTTTTAATTTTCATAAAAATTTTACGAAGGGGAAATAAAAAAATGTTTAGACCGCAAATTAAGGTAATTGATTGTACAATTAGAGATGGTGGATTGATGAATAAATCAAATTTTTCGTTCGATACCGTGAAGAATGTATATAAAGCCGTTTGTGCCGCCGGCATAGACATTGTTGAAATCGGCTACCGAAACAGCAAAAAGATGTTTTCCGTGGATGAGTACGGTCCATGGCGATTTTGCGATGAAGAAAATCTGATGAGAATTGTGGATGGCAATAAATCGGATACAACGAAAATAGCGATTATGCAGGACGCGCATAAAGCCGTTGCGGAGGACATATTGCCGAAAGAAAAAAGCGTTGTTGATGTGATTCGTGTAGCGACATATGTGAAGGATGTTGATAAGGCGATCATGCTCGCAAATAACGCGACCGACAAAGGATATGAAGCCACGATTAATATTATGTCCATTTCCGTGGCTCTTGAACGGGAATTGGACGAGGCGCTGCAGCAGATAGAAGAGGAAACCAAAATAACAGCGTGCTATGTTGTTGACAGTTTTGGAGCGCTTTACAGCGAAGATATTGACTTCTATATCGATAAATATAAAAAGTATCTGAAGAGCAAAGAAGTCGGAATTCATTGCCATAATCATCAGCAGCTTGGATTTGCCAATACCATCGCCGGTATTATCCGGGGCGCCAATTATCTGGACGGAACACTGTACGGACTGGGGCGTGCCGCCGGAAACTGTCCGCTGGAACTGCTGATCAGTTTCCTGAAGAATCCGAAATTTGATATTCGACCGCTGTTGGATGTTATCAGCAAAGATATCATGCCTCTGACCAGGGAGATTTATTGGGGTTATTCCATTCCGTATATGATAACCGGAATTTTGAACCGTCATCCGGATGTGGCAATGAAACTTGCGGAAAGCAAAAACGAAAAAGAGAAATTGGCATTTCTTAAATTTTACGAAGGTCTTACCGAAGTGGAAGTTGAAGATTAAAAAATCAGCGCTTGTATAAGGAGGGAACCATGATCATTGTCATGAAAAATCATGCTACCGAAAAACAAATAGAGGAGATTATTCGTTGGATTGAATCGGTTGGATATAAGGCGCACCCTTCAAGAGGTGTGGAAAGGACCATCATCGGAGCGATTGGAGACAACCGCAATAAGGAAATTCTTAAGTATGCTGAAACGTTGCCGGGAGTAGAAAAAACAATGCCTATTTTAAAACCATATAAACTCGCCAGCCGGGAATCGCACGAAGGCAATACCGAAGTTATTGTCGGTTCGATTAAAATCGGAGGATCTGAATTTGTCGTCATAGCGGGACCATGCGCGATTGAAAGCGAAGAACAGCTCCTGCAATCAGCCTATATAGCCAAAAAGGGAGGAGCGAATATTCTCAGAGGTGGCGCGTTCAAACCACGCACATCACCCTACAGTTTCCAGGGCATGGAGGAAGAAGGTTTGAAAATCTTAAATGATATAAGTTCCAAAACAGGTCTGCCGACGGTGACCGAAGTCGTTAATCCGGCAGATGTGGATCTTGTGGAGTTATACGCTGATATGCTACAGATTGGCGCGCGAAATATCCAGAACTTTGCCCTGCTGAAAAAAGTCGGTCATTCACGAAAACCGGTGCTTTTAAAAAGAGGAATGAGCACCACGATTGAAGAACTGCTGATGTCGGCGGAATATATTCTTTCCGAGGGTAATCCCAACGTCATTCTTTGTGAACGCGGCATCAGAACATTTGAAACAGCGACGAGAAACACCCTGGATTTAAGTGCTGTCCCTGTGCTAAAAGGCTTGACGCATTTACCGGTTATTGTTGATCCCAGCCATGCTGCGGGAAATTGGAAATATGTGATCCCGCTTTCCCGCGCGGCGGCAGCCGTAGGCGCCGACGGCATCATCGTGGAAGTTCATCCCGAACCGGAAAAGGCTGTTTCCGATGGCGCACAGTCGCTGAAGCCGGAAAAGTTTTATCAGTTGATGGATGAATTAAGAGCGATTACGGCAGTCATGAGACATTAAAGCCTTATCAGGGCCAAAAAGGAATCAGAAAAATGCGTACGGTAAAAGTTAATCTGGATAAAAAAAGTTCATCATCGTATGAAATACGAATCGGCAAGGATATATTGGACCGGATGACCCTTCTTATTGCCAAGGATCATAAAGCGGAAAGATATGTTGTGATTACCGATAATATCGTAGGAATGCTCTATGGTAAAAAATTTATTCACGCTTTGAAAGACATTGGACTTAACGCATCGATCATTGAATTTCCCGCGGGAGAAGCTTCCAAAAATATCAATACAGTTTTGGAAATCGCGGGTAAATTAATGGAAACAGGAGCGGACCGGGAAACCTGTCTTATCGCTTTGGGAGGGGGAGTCGTCGGTGATATCGTCGGTTTTGTTGCATCCATTTTTATGCGCTCGATTCCTTATATCCAAATTCCAACCACACTGGTTGCGCAGGTAGACAGCAGTATTGGCGGTAAAACAGGGGTCGATCTTTCTTTCGGAAAAAATCTGCTGGGGACTTTTTATCAGCCGGGCGCCGTGTTTGCGAATTTGAGTTTTCTGGAAACTTTGCCTGAAAAAGAATTCAATAACGGGTTGGCGGAGATTATAAAGTACGGCATTATTGATGATGAAAAAATGTTTTCCAATCTGGAAGCCAATATCGATGCCCTGAGAGCAAAAGATCCGAAGTTGTTGCTGAATGTGGTGGAAAACTGCGGCCAGATCAAAAAGTCTGTTGTCGAAATTGACGAGAAAGATCATGGTTTGCGTCGCATTCTTAATTTCGGCCACACCTTGGGGCACGCCCTGGAAGCCATGTCAAAATTTTCTATAACGCATGGAGAAGGTGTGGCGATGGGCATGGTTGCCGCGGCGCGCATTTCGGAGAAGAAAGGATATCTGAAAAGCAACGAAACAAAAAGAATTGAAACCCTTATCGGGAAAGCGGGACTTCCCGTTAAAATACCAAAATCGCTTGATAGCGGGAAAATTATCGCGAAACTGAAAATGGATAAGAAAAGAAAAAGCGGCATTATTAATTTTGTTCTGTTGAAAAAAATAGGAATGCCTTTTATCGATGGAAAAATTGATCACGATCTTATTGCGGCTGTAATTGAGGAGATGAAACAATGACAACGGGGAAATTGGAGGTTCTGAGAGAAAAAATTAAAGAAAAAGACAAGGAACTTGTCCGGCTTTTGAATGAAAGGGCGCGCGTATCCGTTCAAATAGGTAAAGTAAAAGGTGAAGGCGGGATTCAGGTATATGACCCGTCACAGGAAGCCAGGGTTCACAATTATTTACAGGACCTCAATTCGGGGCCTCTTTCGCAAAAAGCGTTAACAACAATTTTCCGGGAAATTATTTCGTCCTCGCGCGAATTACAGAAACCGATGACGATTGCTTTTCTTGGTCCGGAAGCTTCATTCTCCCACCTGGCGGCGCGTTTACATTTCGGTGAGTCCAGTCGATTTTTTCCCCAAACCGGAATATCCCGTGTTTTTGACGAAGTGGAGAAGGGATCAATAGACTGGGGACTTGTTCCCGTGGAAAATTCTCTGGAAGGATCGGTCAATGTTACACTGGATCGGCTGATTACAACACCTTTGAAAATCCGGGCGGAAATTTATCTACGGATCAGCCAGTGTCTTATTTCTTCAGCCCAAAACATGAAAGATATTAAAAAAATATATTCTCATCCGCAGGCTCTGTCCCAGTGCCAGGTATGGCTCAAGACCAATTTCCCCAACTGTGTTTTAAGTGAGGTGGAAAGCACTGCCGCCGCCGTGCAAATGGTCAAGGGGAAAAAAAACGAGGCGGCCATAGGAAGTTCACTGGCCGGTAAAATTTACGGAGTGAATCTTCTTGCCGAAGGCATTGAAGATAATGCTTCCAACATGACGCGTTTTCTGGTCATCGGGAGGGGAGAAAGCAAAGTCACCGGTGATGATAAAACATCGCTGATTTTCGCCACGCCTCATTCTCCCGGTTCTCTGCATAGTGCGTTGTCGTCTTTTGCCCGACGAAAAATTAATCTGGCCAAAATAGAATCGCATCCTGTAAAGGATAAATTATGGGAATACAGCTTTTTTGTGGATTTGATCGGTCATATTACCGACGACCATGTCAAGGGCTGTCTTAAGGAACTGAGGAAGAAAACCACTTTTTTGAAAATACTGGGTTCATACCCGAGAAGCGAAGACGCGTTATGATTTGCACACCCATAACATCCGGCGCCGGTAGAAAAGCGCTGAATGACATTAAAAGAAGCTGTCAAGTTGCCGATTGTGTCGAATTAAGAATGGATTTAATCGGGGGAATAAATCTTGCCGAATTGATTTCAATTGTTCGCAGACATTCCAGGACCATCAAGATCATTGTTACCTGCAGGAGAAAAGAAGAAACGGCTTCTGTAGCAAAAGCAGAGCAAACAAATGCCGTTGTGAGGAATAAAAAAGAGAAAATGGCATTGCTTAAAGAAGCCATTGAACGGGATGCAGATTTTATTGATATCGAACTTGAGGAAGGAAGCAAAGCCATTAATGAACTGAAAACGTTATGCGCGAAGAAAAGCAGAACTCAACTTATTGTTTCGCATCATAATTTTAGTAAAACCCCCTCGCTGATTGAATTAAAAAAAGTATTTGGGCAATGCGCCAGGTTTAAACCGGCTGTCGTTAAAATAGTTACTACAGCCCGGACGATTGAAGATAATCTCATAACTTTAAACCTGATTGCGTATGCCAGGGAACGTTCTCAAAATATAATTTCCTTGTGCATGGGGGAAAAAGGCGTTATCAGCCGCGCTATTGCTCCCTTTATGGGAAATTTCTTGAGCTTTGCAACACTCCATAAAGAAGGACAGTCCGCGCCGGGACAGTTTACCGTTCAACAAATGAATAGATTTAAAAATTTGATCAGTGCAAAAAGCGGTATGTCGGTGCCGGTCTTATCGTCGTGTAATGCTCTCGCGAAAAATTACGTTTTGCTGGGCAATCCCGTGGGGCATAGCCTCTCCCCGTTGATGCACAACGCGGCTTTGAAAAAAATGAGCATTGAAGAAAACTACAGCGTTTGTTGTGTTCAGGATATCGGTCTGGCCATTGAAGGTATCAGGGGAATGAATATTCTCGGCGCCAGCGTGACCATCCCTTTTAAGGTAGCTGTCATGGACTATCTGGATGATATTGATAGTGACGCGCTGGAAATAGGGGCGGTAAACACTATTGTCAATCATAACGGTCGCTTGACCGGTTACAATACGGATTGGCTTGGATTAATTCTGGCGCTGAAGCAATCAATGACCATTAAGAATAAAACATTTGCCATCATTGGCGCGGGCGGAACAGCGCGGGCGGCGGCTTACGGCATTGTCAAAGAAGGTGGATTTCCCGTCATTCTGAACCGTACCCGGCAAAAAGGGAAAATTCTTGCGGGGGAATTTAAATGCCCGTTTTATCCACTTTCCGATGCAGGCAACGTTCAGGCCGATTGTCTCATCAACACAACCCCAGTAGGGATGTACCCTCAGATAAATAAATCACCGGTAAAGCCCGCAGCTCTATGCTGTTACAAGTATGTCATGGATGTTATCTACAATCCGCTCAGGACAAAATTGCTGATGGATGCCGAAAAACGAGGCTGTATGATTATTGCAGGTGTGGATATGTTTGTTCATCAGGGCGCCGAACAATTAAAACTATGGACGGGTAAAGAGCCGTCGCGAACCCTGATGAAAGAAATCGTTTTGAAGAGGTTGACTAAAAGTGAATAATGATGATCCTCCTTTTAAGAAATTATACGCGACCGTTCGTGTTCCCGGATCGAAAAGCTTAAGTCAGCGAGCGCTGGTGGCGGCAGCTCTGGCGAAAGGCGATTCCGTTATCCGTAATGTTCTTGTTTCTGAGGACACAATATATCTGATGGAAGGTTTAAAGGCCTTAGGCGCGAATATTATGCCCGCCACCGACGGCTTTTCTGTTTCCGGCACAGCAGGAAAAATATCCAACAGCGGCAAAGATTTATTTTTGGGGAATAACGGCACGGCGCTGCGATTTCTTACCGCCCTGGTTTGTCTGGGAAAAGGCAAATATATTCTAACCGGCGAAAAGCGTCTTTGCGAAAGGCCGGTTGGGACTTTAGTGGATGCGCTAAAAGACATGGGAGTCAATATTTCCTGCCGGAATAATTGTCCTCCGGTGGAAATAAACGCCCATGGACTTAGCGGAGGGAAAGTCATTCTTCGGGATATTGAAAGCTCTCAATATGTGTCGGCGCTTCTTTTATGCGCGCCCTTCACAACCAAAGGCATTGATTTGGCTCTGGAGGGTGGCGTTGTCTCCGCTCCCTATATCGAACTGACCATTCATGTGATGAAAGATTTCGGCGCGGAAATCAGCAAGACCGGTCCATACGCGTATCATGTCAATACCGGAAAAGTTTATCAGGGGCGCAAATATTATGTGGAGGGAGACGCCTCCAGCGCTTCCTATTTTTTCCTGGCGGCGGCGATTTTAAAAAAGACAATCCGAGTCGAAGGGGTCAGCCGGCAAAGCGTGCAGGGAGATATTCGTCTGCTGGATGTCTTTGAAAAACTGGGCTGCAAAGTAAGCTCTGCGGAAAATTGGGTCGAAGTGACGGGCGGTAATCTTATCAAAGGAAACCTTACCTTTGATTTGAATGCAATGCCGGATATGGTGCCTACGCTGGCGGTTTTATCCGCTTTCCGCGAAGGTCAGACGATTATCGAAAATGTGGCTCATTTAAGAATTAAGGAAAGCAATCGTCTGGCGGCGATGGTTGCGGAACTAAACCGCGTCGGCATTCAAGCTGAAGAATTACCGGAAGGCATTATGATTCAGGGAGGAAAAATGCGGCCGGCAAAGATAGAAACCTATAACGATCATCGAATGGCCATGAGTTTCGCAATTGCCGCTCTAAGTGCACACGGCATCGAAATCAGCGATAAAAAATGTGTTGATAAGTCGTTCCCAACGTTTTGGGAGGAATTAAATAAACTATGAAGGTCGTTTTAATCGGCTACAGAGCGACGGGAAAATCCACCGTGGGCAGGCTTCTTGCCGCTCAACTGAAAATTCCTTTTTGGGATACCGACGCGATGGTGGAAAAGCTGATCGGTATGCCCATCAAGGAAATTGTGGCGTTGCACGGATGGGATTATTTTCGTGAGAAGGAAAAAGAGACCATTAAATTTTTAATGCAAAAAGAAGATTGCGTCATCGCCACCGGCGGTGGCGTTGTTTTATTCAGAGAGAATATTGATTTGTTGAAACAAAATGTGGATTTGTTAAAACAGTCGGGGGTGATGATCTGGCTCAATGCTCCATTGGAGGACATTATTGAACGATTGAAGAAAGATGCTCAAAAAGGGGGCACGCGTCCGCAGTTTACAACAGGAAACATTGTTCAGGAAACAATAGATATTATGAGGCAACGGCTACCTTTGTATGAAAAAGCTGCAGATTACACCATTGATACGTTAAATAAAAATGTGGAAAAAGTTGTCGAAGAAATTTATCAATATTTGCTTAAAACAAAAAATTTGGCTAATATTAACAAAAATAATGTCATTCCGAATCCCGATTTGTCGGGATGAGGAATCTTAAAACAACGTTATTGCGAACCATTTCTTAAATGGCATGGCAATATAAAAACAAGATTTCTCGCTTCGCATCGAAATGACATAAATCGAATGTGAAACAGTTGCGCAGGCGGGAATCCAGTATTTTGATATTATTTAAAATTACCTTTATTAAAGAGCACATTTTTATTTAGGAGAATTTATGGCCGGCAATACCATAGGAAGCGTTTTCCGCGTAACGACATGGGGAGAATCGCACGGACAGGCGCTGGGCGCTATCGTGGATGGTTGTCCCCCGCGGATTCATTTGAACGAAGCGGATATTCAAAAGGCACTGGACAGAAGAAAACCGTCCAACTCTGTTTCGTCGACGACAAGAAAAGAGGGTGATAAAGTCGAAATTCTTTCCGGTGTTTTCGAAGGAAAAACCACCGGCACTCCAATTTCCCTGATCATTAATAATGTTGACGCGAAATCTTCCTCCTACAATGAATTGAAAGACGTCTTTCGTCCGGGGCAGGGTGATTTTACCTATCTGCAAAAATACGGTGTCCGCGATTGGCGCGGCGGCGGACGAGCCTCCGGCAGAGAAACCGTTGCGCGTGTTGCCGCGGGAGCCATTGCCGCAAAGCTGATAGCCAAATCAGGTATTGATGTCATTGCCTACACACAGGCTATCGGTTCAATAGCAATTGATCGCGGCAGAATGCCGGCAGATAAAGACTTAAGAAAATTTGTACAGGAGAATTTTCTTTTTTGCCCTGATGCACAGGCTGCGGCAAAGATGGAACAAAAGCTTGCGGCAGTTCGTAAAAAAGGTGATTCATTGGGTGGTGTGGTGGAAATTATTGTTCGCGGTTGTCCCGCGGGCTTGGGCGAACCGGTTTTCGATAAAATGGACGCGGATCTGGCCAAAGCGTTGATGAGCATCGGATCGGTCAAGGCGGTGGAAGTCGGTGATGGATTTGAGCTTGCCGGTTTGCAAGGGTCTCAGTCCAATGACGAGATGACCAAAAAAGGATTTAAAACAAATCACGCGGGCGGAATATTGGCGGGCATCACCAACGGTGAACAAATCATCCTCAGAGCTTATTGCAAACCGATCCCATCCATAGCAAAACCGCAGCAAACATTAGATTCCAAAGGCAAAGAACGGATCATTGAAATACAAGGGAGGCACGATATCTGCGTGCTGCCCAGGATAGTGCCGGTTTGTGAGGCTATGGTGAACATTGTTTTGGCGGATCATCTGCTAAGACAGAAAGCGATTAGACAATGAAAAAAATCAGAGTGGGAATAATCGGCGGCACGAATGGAATGGGGAAATGGTTTGCCGATTTGCTCAAAAAAGAAGACTGTACCGTTTATGTTTGCGGCAGAAAGACTAAGCTGGGAATAAATGACCTGGCCAGACTCTGCAATGTTATCGTCGTCTCTGTGCCGATTCCCGTCACGTTGGATATTATTAAACAAGTCGGTCCTTTGTTGTCCAAAGATGCTCTTTTGATGGATTTGACATCACTGAAAAAAGAACCGGTAAAACTCATGCTGGCGAATTCTAAAGCAGAAGTCATCGGGTGTCATCCTCTTTTTGGACCTCAATTAAAATCTTTATCAGGGCAGAATGTTATTTTATGTCCAGCGCGTGGAAAAAAGTGGTTGGGCTGGGTAAAAAACGTTTTTCGTCAAAATAAAATGGCGGTTTGGGAATCAACACCACAAAAACATGATAAGATGATGGCCATCGTTCAGGCGCTCAATCATCTCAATACTATTTCACTGGGGATGGCAATTGCCCGGACAAATGTGACGCTTGCTGAAATCAGTAAATATTCCACGCCGATTTTCCGTACAAGAGTGGATATTATAAATAAAGTATTTATGCAAAACCCCGAACTTTATATTGATATCATCACTAAAAATCCGGAAGTGGGAAAAATCCTTGATATCTATGAAAAATCGCTTCAAGAAATTCGCAATAAGATTAAATCGGGTAACAGAACTAAATCAAAACAAGCCATCGAAAGCGCTGCGAAAAAATTATATGGAAGAAAAAATAAATAAAGTCGCTGAAATGATCGCGGCTTCGAAGAGATTGGTGATTTTTACAGGCGCCGGTATCAGCACGGAATCGGGTATTCCGGATTTCCGCGGGCCGGACGGTCTCTGGACAAAAGTTGATCCGGACGATTTTACCATTGACAAGTTTTTACGTTCCGGAGAAACGCGTAAAAATGTCTGGTACTATCTTGTCGAAGGCGGATTGATGACCAATTCCACGCCGAACAAGGCTCATCTGGCGATTGCTGAACTGGAAAAGATGAACAAGCTGAGTTCTATCATTACTCAGAATATTGATAATCTGCACCAGAGGGCAGGCAACAATCCCCGAAACGTTCACGAACTGCATGGTAACATGCAATGGCTGGTCTGCCTGGATTGCGAGGCGCGTTATCCCCTTGAAGAGATAAGACAAAAACATCCCTCCCCTGATCATTTTCCCGTCTGTGAAAAATGCCAGGGCATTCTGAAACCGGGTGTTGTTTTTTTCGGTGAAATGCTTCCTCCGGACACTTTGAAATCGGCGGAGCGTGAGTCGGAAAAATGTGATTTGTTTATGGTGATTGGTTCTTCGCTGGTTGTTTATCCCGCCGCGTATATGCCGATTTATGCCAAACAATCCGGCGCGAAAATAGTTATTATCAATATGGGGCAGACGGGTCAGGATGAGATTGCCGATATATTTATCAATGCTCCGGCGGGTGATACCATGACCAGAATAGTTGAAAAGCTGAAACTGATAATGAAAAGTAAATGATCGGATTAAATGTTTAAAATCCACCCTAACCCTCCTTTTACCCTGAAGGGCACGCGAAAAAAGGAGGGGACTTAGTGATTCCCCCTTTTTTAAAGGGGGAATGAGGGGTAGTGAGACTCTTTGAGAGCAAATGAAGTGCCGCTCGAAATGTTAGTCGAACTAGTGAGTCCCAAGTTTCAGAAGCGCAGCGCACTGAAATTTGTTGGACGAACTATCCCATCCGCAAATGCGGATTAGGGATATCCCCGCAGCGCAGTGCGGCGCAGGGGAGATTTATAAAGGAAAATAATGTGCCTAATAGCATTTGCTTATAGTATACATCCGTCATACCGACTTGTGCTTGCCGCCAACCGTGATGAATTTTACGAGAGGCCGTCATCTGCTGCTGATTTCTGGAAAGATCATCCGCAGATTCTTGCCGGCCGTGATTTAAAATTTAGAGGCACATGGCTGGGCATAACCAAAGACGGAAAAGTTGCTGCTGTTACCAATTATCGAGACATTTCCTCCTTTGAAATCAGCGCTCCCTCACGCGGAAAGCTTGTAAGCAGCTATCTTTCTAACAATCATGACGCTGATCATTATCTAAAAAAGATTTCCTCCCGGGCCGGTAAATTCAATGGTTTTAATTTGCTGTTGGGTGATGATCATGAACTATTTGTCTTTTCCAATCGCGGGGAAAAACAAAAACTGAAACCGGGGATATATGGGTTAAGCAATCACCTGTTAAATTCTTCCTGGCCGAAAGTTACCAGAAGCAGGAAAATGATGAAAGCGGCGCTGGATAAAAAAGGCGACGCGTTGGAAGAAGCGTTGTTTTGTTTGCTGGCCGATCGCCATGTTCCGCCGGATGACAAACTTCCCTCAACCGGCGTCAGCCTGGAATGGGAAAGGGTATTATCGCCGGTTTTTATTGAAAGCCCGGTTTACGGTACCCGCTCGTCCACGATTTTACTGATTGGAAAAAACAGACGCGTGCGATTTGTGGAAAAAGTATTTGATGGACAAAAAGAACCATGGATCGTAAGTCGATTTTCTTTTGCCATGGACAAGAACAGTCGCCTGTGCCAACATTAAAGCAAAATCAAAAAACATTTCACAGCAAAGTGTGGTATATTATGTTTCCCGTGAGCCTCAGGAGTTGATGACGCGATGGAAATGCCATGACGTTTCGCGGAAGGATTCAGGGGGCTATGAGCGGCATGTAATATAATTCATGCATTGAGATCGGCAGAATTTATAATGTATGAATCATTGAACCATCGATGAGGGGAGGAGTGTATGAAAGTTGTTTATCATGAAAATTATAACGAAGTGTATTCAACCGACCCTGCCTCCGCTTCAGGAAGAATTCATGCTGTGGAAAAGGCGTTGCGAGGTAAAGTTACCTTTGTTGAGCCATCGGCGGCAACGCGGGAAGATATTCTCACGGTACACACGCCTGATCATGTCATGTCGGTCGAGCGCGAAGGTGTTTACGATATTGCCGCTCTGGCCGCAGGTGGCGCAATTAAAGCGGCTCAGATAGGCTTGACGGAACCTTGTTTCGCGCTCATCCGTCCTCCCGGGCATCACGCATCTTCGGACAGCGCGTGGGGTTTTTGTTATTTCAACAATATGGCCATTGCATTGGAGAAGCTCAGGCGTGAAAATAAAATCAAAAAAGCTTTTATCCTGGATTTCGATTTGCATTATGGTGACGGCAACGTCAATATACTCGGCGCCAGGGGATATGTCACCATTTATAATCCTGCCTCATCCAATCGCAATGAATATTTAAAAAATGTGCAGGACTCTTTATCCCAGACAGCAGCCGATATGATCGCCGTATCCGCCGGTTTTGATAATCATGAAGATGACTGGGGCGGGCTTTTAAAAACAGAAGATTACACGTATATGGGCAAACGCGTAAGAGAAGCGTCCGCTCGCAACCATGGCGGTTGTTTTGGCATTCTGGAAGGTGGCTACAATCACAATGTTCTGGGAAAAAATGTTCTGGCGTTTATTGAAGGATTAGGGGAAAAATAATTGGCATTCATGAAATGGATTTATATCGTTAAAAGAAATTGCGAGACGGCAGGATAAGTGACGAGTTTTAAAAATGATTAGTAACGCGGAAATCAAGCTTTATAAGACATTGGCTGAGGCGGGAGATGCCGCCGCCCAGAACTGGCTGGGTTTGACCTATCAACACGGAAGAGGAGTCCCTCAAGATTATAATGAGGCGGTCAAATGGTATTACGAAGCTGCTGTACAAGGTCACGCAGATGCTCAGAACAATCTGGGATTAATGTGCCAGCACGGCATAGGGGTTGTACAGGATGATACTGAGGCTGCCAGATGGTACTATATGGCAGCCCAACAGGGTCATGCGGCAGCCCAGGGTAATCTGGGATGGATGTATCAAAACGGAGAGGGAGTTCCTCAAGATAACGTGGAGGCAATTAAATGGTACCGAAAAGCCGCCGAACAGGGCAATGCCGCTGCGCAGAATAATTTGGGGTGGATGTATCAAAACGGCGATGGCGTTGAGCAAAATGATGCAGAGGCTGTCCAATGGTATCTGAAGGCCGCTGAACGTGGTCATGCTGAGGCGCAAAATAATATCGGTTGGATGTATCTCAACGGGAAAGGCGTTCCACAAGACGAATCTGAAGCTGTCATGTGGTATCTCAAGGCGGCTGAACATGGCCATGCCGCCGCCCAGAATAATCTGGGTTGGAGGTACCAGCAGGGGAAAGGGGTGCCGCAGGATTATACAAGAGCCATCAAATGGTATCGCAAGGCGGCTGAACAAGGTCATGCCGTTGCCCAGAACAATCTGGGAATGATGTACAGCAGAGGACTACAAGACTATGCTGAAGCCGCAAGGTGGTTTTTAAAAGCCGCTGAACAGGGAATTTCGGTTGCCCAATACAATATGGGTCTGATACACGAGGAAGGAAGGGGCGTTGAAAAAGACTATGCCACGGCAGAGATGTGGTATCGCGAAGCGGCAGAGCAGGGGAATGCCGAAGCACAATACGCTTTGGGAAGAATGTATTATAATGGCGATGGCGTTAAGCAGGACGATGTCGAGGCGGAGAATTGGTTTCGCAAAGCGGCTGAACAGGGACTTGCCGAGGCACAGGTTCAATTAGCCAAGATGAAAAATTAGGTATGGATTCATTAATGTTTTCGATACCCCATCCGCTTGCGGCGGGGTAATTTCTTTTAGAAAAACATATTGTTTTTGTTAAAAAAAGATTATATGAAAAACAAACTATTAAAAATCAATAAGCTCGGTGTGTGAAACACTAAAATATTGATTCCGAAAGGGGAAGGAGATTATTTGTGAAAGTAAAAAGTAAATTATTAAAAGTGTCCGGGGTCTTTTTTGTTTCTTTAATATTTTTGATCGGAGTGGCAAGCATCGGCTTGGCGCAAAGCGGCACACCCAAAATTGGTTTTGTGGACGTGACTAAAATTATGAGAGATTCAAAAGCCGCGAAAAGCTCCCTTGCTGTCTTGCAAAAAGAAATAGAATCAAAGCGAGCGACCATGAAGGGGAAAAGTGAAAAACTTGCCAACATGGACAAAGAATTGAAAACGCTTAAACAGGATTCTGCCGCGTGGAAAGACAAACGCGATAAGCTGACCAAAGAAGCCAATGATTTTAATCGTCTGAGAGGTGAATTTGACGAGCAACTGCAAAAGAAGAATGTTGAGCTTACGCAGAAAATATTTGCTGATGTTCAGCAAATCATCAAGAAAATTGCCGCCAGCGAAAAGTACACAATCATCCTGGAAAAAAGAACGGCTCTGCTTGCCGATGAAAGTACCGATTTGACGGATAAAGTTATCAAAATGTATGATGCGCAAAAAAAATAAATTTCTTTAAAATTATTCAATGAATATAAAAGGCTTCGGTTAAAAAACGGAGCCTTTTTAATGAGACTCCAATATGACAAGCGAAGCGCAGTCATATTGGTAAGTCGAATTATCCCCGAGGCGAATAACCTAAAGGTCACTATAGGCCGAGCGGGAT
>CAYZRT010000058.1:0-17847 GCA_964480875.1 uncultured Smithella sp. | reverse complement strand
AATATTTTTGCGTTTGGTTTCGCAACGCGCATCAAACGCTTAAGGGATTTTAGAGGATCGGCCGTGTAACAAATGAGTTCAATCGCGATCACGACGTCAAAAGTACTTTCCGTCATTTCGTCCAAGAACGAAATATCCGCCCAGTGCATATCAACGTTATGAAGCCCACGCTCATCCAGATGACGCTGACACGCTTTCAACGACGGCAATGAAGGGTCAAACGCAACAACCTTCTTGAATCGTTCAGCCAAGAGGGTGGTAAATCTTCCAATACCGCAACCGGCATCAAGAACTATAGATTCCCTTGGAATTGGATCAAGGTGATTTTTAAGGCGATGAAGATATAGTTTGGTCGAAAGACTCTTGAGGTGATAAAAAGAAGAGACCGGATTGAGGAAATCCATATCAAAAGGTTGATTTTTAAAATATCGTTCCAACCCTAAAACATTGTGCAATCCCGGCTCGATAGCTAATGCCCGTTTTTTATCTTTGCCTTTCCCGTATAGGAGAGGAACTATTCCCTCAGCCTGCCAAGCCTTTTTTGTCAATATCAACGCTCCTTATCCGTTTCTAAGAGCTCGTTTTGTCATACTTTACAACAATAAATCGCAGGAGATGAAATAATCAATGTACAAAGGCAATTTTATAAAAAAAGTTTTAAAAACACTCCCACGTCTTGCGCTTTCCCCTGTTATATCAACAGGAAACATAGCGCCCTCCGTTCTTTTTTAAAAAAGATTTCTCCCCACCTAGAGACTTAAAACAAGGGCACAACTACATTAATGGGGTTTCGGCCTTGGCTTTGGAGATGGTCTCCACTCTTGCATTTTTCCCTCCTTATTTTTTATTATATGTAATAAACGTTGCCTCGTCAATATCTATTAAAGGTCATATCTATTAAAGGTCACTATTGTCCCAACGTTTTCATTGATAGATACTGACGTACAGAGAAAGCCTGCGGAATATTCAGACCTGCCTTCGTGCAGCCAAGCAGAAGACCTATCACATGGGCATTCGAGGCAAGATCTCCCGCAACACACTGGCTCATGCCAACCAGACAATAGACTGGCGCATCTACGCCGATTTTGCACAAGTTCTAATCCAAATAGCCCGACAACTTTATGCCAAAGATACGTTCGGTATCGAAATTGAAACAAACCGCCTATGCGCTGGATACTACAACAATCGACCTCTTTTTATCACTTTTCTCTTGTCAATATTCCGCAAGAACAAGGGAGCCGTGAAACTGCACGCCCTTTTCGATTTAAAAGGTAATATCCCAACGATAGTTTTTATGATCAGCGGAAAGGTGCACAGGGTCAATATCCTCGATAACCTTTCAATACAACCCGGCGCCATTTACATCATGGGTCGCGGTTATATGGATTACGCGCGTCTTTACAAGCTGCATCAATCCGCGGCTTACTTTGTGACATGCGCCATGAGCAACGCCAGATACAATCGTTACTATTACCAGAAGATCGACGATATAGAAGAATTCTATCCATAATTTACAATATCAATGATTATAGTTTTCATCAATATTGAATTGACATATAAGACGACTTCCTATAGTTAGTAACATAAACAAAAACACCCTATCTTTATCTTTTAATTTTTTATATAAAAATATCCAGGATGAATATTAAAGAGAATTATTTTATTAGCTTTTTAAAAGATTACTGGATAATTTTATTTATTTCATCATTGAATTTTTTTATTCTTATCATGCCTCATTTCTTAGGACGTTATAGCTATGCAAACGATGAATTATGTTTAATTGCATGTTCTAAAAGACTGGCTTGGGGACACGTTGGTTTTCCTCCTTTTTCAGTATTTTTATTAAGCATAATTCGTAATTTTTTTGGCGACTCAATGTTGGCAATACGTTTTGTCCCCGCATTGGCAAGTGCTTCTTTAGTTTTTTTAACAGGCATAATAACAAAACGATTAGGCGGTAAAAAGTTTGCTCAAGTTTTGGCTAGTTATATAGCATCTATTATTCCATTATATCTTTTAATTCATAGCTTTTATACATCAAACGCCTTCGAATCATTATTGTTAACGTGTTGCACTCTTCTTTTAATCATAATTATCCAGGACGAAAAACCAAAGCATTGGTTGCTTTTGGGATTAATTATGGGAATCGGCTTAATGAATAAACACACATTTGTCGTATACGGATTTTCAATTCTTATAGGAATGATATTTACATCTTTAAGGAAATACTTTTTTAAAAAAATTTTTTGGCTGTGCATTTTAATAGTTATTATTATCATTCTACCAAATGTCATCTGGGAGATTCAAAACGACTTTGTATCCTTAAAATTCTATGCAAGTATTCATGAATATTCAACCGTAGCGACACCCTTCCTAGCATTAATATTGATACCTATAATTGCTGTTTCTTTAAATCCAATGGTGTTTCCTATATGTATACTGGGTATAGTTTTTTTATTTTTTAAAACAGAGGGACAGCCTTACCGCGTATTGGGTTGGATGATTCTTATATCATCAGCCTTTTTAATTTTTATGAATATAAGCCGCATTGATAGAATTGCCCCAGTATATCCAATATTATTATCCAGTGGTTCAATAATGATAGACATGTGGATAAACAAAACGAATAAAATGTGGCTTAAACCATTATTTATTTCAATTTTAATAATTGGCGGATTTTTTTCTTATTTAATCTCGTTGCCTATTTTACCACCAAAATTATTACACGACTATGTGAAAATCATTAAATTACGCAGTAATCAATATACGGAAAGCAAGGAACTCCTTAACCCAATAATACATACTTATAGTACAATTTTATTTGCTAATAGAATGGGGTGGGAATCAATGGTTAAAGATGTAGCAATCATGTATAATCGTTTACCGAAAACAGATAAAGATAAAGCTGTGATATTAGCCTCAAATTATGGTGAAGCCGGAGCTATAGAATTATTGGGATCTAAATACAATCTTCCTAAGGTAATTTCAGTTGATTCTGATTACAGGCTATGGGGATATGGCAATACAACAGGCGAGCTAATTATTACTCTTGGCTATGAAAGAAATGATTTAGATTTGTTTTTTGAAACTGTCGAATTCGCAGGTATTGTTCATGCGTGTGATTATTGCTTAGGCTATAAAAAAAATCCCCCCATATATGTTTGTAGAAATCTGAAAATTCCAATGTTCGATTTTTTTTACTTCATGATATTTCCCCGAAAAATTTGACACGTTGAAGCAAATGCCGATATAAATTTTTTTTAATTAATAATTCGCCACCTTTATAGTTAATGCTTGATTTAAAACAGAAATGAATGATATTCATTTTATTAAGTGAAACTCTCCGTGGTAAGCCACGGGACATCTTGAACAGCAAGGAGGGGATTTGCATCCCCCTTAACTCTGCACCGCGTTCAAATGGCGGGGTATTCTGCGGGATTTTCATAAATTAAAATATTATGTTAAAAAATATTGTAAATATCTAAAATATTTATCAGCTAACCCTATTCTATAGCAGTAATCGATGAATTCCTGCTATAGTGATACGAAGCACATGCCTTGGCAGGACATTAGTCTTTTTACCTGGTGATAAAAATGAGAGTTTTAGTAACAGGCGGATGCGGATTTCTTGGTTCACATGTTTGCGAGTTTTACGGGAAAAAAGGCGCCGAAGTCATTTCTTATGACAACATGACCAAACATGAACTGGAAAGAACCGGTCTTGCCGCAAGAAAAGTTCGCAATTATAATTTCAAGTTTTTAAAAAAGCTTGGCGTTAAATTGGTAACAGCGGACATCCGAAATTATGAAGAGCTCCTAGATAATGTCAGCGGATGTAATTACATTATTCACACAGCAGCCCAACCGGCTATGACAATCAGTTGGGAAGATCCCCGCTTGGATATCACAACAAATATTATGGGAACATTTAATGTTCTGGAAGCAGCGCGGAAATTAAAAATCCCTGTTGCCAGTTGTACAACTATCCATATTTATGGAAATAAAATCAATGAGGAGCTGCGGGAAGGGAAAACCAGATATACAAGAAAACCAAAAGTAATTGATGAATACTATCCAATACTTGGCGGAACCTTATCGCCGCTTCACGGATCAAAGGCAGCGCTGGATATTTATACCAAGGTTTATATTGACACTTACAGATTGCAGGCGGCAAGTTTTCGGTTGACCGGAATTTACGGCACACGTCAGTTCGGAGGAGAAGATCACGGGTGGGTGGCCAATTTTGCAATAAGAAGTGTTATGAACAGACCTATCATAATTTTCGGAACAGGCAAACAAGTTCGTGACATTATTTATGCAACAGATGTATGTGAAGCATTTGACGCTTTTTATAAAATAAGAAAGTCAGGATTTTATAATATAGGCGGAGGCTTAAAAACAGCCATTTCTTTACTTGAATGCATTGATCTCATCGGAAAAATAAATGGAAAAAATCCGACTGTAAAATTTTCACCGAATCGTTATGCCGATCTGCTATATTTTATTTGTGATATATCGAAAGCAAAGAAAGAACTTAATTGGGCACCGAAGATCCTTCCTGACAAAGGCTTGTCCACTATGATAAGCTGGATAAAAGAAAATATTAATATTGTGGCAAGCAAGGAGAGGTGACAACTTTGAAAGCGCTGGTTCTTGCAGGAGGAAGAGGAAATCGGTTAACTGAACTTTCTAAAAAGCAAAACAAATGCATGATCAAGATTCGCGGGAAACATCTGATAGAATATAATCTTGATAATGCTCTGGAAGTTAATGTCGATGAAATTGTGGTTGTCGTCGGATATAGGGCTGAGACCATTATTAATTTATTGGGAAATAATTATAAAGGGAAACCTATTAAATATGTAATCCAAAGTGAACAAAACGGTCTCGTGCATGCTATCGAATGCGCACAGCAATCCATGAACGGAGATGATTTTTTCCTGATGCTAGGTGATGAAATGCTTTTTAATCCAAAGCACACAAACATGATTGGGGAATTTAAGAAGAATAAGGAAATATTCGGTATTTGCGGAATTGCGAAAGTAAATGACAAAAATCAGATTAAAAAAACTTATACAATTATTCAGGGTTCCGACAATGATATTTATCGCTTGATCGAAAAACCAAGACATCCGTTAAATAATTTTCAGGGAACCGGTCATTGTGTGTTTAGAAATCATATCTATGATTATATTAAATATACTCCTATACATCATGAGAGAAACGAGAAAGAACTTCCTGATCTTATTCAATGTGCGATTGACGATGCAATGATGATTAAGGCTTTTATAATTTGTGATAAATATACAAATATTAATACTTATGAAGATGTTAAAATGGCGGAGAGCTTTTTTCATGAGTAAAAATCTTGTCGTAATCCCGGCGCGCAATGAAGAAGAAACAATATATGAGGTTGTCACAAAATCTTTGAAATATGCTGATGTATCGGTAACCGACGACGGAAGTCGAGATAAAACGGCTTCAATTCTGAAGTCAATTTTGGCTGAATACGAACAGGGGAAACATCCACACAAACTAAATATCATTACACATACGGTTTCCACGCATATACCTCGTGGAATTCAAGACGGCTTGATATTTGCCATGACATCAAACTATGACTTCATCATTACAATGGATGCCGGCCTTTCTCACGATCCAGATGCTCTTCCTGATTTTTTTAATTATGATCATAATGTTGACGTTGTTATCGGGAGCAGAACAAAAACTAAAAACGTACCGTTGCATAGAAAAGCCGTCAGTGCGATGGCCAGGATTGTTGTTAATTACGCGTTGACGGGTTCTTATGTTAATTTAACAGGCCCCGGCTTAAGGGATTGCACCAGTGGATACAGACGTTACAGTAGAAGAGCATATGAACTGATAACCAAAACCAGACTTAAATCAAAATCCTTTGATTTCCACATGGAAGCACTGTCTATTTGTTACCGGGCCGGTATGAAAGTAGAAGAAATTCCAATTGACTATTTTTTTTCCAATTCATCCTTTAACAACAAAGATCTGAAGCAGGCGATTAAATTTGTATTTCATCTGATTTCGACAAAAAGCCGCTTTTACAATTAAATATTGTCATTCTTGCTGCAACAAGGTCAAACCAGAAAATAATTCATTTATGAATTTTATCCGAATACTTTTTGAAAGCTTTGTAAAGGATTTAGAGATAAACAGGAAAAGTGATGAAGAAAAAAATTAAAAACATCGCCCTAATACACTGCAAAATAAATTATGACAGCATTGAACCGTTTGGCATTTTATCCATTGGCTCTTACATGAAAAACTTAGGATACAATCTTCTAGTCATGGACGTTTATCCAAATGATTCGTTGAAATATTTAGCAGATATTCTAGATGACTTTAAACCCGATATAATCGGATACAGCATTGAAACAGTTGCCTATGAACGTACAGTGGTTATCAACAGATTTTTGAAGAAGCATTTTCAAGGTTTGATTTTTTGCGCTGGAGGAATTCATACCACTGCGCTTCCTGAGCAAACTTATGATGATATGCATTCTGACTTTTTAATCATTGGAGAGGGCGAATTATCATTCAGACAGGTGATAGAGAAAATTAATAGCGATGAAAATTGGCTTTCAATAAAAGGGGTTTTTACAAAAATCAATGGAGAGATTATTAATAACGGACCATCGGAATATATATCCGATCTCAACGAACTACCTTATCTTGACAGAAGCATTCTTTTAAACGAAAATTTTTATTTTTCTCCGCCTTCTTTCATCCGGGGAAAGGTTTATAATAAAATTGCGAATCTTATTGCCAGTAGAGGTTGCCCCTTTAACTGCATCTATTGCGGGTCTCATAAAATATTTAGCAGACATGTGCGATATCGTTCTGTTGAAAATGTTATCAGCGAGATCCTGTATCTTCATCAAAAACATAGAATACAAGGCTTTGCTTTTTTGGATGATCTTATCATAGCAAATCGAAAATGGTTTAAAGATCTATGTCAGGCTATAATTGATACAGGGATAAGTTTTAAATGGGTCTGTCAAGCAAGAGGCGATTTCATAACGGATGAACTTGCCGCTTGTATGAAATAATCCGGGTGTATCCAAGTTGATATAGGCGTAGAAAGCGGATCTCAAAAAGTGCTTGATATACTTAATAAGCAAGAACAAATCGAAGATATTGTAAAGGCTTTTGATATCCTAAAAAAGCATGAGATACGGCGATTGGCTACTTTCATTTTAGGCTCGCCCGGTGAAACATGGGAAGATATTAACGAAACTATTGTATTTATTAAGCGAACTCGTCCTGATATGATACAATTTTTTCATCTAACCCCTTTCCCCGGCTCGCAGTTATACGATTCCTTGTCTGAGAATGACCGAAAAATGATTGCTCATTTCAATGAGACTTGGTGTATAAAAAACTATTCTGATCCGATAATGCAAACATCAATCTCATTGGAAGAGTTTAAAAAAATTCGTCCAATGCTCGAAAGAAAGACAAATGCCGGCACTCATCTAGCATATTTTCATGGATGGTTTAAAAACCCTCTGCATTTGTTGTTATTGATTATTAGCTTATTTAAATTTAGAAGAAGAATATTCTCTGGCGTTGTTCAGTCTTTCAAAGAAAAAAGGTTCTATATCTTATTTTTTGTAGTCTACTCAGGATATAAAGAATATCTTTTATCCATCATAAAGAAAAAATTGTGGATATTAAAACGACTTTGATAACTTTTGCTATCATCTCAGTTTGTGATAATATTGCTCTACTTCTATTTTGGGGCAAAATTGCTTTACAGCAAGCACAATATAAAGATAAAAACTCAAAACCGAATGACAAAATAATTGTGTTTTTGACCGCAACGGACTATATCACCGTCGGTTTCTTGGATGGGCAGAGCCTAATCTTAGAATGGTTTTCGACAGCGCCATTCTGAGAGCAGGTTAGAATGGGAGGTGTTGCTTGGCACGTGTCATATTCCTTCAAAAAGATGTTTTTGCAAAGCCAGCCGTCATGGCCTTGTCCGCCTGTTTGAAGCCGGCGGGACACCAATGTTTTGTTATAGTAGCCGATCTTGAAAAGGACCCTGTTGCTGCCGTTTTGGGATTGGATCCCGACGTAATTGCCTTTTCCATCACCACAGCGGAATTCCCGTTCATGAGGGACATGGGGACACGCCTTAGGACCTTGTGTAATACAACCCTAATCATTTGTGGGGGAGTCCACCCTACATTTTATCCCGAGGTAATCCATGAACCCTACCTTGATGCCCTATGCCGGGGCGAAGGAGAGGAAGCGTTTCCTGAGTTCATAAACACGTTTGAATCCGGAAATGCTTATGAAAACGTTCAGAATTTCTGGGTGAAAAAAGAAGGAAGATTCTTCAGAAACAACGTGAGGCCGCTTATACAGGATCTGGACACTCTGCCATTTTATGACCGGGAGATATACGCCCGGTATGCCCTTTATGCCGGGAAAGGACGAGAGATTTTGTTTCATCAGGTGATGAAGGCTGGAAGAGGCTGTCCAAAATCCTGTTCTTTCTGTTTCAATAAAAGCTACAACAGCCTTTATAAGGGAAAAGGACCTGTGGTTCGGCGTAGATCCGTCGGCCATCTTATCGCTGAACTCAAGGATTTGAAAAGGTCCGGGAACTCGGTTTTTATTACCATTGATGATGACAGTTTTACCCTGGCACCCCGGAATTGGCTTAATAGTTTCTGTGCGACATATGAAAAAGAGATCGGCATTCCATTTAAAATCAATACTATTCCAGCGGCGTTGGATGAAGATTTGGTGAAACGTCTGAAAGACGCAGGATGTTATGCCATTAAAATGGGCATTGAAAGCGGAAACGAAACTGTGCGGAACAAGATACTGAACAAGAACCTGAAGGAAGAATGTATTGTTAAATCGGTGCGTCTTCTCAAAAAATACGGCATTCGTTTTCAGACCTTCAACATAGTGGGCTGCCCTGGTGAAAACCTTTCCATGGCTTTTGAGACTTATAACCTAAACCGCAGGATCAGACCGGATTTTGTCTGGTGTTCGTTGCTCAACCCCTATCCGGGCACGGACATTTTCGACCGGTGCAAAAAAGAAGGGCTGATATCAGGCGAGAACGACTTCGATGAAACAGGATATTCCTATTTTACAGGCACACCACTGGCTCTGCCTGATAAGAAAGAGTTGATCAATCTTCAGAAACTCATGAACGTTTCCGTTCGTCTAAGTCTTCCTGAAACCCTGTTGCGTGTTCTTGTGAAACTGCCGTTGGCATGGCTTTACAATGTGATTTTCGGTACAGGGATGACCTGGGGTTTGATCCGTGTCAATAAAGGATCCTTTCGGTCCGTGGTCTGGTTATCCTTGCGTTATTTATCCCGTTACAACAGAAAAAGGAAATGAAGAAAGGGATACTCATCTAGCCGTTTGGTAAAGAGTTCAGCCATCTCTCAAATGAAATTCCCCGCCGCTTGCGACGGGGCATTAGACCCGAAGAGATTAAAGAAATTCAATATTAATTGCTTCCTTCATTAATATTATTTTCACTTGACAAATTAATTCTATAGGTGGTTTTATAATCATTATGTTATTATAATTATTGAGTAATTCGGAGAAAAAAGCTTATGAGAGCCAAGATAATCTTAACTCTTTCTTTCCTGATTCCATTTGCATTACTATTTACATATATTTGGACAACAGCTACTAATTATATTTATAGTGATGAGATATACGCAGTTAGGGGGGGCGTAGTTGAAAATTATCTCAATGGCACTTTATCCTTTGCTGATCTTTGGCGTCCTGCTTTGAGCATAAGGGTCTTAGGCTATAGGCTCCTGTTACTTGCCGATATCAAATGGTTCTCAATGAATTCCAGAATTTTTGTTCTGATAATTCCATTCCTTTTGCTAAGTTCTGCTTTTTTAATTTACACGGATTATCGGAAAAGTCTGTCACCTGGGCGTTCACCAGAGTTTATCGCAACAACATTATTTTTCCTTACTCTAATCATTTTTAATATCATTCAATGGCAAGCGCTCATATTCAGGGGAGCACTATTTTTTCAGTTACCCATGCCATTCATTATAGCGAGCTTCATTAGTCTCGATCTTTATTTATCGCAAGGCCAGAAATACTGGATCCCAGCATTTACCCTAACCGCCTTGGCTGTGCTGATCTTCGGCGGAACTATTATCTTTTCTTTTGTTCCAGCATTAAGTTTGACCTTTTTGTGCTATATACTCACACGTCGTTTGAGTCTAAAAACAGATTTCTGGTTACGTGCGTCGATAATCAGTTTCTTTCTCGTTGCGCTTGCATTTATCTATATGTTTAAGATCTATCAGAATGATTATATCCAATCGTTTCCCTATTCTTTTGTAACAGATATTTTCAGCCGCCCGCTTGAAGCCATGCAATTTTATCTCTCCGCCTTCGGTGCGAGCATTATCGGGATAGATGTCTTTTTCGCTTACGATTATTTTTCGTTGCGTGATATTATTTTAATTGGCGTGGTTGTCTTACTGTTTTACGTCTTTGCCTTGACTCTCTTTTTCAAATCACGTATGTATGAAAAAACCTATCTACCGTTCTTTCTCATCATGCAGGTATTCTTTTTTTTAGCGTTTATGACCATTGCAAGATTCGGATTAAATGATATTTCTTATAGCATGTCTTCCCGCTATACATGCGTTAGCCTCTTTGGACTCGCATCAATCGTCTGGATACTCATTTATTTTCTCTCCCAGCCTGTAAAACCACACGTGTTGATGAAGAGCATCATAAGTTCATTATTGGTAATAATTTTTTCCGGACTTCTTCTGACATCTATTGTCGTTTGGCGAGTTCAACCTGAGCGAAAAGCCAAATTTGAACAACTATACGACATAGCAATGCGTGTTGACACAGCTACGTACGATGAACTCTTGAATTTTGCAGCACCTCCAGAACTGGTACGTGATTCTCTACGATTATTGCGGAAACACAAGCTGAACATGTATCATTCACTGCCTGAAGACAGAAAATAACCTTATAAAATTACTTCAACAATTTTTTTTTTAAGCAATGATATCAAAACTGTCAGAAAAGAACCCGCAATCTGTACGATAAAAGGATAAGACGGCATCAAATGACGATCCATGTCATCCAGACCAGCCAGCCAGATTGAAAAAAACTGGCCTAGAATGAACAGGAGACAGAACCCCTGCGCCCAGGCGATTTTCCTATATTTGAAAAACACAAACCCAATTATGACCGACTGTAAAAAAAATAATATAAACAAATTGCCGTAAGCGCCTACCACGATAAGAAACACTCTTTCCATCATGTATTTGAGATAAACTGTTGTGCACTGAGAGTTTCTTATAAATCGTTTGATTCTCTCCGGAGGATAATTGGGCGTGTCCGGAAAATTCAGGCACGCAATCATATCGTGCGTCGGAGGCAAGTATTGTGGAAATCGTTTATTATAATTCCGGTACCTATCGATGAAATCATTATTGATGGTAAAGGGGACTGTGTAATAATTTTCCAGATGCCTTTTCGCGTCGATGATCGCAATGAACTCTTCATCGCCGCCATCCCGGTAGGCTCCGCTGTAGCTGATATGAAACAAAGTATTGTCCAAGGCTATATTACTCAAAACGAACTGGCCGCTGTGTCTTTTATTCATCTCGCAATAGCCCAGTACGCCAACCGATGAAACAATTAATCCGAGCAATCCCCAGTACAATATTCTTCTTTCCGTGGGACGAACAAAATATCTGAGCGCCATAAAAAGAAAAACAACCGGTATGAGAATCAAATAGGTAGGTTTTAACATGATTAAAACAAACGGAAACAAGCCTAGCAACACAGCTGTCAACCTTTTTGGTCTTTCCAGATATTTAACAAGAACAAACAGCATCAGCGTGGAACCCGCCAAACAGAGACACTCCGGATTAAGATGAATATTCTGAATAAGGATAGGATGCCATACGCCGTAAAAAAGGGTGGCGATCATAATCAGAAATCTGTTTTGGATGATGCTTTTGGAGACAAAATAAAACGGTATAATGGACAGAAACGATATCACCTGTTGAAAGACAATAAGATTACCGACAAGATTCTCTTCGGACAGATAGTGGAAAAATTTTATCACATAGGGATAGAGGGGCGTCCGGTATGGATCAACAATGCCTTTGAAGATATCGACAAAAACAAAATAGGAAACACTGTCCGAATTATACAAAACCTTTTCCGGCTGCAACATTCCGAAGTAATAAATTCGATACACAAGACAGATAACAAGAATCACACCTAAAAAGGCGTAATCAGGTATTTTGTCTATCTTTTCTTTGAACCGGTTATTTTCTGTCATCATGCTGTGTTCCACGAAGATATTCGAATATCCATTTTTTTGTCAATGATTGCAATAAAAAAAATCCTCTTCACTATTTAATGAGACTCGACAATAATGAGACCCGAGATTCAGAAACGCAGTGAACTGAAGCTTGCTAGTCGAATTATACCTTGTGTAAAACAAGCGAAGCGCAGTTTGAGTCGCAAGTCGAATTATCTCAGGCACGTAGTGCCGTGGGACACCATCAACCATGAACCATCAACTATCAACTATCAACCATTTCCCATTGACATCAATCAGCAATTTACCTATGCTCCTCTCAAAAAAATCCGGGAGCTGAAAATGGCAGAACGACTCAAAGGAAAAAACGCGATTATCACGGGAGCGGCCAATGGCATTGGCCGGGCGTCAGCCCTGCTGTTCGCCAAAGAAGGAGCCAATCTTGTCCTCGCTGACGTCAACGAATCCGATCTTCTAAAGATTGAGAAAAAAATAAAAGACTTGGGAGGCAACGTTGTTATCCGCAAAACAGACGTTTCTTCCGAAGAAGAAATCAAAGCATTGATCAGTCTTGCGCTGGAGAAATTTACCAACATTGACATTCTGGTCAATAACGCCGGCATCGGTGGCGGACTGGACGCGTTGGAGGAGCAAAAATCCGAGGAATGGCACATGGTGTATGATGTCAATGTCATGGGCCCAGTTTATGCCACCAAACATATTATTGCGCATATGAAAGTACGACGAAGCGGTTCCATTATCAATATCGCTTCCGTCGCCGGTCTTCTGTCCGGCGCGGGCGGCAATGCCTACAGCGCCAGCAAGGCCGCTTTAGTCAACTTTACCAAAACGTCGGCCTGCGAGGTCGGCTCCTACAACGTCCGCATTAACGCCATATGTCCGGGTCTGATTGAAACCGGCATGACCCAGCCTTTTTTTGAGTGGGCCCGCAGCACCGGCAAGGAAAATCAGCTCGGCAAATACTGCGAACTGAAGCGCGCCGCAGCCCCGGAGGAAGTCGCCTGGGCGATCCTTTTTCTGGCCAGCGACGAAGCAAGCTATATGACCGGCCAGGCCATTCCTGTGGATGGCGGCATTACCGCTTCCATGAGTGTACCGGGAAGAAAAATTTAAACAAAAAGAAAGGAGGGGAAAACATTTATTGTCTTCTCCTCCTTTCCCGGCTGATGCCGTTAATGAACGAACTGAAAACCTGAATATTTTCGTCAGGTTGTTTTTAATATTATCCCAGGCGCTCCTGCAGAGCTTTCAATTGTTTCTTAAGCCTGTCCGGCAGATGGTCGCCGAACTGCGCAAAGTGCTTCTCAATATCGGGAATTTCCGCCTTCCATGCATCGATGTCAACCCTGAGCAATTCGTGAAGATCCTTCTCGTCAATTTTTAATCCTTTCAGATCCAGGCTGCCTAATTTGGGCAGTAAACCGATCGGTGTTTGAACAGCTTCCGCTTTACCATCCACGCGTTCGCACATCCATTTCAGTACGCGGCTGTTTTCTCCAAAACCGGGCCAGAGCCAGCGGCCGTCTGCTGTTTTCCTGAACCAGTTCACGTAAAAGATTTTGGGAGCCTTATCTTCGAGTTTATCGCCCATATCCAGCCAGTGCTGGAAGTAGTCGCCCATATTGTAGCCGCAGAACGGCTGCATGGCGAAAGGATCGCGCCGCAGATTACCCACCGCCCCGATATTGGCCGCCGTGGTTTCCGATGATGCCGTCGCGCCCAAAAATACGCCGTGATCAAAACTGTAGGCTTCATTGACCAGAGGCACAACACCGGCGCGCCGTCCACCGAAAACAAAAATATCAATAGGCACGCCTTCGGGTTTTTCCCAATCCGGACAGATGACCGGACACTGCGCCGCAGGCGCGGTAAAACGCGCGTTGGCGTGAGCCGCCACTTCCTTCGCCTCGGAAGGCCAGTCGCGTCCCTTCCAGTCAATGGCGTGTTTGGGAGGTTTGCCGTCCATCCCTTCCCACCAAATATCGCCTTTATCAGTCAAAGCGCAATTGGTAAAAATAGTGTTTTTCTTTATGGACTCCATCGCCATGGGATTGGAATCATATGACGTGCCCGGCGCCACGCCAAAAAATCCCGCTTCGGGATTGATGGCATAAAGCCGGCCATCCGGTCCGATTTTCATCCAGGCGATATCATCGCCGACGCATTCGCATTTCCAACCATCAATGGTGGGCTGCAACATGGCCAGATTTGTTTTGCCGCATGCCGAGGGAAAAGCACCTGTTATATGATATTGTTTGCCTTCGGGGCTGGTCAGTCTTAGAATGAGCATGTGTTCCGCCATCCAGCCTTCACGTTTGGCCATGGCCGAGGCAATACGCAAAGCCAGACATTTTTTTCCCAACAGCGCGTTACCACCGTAACCGGAACCGTAAGACCATATCAGATTTTCATCCGGAAAATGGCTGATGTATTTTTTCTCTATGGGTGCGCACGGCCAGGCAACGTCTTCCTGTCCTTTCTCCAGCGGTGCCCCGATGGAATGCAGGCAGGGGATAAATTTGCCTTTCTTTCCCAGCTTTCTTAACACCTTTTTACCTACGCGGGTCATGACGTGCATATTGCAGACAACATAAGGACTATCGGTTATCTCGATGCCGATTTTGGCAATCGGTGAATCAATCGGTCCCATGGAAAAAGGAATCACATACATTGTGCGCCCGGTCATGCATCCTTTATAAAGGTCTTTCATCGTCGCTTTCAATTCATCAGGAACCACCCAGTTATTCGTCGGACCAGCGTCAACCTGAGAAGGATAGCTGATGTACGTTCTGTTTTCTACTCTTGCCACATCTGAAGGATGGGAACGAAACAAAAAACTGTTCTTTCTTTTCTTGAGCTTGATGGCCGCGCCACTTTCCACCATCTGCGACATCAGTGCATTGTATTCTTTTTTGGAACCATCACACCAGTACACTTGGTCGGGTGTACACATCTGCCGGACTTCTTCTACCCACTTTTTCAGTTGTTCGTTTTTGACGGTTATTTCCATAAAATACCTTTCCTTATTGAATTAATCTGAGTGCCGGATTGATGATCCGTCGCCCAATGGTTAATTACTTGCGTCCCTTGGCCTTTTTGGCCTTTGCCTTCACGGTCATTTTTGCTTTTGCTTTGGCCTTCGCTTTTGCCTTGGGCTTCGGCGCACTCTTTTTCTTATCTTCCACAGCGGCCTGAGCGGCAGCCAAACGCGCTATCGGGATACGATAGGGTGAGCAACTGACATAATCCATGCCCACGCGGTGACAGAACATGACGCTGGATGGTTCACCGCCATGCTCGCCGCAAATGCCGACCTTGAGACCAAGACGTGCGCTGCGTCCGCGTTCCACACCCACCTGAATCAACTGGCCGACACCGGACTGATCCAGAATCTGGAAGGGATCAACGGGAATAATGTTTTTGGCCAGATAGCCGGGAACAAAAGCGCCGACATCGTCACGGCTAAAGCCGTACGTCATCTGGGTCAGATCGTTGGTTCCAAAACTGAAAAACTCCGCTTCTTCGGCAATCTTGTCGGCCAGCAATGCCGCGCGCGGAATCTCGATCATCGTTCCCACCATGTACGGTATTTTCTTGAGACCGTATTTGGCGCAAATTTGCGGATACACTTTCTTCACAATATCCGCCTGATTCTTGAATTCAGCCACGTCGCAAACCACCGGAATCATGATTTCAGGAAGCGCCTTCTTCCCTTCTTTGATCAGTTCCGCCGATCCTTCCAAAATGGCGCGGATCTGCATTTCACTGATTTCCGGATAGGTAATACCCAAACGAACGCCGCGATGTCCCATCATCGGATTGGTTTCGTGCAATTTTTCCGCGCGGGAAGTAAGATTGTCTATCGAAATCCCCAGGCTATCTGCCAGGCGCTGTCTCTCGTCAGGATTTTCCGGCACGAATTCATGCAGAGGCGGATCCAGCAAACGAATGGTGACCGGCCTTCCGCCCATGGCTTCAATCGTCTTTTTAATAAACTCTTTAACAAACGGGAATAACTCATCCAGCGCCGCGCGGCGTTGTTCTTCGTTGTCCGAAATGATCATCTTGCGCAGATAAAACAGCGGTTGTTCGCTGTGCTCGCCGTAAAACATATGTTCGGTGCGGAACAGTCCGATACCTTCAGCGCCGAAATGGACAGCCTTGGCGGCATCTTTCGGCGTTTCGGCGTTGGTGCGGATTTTCAGACGTCGCAGAGAATCGCAGATCTTCATGAAAGCAACGAAATTAACATCATTCTCCGCGCCGCTGATCATGGGCAGTCCTCCAATGTAGGCACGTCCCTTGGTTCCATTGAGTGTGATAGTATCTCCTTCGCGCACCGTTTTGCCGTCAGCCTTCATCACCTTTTGCGCAATATCAACATGCAGCGTGCCGGCGCCGACAATACAGCACTTACCCCAGCCACGGGCAACCAATGCCGCATGCGACGTCATACCGCCACGAGCCGTCAGAATACCTTCGGCCGCGCGCATGCCTTCCACATCTTCAGGATTGGTTTCTTCTCGAACCAAAATGACTTTTTTGCCTTCTTTCTTCCATTCCATCGCCACATCGGAGGTAAAAGCAACCTGTCCAACGGCTCCTCCGGGACCGGCCGGCAAACCCTTGACCAGAAATTCCGCCGAAGCTTCGGCCTTGGGATCGACCATCGGATGCAGCATTTCATCGAGCTGCGAAGGTGTCACGCGGGAGACCGCTTCGGCGACGCTGATCATTTTTTTCTTATACATTTCCACAGCCATGCGCACTGCGGCAGGACCGTTGCGCTTGCCGGTTCTGGTCTGCAACATCCAGACATGACCGTCCTGAATCGTAAATTCCAGATCCTGCATATCCCGGAAGTGCGCTTCCAGCTTGTTGCGGATCGCTTTAATCTGAGTGTAGGCTTTGGGCATGGCTTTTTCCAAGGAAGGATGCCCTTCGACGTCATCCGACTGGCGGGTTTCCTCATTAATCGGGTTGGGCGTGCGGATACCCGCGACAACATCTTCGCCCTGCGCGTTGGGCAGCCATTCGCCATAGAACTTATTTTCGCCGGTGGCCGGGTTGCGGGTAAAGGCGACACCGGTGGCGGAATTATCGCCCATGTTGCCGAAAACCATCGCCTGAACATTAACCGCTGTGCCCCAGTCATCGGGAATGCCTTCTATCCGGCGATACGATATTGCCCGTTTGCCGTTCCAGCTCTTAAAGACCGCGCCGATCGCGCCCCATAACTGTTCCATCGCATCATCGGGAAAGGGTTTGCCCAGAACATCCTGTACTTTCGCTCTGTAAATGTCAGCCAATTCCTCGAGGTTTTTAGCCGTCAGATCAACATCCGACTTGGCATTGCAACGCCGTTTCATCGCAGCCAGTTCTCTCTCCAACTGCTGGCGAACACCCATGCCTTCTTCCGGTTCAACGCCTTCGGCCTTTTCCATGACGACGTCCGAATACATCTGAATCAGACGGCGGTACGAATCCCA
>CAYZRT010000057.1:13524-18018 GCA_964480875.1 uncultured Smithella sp. | reverse complement strand
TGACATGACATATTTATAATGTACTTTAGAGAAAGCGACATCGCATTTTTTACAAAAATAAGCTTTCCCGATAAACTATTTTATGATAACAATCATGAAAAGAGGTGTTTATGATCAAAAAGATATTAATTGTTGATGATTCACCCATATCTGTTAAAATCATCAAAAGCTGCATTCCTAAAGACATGGGTTACGAATTGTTTGATGCCGCCGATGGTCAACAGGGAGTAGAAAAATATAAGGAATTTATGCCTGATCTTGCTTTCCTGGATTTAACCATGCCGGTGATGAACGGATTCCAGGCGTTGGAAGAAATTCTCAAGTTTGATCCCAAAGCAATGGTGATCATTCTGACGGCAGATGTACAGATCAAGGCGGTTGCCAAAGCCCATGACTTAGGCGCTTTTTCGGTCCTCAAAAAACCTCCTTCCAAAGAATCAATCATTGCAGCCATCAAAGAAGCAGACGACGCCCTGGCGGCCCGTGGGTAAATTATGCCAAATGATAATGTTAAATATTTGATTACAAGCGCGGAAACAGATCTCCTGCAGGAAATCATGAATATCGCTTTTGGCCGCGCCGCTTCGGATCTTGCTGAATTCATCGATATCTTTGTTATCTTGAGCGTTCCTCAAATAAAACTTTTGCAGGCGTACGATCTTCCTGCATACATCAACAACGAGATCATGGATTATGATCAAGACAGGGTTTCGGTTGTCGAACAAAGTTTCTGGGGAAAATTTAAAGGAAACGCTTTTCTGGTTTTCCCCTCCGGAACCGGCAAAAGAATGATTTCTCTGTTTGACGGAAGAGATGAATATTTCGAGTCAGATCCTTCCCATGAACTGGAAAAAGAAACTTTTCTGGAAATAGGCAACATTCTGATTGGAGCCTGCATTGGAAAACTCGCGGAGCTTTTAGGAGATGTTACGACGTATTCGCCGCCCCGCGTTCTCGTTGAAAAAAGTCTTCATGGTTTGTACGAAAATCTTTTAGATCCGGACAGCATGGCTATTGTTCTAAGAACAGTCTTCGAGCTCAACGAAAAAAATATCAGCGGGTACATGTTTGTTCTGACCAAACAGGAATCTTTTGCCTGGTTGAAGCAGGCACTGCACAAATTCCTGGAACAGTACGATTAACCTCAAGAAAAGCATATTCATTCATCCGTCAGACTATCCAATATCCGGCAATGATGTCGATAGAACGGTAGATGCAGCCTCATAATTTTTTCCGGCATTCTGGCACTATTTTCATATTCTTCTTCATTCATAAACTTTGGCAACCGGTAAATCAAAATCCCGGCAATTCTGGTTCTGGCAACTGCGCGCAGTTGTTTCCACATATTCCCTTGCCTGTTTTTTTATTTTAAATAATCATGAATAAATTTTCAGTGCAAGTCTGATTTTTCTCTTGATAATATTTGTATGGTTGTTAGATAATTTAAAAAACATCATCTGCAAAGGACGCATATCATGACTCATCCCCGTTTGATTGAAGCCATGAAACAGCCTGATTTTTATCCTCACCATCCGCGAGAGGTTGAATTCATCCAAACGCATATATCTTATATTTTTATTGCCGGAGATTTTGTTTACAAAATCAAAAAACCGCTTAAATTTGATTTTCTTGATTTCACAAGTCTGGAGAAACGAAAACATTTCTGCGAGGAAGAGTTGAAATTAAACAGAAGACTGGCACCGGAAACTTATCTGGATGTTGTGGCCATATCGAGAAATTCTTCGGGTCATATTACACTCGATAAAGGAACGGATATTATTGAATACGCTGTGCACATGAAAAAACTTCCTGCTGACAGAATGCTCAAGACGCTTCTTTCACAGGGCATAGCCGATGAAAAAATCATGGATTCCCTTGCCAGAAAAATCGCCTTATTTCATCAGCAGGCGCGAACAGGTAAAGACATTGATGAAATGGGCCGTATCGAAAACATTCGTCACAATAATGAAGAAAATTTTGCCGAAACGGAAAATTATATTAATATCACAATTCCTGAATATCAATATACCTTCATTCAAGACCATGTGCATAAATTTCTGATGGAGAAGGAAATGTTTTTTGAAAAAAGAATCAATGACCACAAAATAAGAGACTGCCACGGCGATTTACACCTGGATCATATTTGCATCCATGATGACATTACGATTTTCGACTGCATTGAGTTTAATGAACGTTTCCGTTACGGAGACGTTGCTGAAGATGTGGCTTTTCTGACCATGGATATTGATTTCAACGGTTATCCGGAATACGCTGAATGTTTTGTTCAATCCTATATTAAATATTCCTTTGATAGCGATATGCTGAAATTGTTGAATTTTTACCGATGCTATTACGCTTATGTCCGTGGGAAGGTAACCAGCCTTCGACTGTCCCAGAAAGAAATCACCAAAAAAGAACGACGGGATATTACGAACATGGCCAGGAGATATTTTGATCTGGCGTACACCTACGCCGCTCGTCTGGAGAAACCGGCCTTGATCATAACCGCGGGGCTGATGGGCTCCGGAAAAAGCTACCAGGCACGGGAGCTTGCCGGACGTTTGGGGGCGGAAATTATCCGCACCGATGTATTGCGCAAGGATTTATTCAGCATAAAAACGACCGAAAAGTGTTATGAAGATTTTGGCAAAGGCATTTACTCCGAGAATATTTCCCGTCTTATTTATAAAAAAGCGTTGGAACTGGCAAAGCAAAAAATCAATCAGGGGAAATCCGTAATTATTGACGCCTCTTTCAAAAAACGGGCAGAACGGGAAGAAGCCATGGAAATGGCCAAAAAACTCGATATTCGTTTTTATATTTTAGAATGCATCTGTTCCGATCATGTGACCCAAAATCGTCTTGAAAAAAGAATGCGGAAAAATGATAATCCCTCGGACGGTCGCTGGGAGTTGTTTCAAAAACAAAAAAATGATTTTGACGTCATTAACGAAGCGCCGTTAAATTGTCGTTTTATCATTGACACAACCTCCGATGCAGAAACTATCAGAAAAAAAATTGTCAGAAAAATTAAATTCGATGAATAGATTGGCTGATATATAGAACCGCGGGAAATATCTGCCTAAAACAGGACATAACCTTACAATAAATATCAAGATGATTGATAACTTCCCGTAAGTCGATTTTTCAATAGTCTATATTATAGAACATTCCCGTAAGAAATAATGGATGATTTTCAACTTTTCATGTTGTATTATATACATAACAGTTTTAATATCGTACAAACTAATTTATATTAAAATAAAGGATAAAAAATTTATCACTTTGATCGATACGCATACCGAATGCTGTTATAAGTGAGATTGAATATGAGCAATAAAATAGAGAACGAACTATTGAGAAGATTGCTGGAAGCCAGTGATGCTTACGCCCAGAACTTACTGGGTGTGATGTATCAGAATGGCAAAGGTGTGCCAAAAAACGAGGCTGAGGCGTTAAAATGGTTTCTCAAGGCTGCTGAACAAGGAGAGGCTGAAGCACAGTATAACCTTGCGTTAATGTATAAAAATGGTAACGGTGCGCCAAAAGATGAGGCTGAAGCCATCAGATGGTATCTCAAGGCTGCCCGGCAGGATCATGTCGAAGCGCAGTATGATCTTGGCATGATGTATCAAAATGGTAACGGTGCGCCAAAAGATGAGGCTGAAGCCATCAGATGGTATCTCAAGGCTGCCCAGCAGGATCATGCTGATGCCCGGAACAATCTGGTTTTGATGTATCAAAAAGACAAACGTGTTTCGCTGGAAAAAGCTGAGGCCATCAAATGGTATCTCACGGTTGCTGAGCTGGGTCATGCTGACGCCCAGAACACCATAGGTATGATATACCAGAATGGTAAAGGGTTGCCGCAAGACGAGACCGAGGCAATGCAATGGTATCTCAAAGCTGCCGAACAGGGTCATGCGGAAGCGCAGTATAATCTTGGGGTGATGTATCAAAATGAAGCCATCAAATGGTATATCAAAGCTGCTGAACAAGATCATACCGGTGCACGGTTCAATTTGGGTTTGATAAATGATTTCCCGTCAGAAGAATCTGAGACAATCCGCAAGGAAACTGAAAAAGGCAAGGATGTTCCGTCAGACAAGCCTGAGGATGTAGGGAAGGAGACTAAAGAAGGCAAGGATGTTCCGTCAGGTGAACCGGAGATTATCAGCAAAGAGATTGAAGAAGAGCAAGGTTTTCATGAGAAACCAGAAGTTATCAGTAAGGACTTTGAATTAGGCAAGGATTTTCCTGAAAAGCCCAAGATTGTAGGCGAGGACTTTCCGGAAAAGCCCAAGGTCATCGGCAAGGATCTCCCGGAAACACCCGAAGCTATCCGTGAGGACGTTGAATCAGACAAGGATGCCCAGGAAAAACCGGAGGCTGTCAGCACGGAGACTGACAAAGAGCATGATGCCTCTACAATTGAGCCGGAGGCTGTCAGCAAAGAGGTTAAAGAAGATAAAGATATTCCTGAGGAACCCAAGG
>CAYZRT010000057.1:6660-13424 GCA_964480875.1 uncultured Smithella sp. | reverse complement strand
AACCCAAGGGTACCAGCAAAAATTTTGAGTTAGGCAAGGAGTTCCCGGAAAAACCCAAGGTTATCAACAAGATCCATAAAGCAGACAAGGACGTTCCGGAAAAACATGAGGATATCCGTAAAGAAATAGAAGCAGACAAGAATGTTCCGGAGAAACCCAAGGCTGTAGGTAAGGACATTGAGGTTGACAAAGATGTTCCGCTCATCGAGCCTGAGGCTATCAGAAATGCTGCTGAAAAAGGAATTGCATCTGCCCAGTTCAGTTTAGGTTTGATGTACGAAAAAGGTCAAGGGGTTCCGCAAGACGAGGTTAAAGCAACTAAATGGTATCTCAAAGCGGCTGAACAGGGTCATGCCAATGCACAGTATCACATGGGTTTGATGTTTAGCAGAGGACTGCAAGACTATGTTGAGGCTGCAAGATGGTTTTTAAAATCTGCTGAACAAGGAAACGCAGATGCGCAATTCAATATCGGCATGATACTGGAACAAGGCAGAGGTGTCAGGCAGGATTATGATTCGGCTGCGGTGTGGTATGGCGAGGCTGCCGAACAGGGGCACGCAGAGTCACAATTCGCCCTTGGAATGATGTACTCCAAGGGACTTGGTGTTTCCAAGGATTATTATGAAGCTATAAAATTGTTTCGCAAGGCTGCCGAACAGGGACTGTCAAAGGCAAAGATGCAATTGGAAATTTTGAAAAATAAATAATCCCATTTCGCGGGACAATTCCGAATGTCCAAATCAAAAACAGTATCCCTTGCTTTTAACGGACTCCAGCAATTCACAGATTCCCAGTTCACAGGCTTTTTGCGCATCGTGGCATCCCGATTTTTCGTTGCCCTGCAATAAATAAAGCATCGCCTTGTTCCTGTAGGCTTCGGCAAGATCCGGTTTCAGGCGAATTGCATGATTCAAGTCATCCATTGCACGTTGATTCTCACCGATTTTAGCGTAAACTATCCCCCTGTTGTTGTAATACCTGGCATAATACGGTTTTAAGCGGATTGCGTTGTTATAGTTATCAATGGCGAGTTGATGCTGGCCAAGTTCATCATAAACAAAGCCGAGATGGTGATACGCCAAAGCGTTATCATTTGTTATCTGCACGGTGCGGCTGAATAGAGTGATGCTGTCTTTCCAGTAGCCGCATTGTTTCCAAGTTAAAACTGCCAGAAGGAAAAGTATCACTAATGCAGACGGAAATAAAACTTTTTCACGAAAGTACTCGCTCGGGAATAAAAGAGGAATGCCCCATGCAAGCATTACGGATATTCCTATGGAGGGTAAATAGGTATAGTGGTCCGCCATAAAGGGCAGACAGTCCGACTTAACAATTCCGATAACAGGCAGAATAGTTATAGCATACCAAAACCATCCAACGAAGAGATACGGGAGACGCTTTATCATTACAATGACAGCGGCGCTGATTACAACAATCAGTAAAGCGGCGCCCCAAACCTGCCAGCCGGAAATCTGGATTGAATAAGGATGACAAAAAGCCAGGTTGTGAGGCCAAAATATTTTCTCAATATAGATTACAAAAGCTAAAGAAGCGTCGGTGATTCGAGAAGCTAAGGTGGACGGATTATGTTGTTGGGCATAAAGGGCGATGCTGGAAAATATTGCTGACAAAATAAAAAAGGGGACTTTTTCGAGCATTTGCCATAAAATTAAATTTGATTTTTGCGATTTAAAACGATTTAGCGGCCAGTAATCCAGAAGGATCATCATCAAGGGTAACGTTACAACCATCGGCTTGCTCATAAGAGCCAATGCAAAGGAAAAAATAACTAGCAGATATCTTCGGATAGCCGGTTTTTCCGTGTAAAAGACATACAGGCAAAGTGTCAGCATCCAGAAAAACGCGCTTAAAACATCTTTGCGTTCCGATACCCAGGCAACCGATTCCACATGGATTGGATGAAGGGCGAAGAGAGCTGCAACAAAAGCGCTTTTCCAGATGTCCCCTGTCATACGGCAAAAGAGCCAGAAGATCAAAAGAGTGCTAAGAATATGCAGGATAAGATTGGTTATATGATAACCGCCGGCATCTAGACCATAAAGCTGATGGTCCAACATTAAAGACAGCCAGACGAGAGGGTTCCACAAATACTCTTGTAACGTGCTGAACGCCCAAAGAAATCCATTCAATGTGATTCCAGCCCGGACATAATTGTTTTGTGTGACGTAATTGTTATCCTCAATTATGAAACCATATCTATTGACCTGCCAGTAAATGGCGAGCGTGGCTAAAAGCAGAATGATGTAAACAACAAATTTCTGTCCATCAGGACTAATCTTTAGCCTATTTAGCATAGGGACCTACTGCCTGTGTCTGTCAATTTAAAATCAGTCATTTATTGATTATTTACTGTTGAAAGGTTGTATGAGATGCAAAAACAGGGAAACAAACCCCGAAAAATACTGGCCACTGTAAACTCAGTATCGTTTAGGACAATTTATTATTTTTTATCAGTGTTCTCTTCTTCTTTCTTTTTTTCCTCCTCCTCTTTCTTAAGTTTCTCAGCTTCTTTCTTTAGCGCTTCTTCTTCCTTCTTCTTTTCTTCCTCTTTCCTCAGTTTCTCTTCTTCTTTCTTTTTCTTTTCCGCTTCCTGCTTTATTCTTTCAGCCTCTTTCTTTTCTGCTTCTTTCTTTAGCTTTTCCTCTTCCTTTTTCTTCTTTTCTTCCGCTTTTCTCAGCTTCTCTTCTTCTTTCTTTTTCGTTTTGGCTTCCTGCTTTATTCTTTCAGCTTCTTTCTTTTCTGCCTCTTTTTTTAGTTTTTCCTCTTCCTTCTTCTTCTTTTCTTCCACTTTCTTCAGCTTTTCTTCTTCTTGTTTTTTCTTTGCAGTCTCTTGATCTAATTTGATTTTCTCTTCATCGGCCAGCTTGGTTTTTGCTTCATTAATGTAATACTCTATTTTATAATCAAATCCGACATTACTATATTCACTCGCTATTCTCTCAAAACGCGCGAGCGCCGCCTTATATTTTTTCTGTGTCATGTAGAAATTACCGATATAAAATTCACGATCGGCCATTCTCTTCTTGACTTCTTTCAACATCTTCTCGGCCATAATGGCAAACTTGCTTTCAGGATAACGGGCGATAAGCTTTTCCCATTCTTTTCTGGCTTTAATCGTTTCCGTTTCATCACGATCCATCGCTTCCATCTGGTTATAATGGCACATGCCCATCTGGTATATTGCATAGGGAACATTTTCGTTGACAGGATGGAGAGATATAAAATCGTTGTAAGCTTCCTCCGCCGATATGTAATCTTTGTCGCTGTATAAGGAATCGGCAATGCCTATTTCTGCCAGAACGGCCATATCGTGAAGCGGATATTGTTCCTTAACCCGCATAAAGTATTCACGTGCTTTCCCATAATTGCCATTTTGATATTCTTCGGAAGCCCTGGCATAAATTCCCTCAGGAGAAGCCTTGGGCAGGTCGCTCTTGCCGAAAAAATTAATGCCTGAACAACCATTTACAAAAAACACTAATGAGAGAATTAAAACAATTTTTATTTTCATTACTCTTCCAAGTATTTCTGAATGCATCGATTTCATTCCTCTCGATTGAAATAATTTATTTAAGCACAGTCTTGACTAATTCCTCGAGCCTCGCCTTTGGAACGAGGCCGATAAGGGTATCCATCACATTACCGTTATTAAAAAGAATGATGGTCGGAATACTGCGTACGGCATAATTGATAGCGGTTTTCTGGTTATCATCAACATTGAGTTTCATAACCTTGACGTTGTCTTTATATTGTGCGGCGATCTCTTCAATAACAGGCCCCAAGGCTTTACAGGGACCGCACCAGGGAGCCCAGAAATCAACAAGAACAGGTTTATCACTTTTTAAGACTTCACTTTCAAAGTTGGCATCCGTGGCAGTGCCCAATAACTCGCTACTCATTACCAAGCCCTCCTTATTTTTTAGTGTCGTACTATATGGCATAACAAAGCCCCGAAAGTCAAATGCTATCTGGATATCGAAAATTAGCCGATCAGGCGTTCGTTCATTCCTTTGACGGGCTGAAATTAATTTGCTATACAGCATCATCAAAGGAGAGTTCCATGGGCAGAATACTGGGTATTATTTCGACAAAATTAGTCATGGAAAGAAGCGACTTTCTCAGGGATGGCGCCCCCAGGCGGATGGAAAACGAATTCGGACAAGCCACCGTTTTTCTGACAGATAGAACGGCATTAATCCTGAGACACGGCGACGACCCGCACAATCATATTCTGCCTCACTTGATTAATCACCGCGCCAACGTAAAAGCGCTGAAAGATATCGGCGCCGGGGAAATTGTCGGCATCAATTCGACCGGTTCCCTGAAAAAGGCTTTTTCTCCCGGAATGATTATCATCCCCGACGATTTCATCACGCTGACCGCCACCCCTACAATCTTCAACAGCAGCACGGTGCACATCACGCCCTCCCTGAACGAAAGCGTGCGGCAAAAAATCATCAACGCGGCAAAAAGCTGTAATTTGACAATCGTTAAGCAGGGTACCTACTGGCAGACAAACGGACCGCGGCTGGAAACAAAAGCGGAAATTAAAATGATGGCCAACTTTGCCGATATTGTCGGCATGACCATGGCCAACGAGGCCGTCATTGCCCAGGAGCTGGAGATACCGTACGCCAGCGCCTGCTCGATTGACAATTACGGAAATGGCATTCTGGATGAACCGCTCAGCATGCAGGAAATTCTCGACGGGACGCGTAAAAACGCCGATTTGATGATTCAGCTCTTACACAGTTATCTTGATTTGTTTTACCAGATTTAAAACGCTCCCAACTGACAAGGCTTAATTTTTATATCTAAAGCCTCACAGGCGGCGGCCACCTTCGTTCGGGCAATATTTAACTTCTTAGCAATTTCCCAGGCTGCCTTACAGGAAAGTTTTTCATCTTCCAGTGATGATGTAATTTCTTGTTTCAATTCAGGAGGTATCTCTTTCGCGGGCTGAACAATTTTCTGTATCTCACCGTATCCGAAAAGTCCCAACTGACATTTGGTAATTTTAATATTTAAAATATCGATCGTCCTGCCGGTTTCCTCCAGAGAAAATCCCATTTCTGCGGCAATCTCCTCCGCTTTTTTACAGGAAATACTGTTGTTTTTTACCTGTTCGAGAATCTCTTTCTTCAGGTCGTCGTCCACCTCTTTATTCTGATGTTTGGCAAAAAACTTACCCTTATCTTCATGTGTCATACTCATCTCCTTTTTTTAAAGTAAGGTTACATTTTGGACAGTGAATTGATATCCAGCGTTTTGAAGCCTTTTTCTTCCAGCAGTTTTTCTGTCTTCTGCATCTGATCGACATCGACCACAAAAACCGCTTTCTTCGAGCTCTCCAGCACAAAACCATAAGCATTGTTGATGTTGATTCCCTCCTCGTAGAGAAGCTGCATCAATTTGTCCAAACCTCCGGGAACATCCGGAATCAGGACAGCCAGCACCTCCCGCAGATGGACCGTCATCCCCGCCCCGGACAAAGCTTGCTCAGCACGCTTCGGATCATCAACAATCAGATTGATAATGCCGAATGTATCCGCTGTCGCTATGGTTGTCGCCCGGATATTAATTTTTTCCTTGGCCAGAACACCGGTAACCTTGGCAAGTTTTCCGGACTTATTTTCCGCAAAAATGGAAAGCTGATAAGCAATCATACCTTAACTCCTTTTATATTAATGACTCTCTGTCTGCGCTTTCACAAGGCTGCCGCCGCAATACTTCTCACGAAGCTTCGGCTTTTCGATTTTTCCCGTGGGATTGCGCGGCACCTTCTCAAAGATAATCTTGCGCGGACGCTTGTAACGCGGCAACGCATCGCAAAACTTCATCACCTCGGCCTCCGAAACGGCGAATCCCGGTTTCAACTCAATGACGGCGGCAACGATTTCACCCAGACGCTGATCGGGAAGACCAATCACGGCAACATCCTTAACCGCATCATGTGTGCGCAAATAATCTTCAATCTGAACAGGATAAATGTTTTCTCCGCCGGTGATAATGACATCTTTCTTTCGATCCACAAGATAAATAAATCCTTCTTCGTCCGTGCGCGCCATATCGCCGGTATAGAGCCAGCCGTGCTTGAGAATTTCGGCCGTGGCTTGAGGATTTCGATAGTAGCATTTCATCACCCCTGCACCTTTGACACAAAGCTCGCCCACCTCACCCTGCTTCACAGGATGGCCGTTTTCATCCGCAATTTGCACGTCCCAGCCGTAACCTGCTTTTCCGATAGCGCCGACTTTATGAATATTTTCAATGCCGAGATGAACACAGCCAGGCCCGATGGATTCCGAAAGGCCGTAATTGGTGTCGTAATCATGTTTAGGAAAATATTTCTTCCACCGTTTGACCAGACTGGGCGGAACCGGTTGCGCGCCGATATGCATCAGCCGCCACTGATTCAGTTTGTAATCCTCAAGTTTCATGTCGCCTCTTTCAATGGCATCCAGAATATCCTGCGCCCAGGGAACCAGCAGCCAGACGATGGATATCTGCTCCTCGGACACCGCTTTGAAAATCCATTCCGGCTTTACGCCGCGCAGGAGAACGGCTTTGCTTCCTGCCAGAAAGCTGCCGAACCAGTGCATTTTTGCGCCAGTGTGATACAGCGGCGGAATACAGAGGAAGCTGTCTTCTCGCGTTTGTTTGTGGTGATTCATTTCGACTTCACAGGAAAACTGAAGCGCCCGGTGCGAATGCAAAATCGCCTTGGGAAAACCGGTTGT
>CAYZRT010000057.1:0-6647 GCA_964480875.1 uncultured Smithella sp. | reverse complement strand
GCCTGATGAAAAATAAATGGCTGCGTCATCATCGTCGGTGATTTTAATTTTCGGGGCAATGGACGAACAGCAGGCAGTGAGCGCGTAATAACTTTCGGCAAAAGCAGGACGCCCCACTCCCAAAAACAGCTTCATTTTAACATTCGGAATTTTATCCTTGATCGCGGCGACTCTTTCGGTAAATTCCGGCCCGAAGATTAAAACATCGCACTCAGCCAGATCGAGGCAGTATTTAATCTCATCTTCGGTATAGCGATAGTTGAGCGGCACCGCAAGAGCGCCAGTTTTCAGAATACCGAAATAGACCGGCAGCCACTCCAGACAGTTCATCAGCAGAATCCCGACCTTCCGGCCCTTCCCCAACCCTCTGTCCAGCAGGAAATTGGCAAAGCGATTGGCTTTGTCATCGAACTCGCGCCAGGTCATCTCCCGCCGGTAACGGTTTTCCGGATTGGTTTCGACAAGTTCGTAATCTTTCCAGCTCGCTTTGACTTCTTTGATTTGAGGATTTATTTCCACAAGGCTTATTTCATCGCCGTAAAGAGAAGCGTTACGGGTAAGAATTTCTGTGATCGGCATTTTACTTTCCTAACATTTCTAATTTGCACCATCTTTCCACGGGCATTCTACATTAAAAACTCAAGTTCGGTCGAGTCTTTTGGACTCGACCTTTCATCAGTTAACCATACTTTTATTATCTTCAGCCAAGTCAAAAAGACTTGTCTGAACTCGTGGAAAATAAGATACGAATTTCGGACTTTTCTGTCAAGAATGTTTTGGTTGGATGTTATAAAGAAACACGCCGTCATTTTGCAGCATAATGCAATCGCTTGCAAATCACCCTGCCCGCTTTATCAAAAACAATGCCTTCATTTTCCAGCAGGATCCGTTTCATCTTTGTTCCACCCCCAAAACCACCCAAGTGAAATCCCGACCGAATTGTCCGGTGACATGGAATAATTAAAGGAAAGGGGTTGCCGGCCATAACATTGCCCACCGCCCGTCCACCTCCGGGTGCACCCACGTGCGCAGCAATAAGCCCGTATGTGCTTACAAAGCCGCGCGGAATCGCAAATTGCGCGCGCAAAACCGACTGCTGAAATTTTGTACACTGAGACAAATCAACGTCACGCAGAAAAAACTTCACCTCCTCTCCTTCCAGGTAGGCCTTGATTGAATCTGCTATCGCGTCAATTTCCGAACAGGATGATTTTACAGCATCAGGAAAAAGCTGAGATGCGTGATCTTCAGCCGAAAGACCCGGTCGTGAAAGCATAATATGAATAATGCGAGGACGATCTTTAGTCACCGACCAGACAATACAAACAGGCCCGAAGGGTGTACGTCTGATAATTTTCTTATTTGTCTGATGAATCGTTACGAACGCCATGCTTTTTCTCAAGTTTCTTCTTGGGAATCAAAAAGAAAATACCAATGAGTAAAACAATTGTCAACGGCTGATACGCATCTTTGAAAACCGCCCAGGTCATCATCATTAAAAACGGCAGGGCAAGCGTCATGATATGAATACGGAGAATGCCGTTCGACTTAAACGGAAACGCTATTCTTTGCCACGGATTATTTTGCACAAAATCATCCGCGTTCGCGACAAGCGTTGCCACAATCATCGGCCAGTAACGGTCGGCCAGGTAAGTAACCGGCGTGAAGAAATCCGAATTGATAAAACCGTTTCTTCCGAAAAGATTCAGCGGCTGCATTTCGGCAAAAACGGAGAGAAACAATCCATAGAAAGAAAATATCCAGCAGTAAATATAAAGCGCTATAAATCCCACCAGCAACGTCACAGGAATAATAGCCATTGCAAATATTTCCGGCGGGATGCTTTTTATAAAATGTACTTCTCCATCGTAGTAATCCTTGTTTGTTCTAGCCGTCAACATAATCTGAACGGCTGCCGTGATCACGCAGGCCCACGAATAAAAAAGCCCGGACAGCCACGCGCACCAACAGAATTCCTGCAATGACCATTTTTGCACAACTGCCAGATAGGACATTAAAGCGAAAGCGATTAAAGCTGAAATGAAGGAAGATTTCATCAAGATATGTGACGTGAATTCAGCGTTGTCGTTAAAATGCCGCTAAAGATTCAGCTACTTTTTCTCGTCGCCCAATAACCAACGCTTGGCTTCTTCAACAGATGGAAATATTCCCCCGTTAGCCAAACCACGATTCTTCACGACAACCGTTTCAACGAATTCGACTCCCCCGGCGGTTTCCTGCACCTGATTCACCCAGGCGATACGATATTGTAATGTTATGCCGACCTCTTCCAATATCTTGAGGTGATTGAACGCATCCATCGTGGAGAGTTCTTCCGTGGTGTAGTTCTCCCCGAGTATCTTGAAACAGTTATGTTTTTTACACATCGCCATGATGCGCCGCCATAATTCAAGGGAAATGTCGTAATTGTTCTTACCGTGGAGCTGCGCATGAACATAACCGTCTTCATTATACTCAACAACAATCTCGTTGCGCATCGGATATCCTCCTTTGGCTACTAAATTAGAATGGACTTATTGCACTTCTACTTTTTTTCCCAAAATATTGCAATGCTTCTTTTGCATCTTGAAATTAAGACAAATGCAAGTATATTTAAAGCAGTTCTTTCCAGATCATGCATTTATAGAGGATAAAGCAATGATCAACTTCAAAATATTTTCCGATTATATCTGACCCTTCTGTTATATCGGCAAGGGCATTGTCGAACGGCTAAAAAAAGAATACGCCATTGATGACTATTGGGTGAGCTTCGAGCTTCATCCGGAAACACCGCCTGAAGGAATGCTGCTTTCCGAAAGATTTAAGGGTTTGGACCTCTCATCATTTTATGAAAACCTGAAACAACGAGGCAAAGAAGTGGGCGTTGTCTTTGGTGCTCAAACACACCTTTCCAATTCCCGACCAGCGCTTATGGCCTCTGAATATGCCCGCGATATGGGGCATTATGATTCGTTTCATGAAAACATGTTTCATGCGTTTTTTACGGAAGGTTTGGATATCGGCAATCTGAATGTTATTGCCGCCGTCGCTAAAAAAAGCGGCCTTGATGAGAAGGATATGCTTAAGGCTGTTAGTGATGACCGTTACGCAGCTCGGCTGGATGAAGCCAGAAAAGGAGGAGAATTACTTGGTTTAACGGGCATTCCTTTATTCATCATCGATAACAAATATCAAATCACCGGCGCACAGCCGATAGAAACATTCTGCGACCTTCTCGATAAAATTAAATGAATCACCAATGTCATTCCGGCGTAGGCCGGAATCTATTTTTCGTCATTCCCGTCCCGCATGCGCGGGATTTTACTCCGGCGCCAAGCCCGGCGCAGGCTGGCATCCAGTCACCACTGTCATTCCCTCGCAGGAGGGAATCCAGTTCTTACTTTATTTTTATAAAAAACGATTTGAAATTTAAAAAATTGCGAGTATATTTAGCGAGCTTTTCCCATACTTACAAAATACAGCATTACTACTAATTTCTTTGGCTGTTATTAATAAATAATTATTATTGAATATGATATGAAAATTCTTTCTTTTATGAAGATTGACCTGCAATCTCAAATGTCCCGTAAAAAGATCATAATGGCTAGGTGGCTAGACATTGTTACATTAGCTATAGTTGCATGCCTAATTTATTTTTTACTTGAACCTTTTACCGAACCACGCATTTCTAAGTTCATAGCAATTATTGGATTTTATCCCATCAGCATTCTTTGGTTAATTTACTCTTTAATACTTTCAATTTTGTGGTTGCCTGTTGTTCGTTATGGCGGATTTTCTTTACGTGGTCTTTTAAAATACCCACCGTTCTGGCTGGCGGCTGTAATTGATTTATTAATAATTTGGTTATTTCAATATTATACTTCAAAATCTTCCAGTTGGGTTACATCTATCGAAGCTCAATTTTGGATTTTTAGCATTGCGCTTGCTGGTACTATTGTATCAGTCGGATATTATAAAATTATCAAATATATCTACGAAAAAGACAAAAATGATTCTGAACAAGTAACGGAAAAAATATTTGCCGATGATATTGAATCTTTGCTTCAATGGATTGAAAAAGAAAAGCCTATTGAAAAGCCTTTTCAAGATCGGCTAAATACAAAAGTTATTGCAGATAGGATTGCTAAAGTCTTAAGCAAGTCTCCATTAATTACTATTTCTGTAGTTGGTGGTTACGGAACAGGCAAGAGCAGTATCCTGAAGATGGTTCAGAACTATCTGAAATCAAACGAGGCAGAGAAAAAACAGAACAGCGCAGTAATCCTGGTCGATGTCTGCGGTTGGGGATTACAGAAAGGGACTGCTGCCGAAACGATACTCAAACAAGTAGTACAAGCTTGTTCCGAACATGTAGATTGTTTTGGGTTATCCAATCTTCCGGCACAATATGCAGCGTCAATAGGTGCTGTTTCCGGTTGGAGCAAGGCTTTATCAAGTCTTTTGTCCATTTCTTATGATCCAATGGCAACACTCGAAAGAATGGATAGTATCCTTCTAGCTATAAACAAAAAGGTTATAATATTTATCGAGGACTTAGACAGAAACTGGCAAGATAACGAATTCTGGGTTGAAATAATCTCCTTGCTTGATCGGCTTAAAAAACTCAAACGCGTATCGTTTGTCTTAGCTATAACGGACACAAGCAAGATAGGCGACATAATAAACCGCATTTCCGATCATGTCGAGATTATCCCAAAACTATCTGTGGAATATTTCGCAGAAATATACGAATCTTTTAGAGATCACTGTCTTAAAGCTTTCGATGATATACCACTTGAGGGAGAAGAGAGCCGATATCGAAGAATTATAACGGTAAACATAAAAGAACGTAATGAAGTGGGCAGACAAATGGGTGCTATGATAAATAATGAAGCAGATAAAATTGCAGCCCTCATTGATAGTCCGAGAAATCTTAAGCATGCCCTTCGTCGAACATATAAAGCCTGGCAGTCACTTCATGGAGAGATAGAATTCGATGATCTCTTCATTGCAAATGCAATCAGAGTCTCTGAATTAGGGGTCTTTAATTTCATCCACGAAAATATTTCAGATATACGATGGCTTAATCGACAAGGAATAAAAGGGGAAGAGGAACAAACAGAGAAAAATGCGCTTAAAGAGAAGCTCGCAAATGTAACGAAGAGTCCTTCAAGGAATGAAGCCATTGATATATTGCTTAAATTCCTTTTTCCATATTTGAAATATTCTCTTACCTTTGGATACGTAGCAACTCAAGGATTTTCAATAAATAATTTTACTGACTATTGGGAACGAATGCTTCGAGAAAAGCTGGATGATGGAGAAATAAGTGACCAAGAAGTAGCAAAATCTATAATTACTTGGAAAGAAAATAATGATGATCTGCCAGTCTATAAAAATCTACGATTGGCGCAGGCTGTCAGTGAAATTGTCGGATTTCCAGAGAAACTAGAACAATTCGGGGAACTACTACTGAATACAAAACAGGTACACGAATTGACAAGTCAACTATTTCAAATTGTTTTCTGCGAAAAAGGTCTGAAAGATGAGTATTTCCCCGGCAGAAATGAATTAAAAAAGCTCATGGAATCAATTGAATTTAAGATGGATATACTATCAGAGGGAAATCGCTCCAGACCTTTCTATCATTTTACTTGGCTAGTTGATGAGGTAAGTAAATTTCTGCCTTATAGTCTTTTAGTTGCCGCAAGAATCTATCATTATTGGTTATTGTGGGATTTTGATCCAAACTTAACTGAAGATCGAGATATAGCTTATAGTGCCGTGCTCGAAAAAGCCAAATCGTGTTACTCTAATAACCACATCTTCATTAACGCCATTAAAGACGATGATAGCGCAGTTAATGAGTTTTACTATGCATTAAATAATAAGCATCGTCACGTTGGCAAAGAAATCAATCCAATCGATTGGCAATGGCTAGCAGATTTATTAATCAAAAATTTAGAAACGTATTACTTAATTATTACTTCACAGATTCTAGAACTCTTTGTATTTCAAGAAAGAATGGCCTCTAACAGTTCTTGGATTTTAAATTCATTAGGGTTACAGATTTTTTTCCAGAAAAAGACTAAAGATATAATGATGCTACTTTCTAAGCTTGATACCGACCAGTTTACTGGGAAAAGGAAATTAATGGCTGAGGCTGCTCGCAAGCAAGCAACAAAATGGTTAAATGATCAACAAAGTTTGTCAACAAACTAAGGGAAATTTTATGGCCAGAGTCGAATTAAATGTTCAGGCGCCGGATTTTACGTTGAATGATTTCAACGGCAAAAGCGTATCGCTTTCAGACTATAAAAATAATGTGATGCTGGTCTTCAACCGCGGTTTTATCTGACCCTTCTGCCGCGCGCACATGGCGCAGTTGCGCCATGATTACGAGCAATTCGTCAAGCTGGATACGGAAATTCTGGTTGCCGGACCGGAAAATGCTGAAGCGTTCAAAAAATACTGGGAAAAAGAAAATCTGCCGTTTATCGGTTTGCCCGATCCCGAACACAGGGTTTTGAAGTTGTACGGTCAGGAGGTCAAGATTTTCAAACTGGGCCGAATGCCCGCGCAGGTCATCATCGATAAATCCGGCAAGGTTCGCTTTGTTCATTACGGTCATTCGATGATGGATATAC
>CAYZRT010000056.1:0-18038 GCA_964480875.1 uncultured Smithella sp. | reverse complement strand
GATGCTTTAAACCGTTCCCTGGAAGTGGCCCAGGTTTATTATCAACAAATGGAGGAAAGAGCTAAGTTTAATGCCCGTCAGATCAGTTCAGATATCACGCAAAACCGTCTTTATGAAAAGGAGAGGATTGAATATCTTAAAAATTTTGTCAGCCAGCGCCAAAAAAATTATAATGCAGGCAAGGTCGAAACATTCTTTGATTTTCAAAAGGAAAAAATTGTTTTCACGGATGTCGAAAATCCGGATATTATGTCCGTGGATCTTGCCCCAAAGGTCATAGAAAATATATATTTGGGGAAAGAGGAATCGATTATTCAGCCGACAAACCATGGCGATGTGATTGTTGGCGTGGTGCCTGTTTTTTCTTATGCTGTGCCGTCAGAAGTCATTGGACGTATTTCCGTGAGTTACTTCATTCCTAAAGGTTTTGTCGAAAAATTGAGAAGTATTGCAGATGCATCGGAACAATATCGTAAGATCGAGCTTTTAAAAAATCCGATTAAGTCTAATTACATGGTTGCATTGTCCATCGTGACGCTGGTCATCATATTCCTGGCCATATGGTTCGGATTAACGCTGGCCAAGGGAATTACGGGGCCTGTTCAGGATCTTGTTTTGGCGACAAATAGAATTACGCAGGGAGATTTGGACAGCAGTATTGATATTGAAGCAGATGATGAAATAGGAACATTGGTTAAATCATTCAACCAAATGACCAAGGATTTAAAGAAAAGCAAAAACAGCCTGGAAGAAGCCAATATTATTTTGGAACAGCGGCGACAATACATGGAAACTGTTTTACGCAACGTTTCGGCGGGTGTTATTTCTGTGAATAAAGACGGAATCATCACGACAGTGAATCGCGCAGCTGAAAAAATGTTTGATATAAAAGCTGAAAAAATTCTTTTCCAGAATTATCGTGATTTGATGATTCCGGAGCACATATTGCTTGTGGATGAGTTCTTGCAGGAAATGAAAGAAAGGAATGAAAGCCTGTTGGAAAAACAACTGGAAATCATGCTTAAGGATAAGGCGATCACTGTGCTCTTAACTATTACAACCATTCAGGATGAGGAAGGCGATGATTCGGGTATCGTTGTCGTTTTTGAAGACTTAACTCTGTTGCAGAAGGCGGAACGTGCTGCGGCGTGGCGTGAGGTTGCCCGTCGAATGGCTCATGAAATTAAAAATCCTCTAACGCCGGTTCAACTCTCCGCGCAACGGCTTCAGCGGAAGTATGAAGATAAGCTCGGAGAAGAAGGTTCTGTGTTCAAAGAATGCACGCAGACAATTATTGACCAAGTGGAAGTTCTTAAGAATCTGGTTAATGAATTTTCGCGTTATGCAAGGATGCCGGTGACTACGCCGTCTCTCAATGACTTGAATGCCGTGGTTTCGGAAGCCGTTTCGCTGTTTCAGGACGCGCATAAAGATATAATATTTGAACTGAAACTCGCCGAAGAATTACCGAAATTTGACTTGGATGCCGAGCAAATTAATCGGGTTATGATCAATCTGCTGGATAACGCGGTGGCGGCCATGAATAAGAAAAACGGAACAATAACCGTTACAGTAAGTTATAATGAACAGCATCGCAGAGTTACGGTGGCTGTAGCGGACGATGGTCCGGGCGTTCCTTCCAGTTATAAAAGGAAAGTTTTCGAACCATATTTTTCGACCAAGAAATCCGGGACCGGCCTGGGACTGGCTATTGTCAGCTCCATTATTTCCGATCATCACGGTCATGTCAGCGTTGCCGATAATGATCCGACTGGAACGATCGTTTCTTTTCAATTGCCGGTTTAATGAGACTCGCTGAAAACGAGCGAAGCGAAATTTGAAGCGTTAGTCGAATTATCCCCGAAGCGAAGCGTATGGGGATTGACCCCCGCTGATCGTGAGACCCAATCTTCAGAAACGCAGTGCGCTGAAGCTGGCAGGACGAACTATACCAGGCGCGTAGCGCAACGGTAAAATAAGCGAAGCGAACAGGTATAGAAGCTTATAGAAGAGGATAAACTCCAAAACTTGCTTTGGCGTTTATAGCCGTGATATATGAATTAAATAAGTTTATTAACGGAAAGAGTAAATATGCGTGAGACAATACTTGTAATTGATGATGAAGAAAGTATCTGCCAATCTTTAAAGGCAATTTTAAGTGATGAAGGCTATCAGGTTTTAGTGGCAGGCAGCGGTGAAGAAGCTCTTAGAATCTTCGAGGAAGAAATGCCGCAACTTGTATTGCTTGATATCTGGCTGCCCGGCATGGATGGTTTGGAGACTCTCAAAGCCATAAAGAAAATAAATCCCCAGGTACTGGTCATCGTCATGTCGGGACATGGCACTATTGAAACAGCCGTGAAGGCCACCAAGCTGGGAGCCTTTGATTTTATTGAGAAACCGCTTTCTTTGGATAAAATCATTATTTTGGTTAACAATGCGCTCAGTGTAGTCCGCTTAAAAGAAGAAAATGTACTTTTAAAACAAAAGGTATCTCATCAATACGAATTAACGGGGAACAGCTCCGTAATAACGGAACTTAAAGAAATGATTAGCATCGTTGCTCCCACGAACGCCTGGATTTTGATTATGGGGGAAAACGGTACAGGCAAAGAACTGGTGGCGCGTTCCATTCATCATCTGAGTTTGAGATCGCATAAAGATATTGTGGAGGTAAACTGTGCGGCGATACCTGAAGAGCTGATTGAAAGCGAATTGTTCGGCCATGAAAAAGGAGCTTTTACCGGAGCGACAGAAAAAAAGCGCGGCAAATTTGATCTGGCTCACGAAGGAACAATTTTCCTTGATGAAGTCGCGGATATGAGTCTGAAGGCGCAGGCAAAGATCTTGCGTATTCTTCAGGAGAAGAAGTTTGAAAGAGTCGGCGGTAATAGATTGATTGATATGGATGTTCGGGTCCTGGCCGCGACCAATAAGGACCTGGAAGAGGAAATGAGAGCCGGGCGTTTCCGGCAGGATCTTTATTACAGGTTGCATGTTATTCCACTGGTTGTGCCTCCGTTGCGCGAAAGAAAAGAGGATATTAAGCCTTTGGCAGAACGTTTTTTACAGGATTTCACCTTAAAAGAAGGGATGGAACCAAAGACCTTGACCGATGATGCGCTGGCTTTGCTCATGAAGCATGACTGGCCGGGAAATGTTCGGGAATTAAAAAACATCATAGAAAGATTGATCATTCTGACACCATCCAATCAGATAACAGCAAGGGATATTCCCCTGTTAAATGTCAAAGATGAAGAAGAGATATCCTTTGTCCATCACGCTCTAACGGGTGATTCTTTAAGAGACGCAAAAATGGATTTCGAACGACAATTTATTCTTAAAAAATTGGAAGAAAATGAAGGCAATATTTCAAAAACCGCGGAAGCGATTGGTTTGGAACGCAGTAATTTGCATAAGAAATTGAAAAGCCTTAATATAACAATAAAAGAGGATGATTAATTTGTTGAAACGTTGTTCATTTTGTTTTTCATATCGGAAATTGAAAATTTATTGAAAGGCATGAATCCAATTCCGAGGACCAACAAAACAATCATGGACAGAAAATGATAAACCATCGCAAAAGATAATGCCTCAACTTTAGCTAAACCAAAAAGACTCAACCCTAAAACACAGGCAAAATGCCAGTTACCGATGAACCCGGGCGCTGTTGGAATAGCAATGCCCACAATGAGAATAATCATTAAAACGAAAGCAGCTGCGACCGGCAAGTTAAAGCCAAAAGACAAAAACAAAATGTAAATCGACAGCACATTCGTAAGCCAGATAAAAGCCGAAAGAAAAATCAAATATAAAAGCAGACGAATATTCGTTACTATTTGAAAACCATCGATAAAATGATGAATGAGTTCGTCTGTTTTATGGGCAAGTTTCCCTGGTATTTTTTGAACAATCATGTTGATCAATTTCAGAGCAGTTTCTCTATTGAAAATCATCAACAACATAAATCCAAACATTGCCAAAGCGATCATAAAAAAAATAATGCTCGACTTAATCATCCACGACGGTAAATCAGTAAAAAAAAGGACGACAACAGCAATCGTCAGAATAGAGAAACTGTCCAGCACTCTTTCAACAATGATTGTTCCAAGTGCGGAAGACATCTTGATAGAACTTTTTTGGGAAATTAAGTATGGCCTGGCCAGCTCGCCAATACGGGCTGGAATGGCGGCAATGGCTAGAAATCCAACGGAGGTTACCGAAAAAAGAGAAAGTTGGTCTATTTTCTCCATGGGTTGTAAGATAATTCCCCAGCGATAAGACCGCAGATATTGTACAAGAGCGCCAATCAGTAAGAAAAAGATAACGTAACGTAATTGGACATTTTTGAGGCTACTTATGACATCCTGAAGATTGATTCCTTTAAAAGACAAGTAGACTAACGTGATACTAATCAGGATGCCCAGGATGATTTTTTTGTTCATTAATACTCGCGCGACTTTTTTATGCGGTTTCAATCTTGGGCCAGGTTATCGGCAATTTTATCATGTAGACGCTGGGAAGATAACTTGTTGCCGATTAAACCAACGCGGATAGCAACAGTGGTAACATTTTTTAATTTGTAAGTAATATAGAATTTTACTTTTTCATTATTGATCGTTGCTTGGATAGTTCCCCTGGCAATTTCTTTATCGGGGATGACTTCAGTGCCGCGCATGCCGGCTATTGTTTTTACACAAGCCGTCCATACGTGATCAAAGGATTTATTATAATCAGTCTTTAATTCACCATTGATATAATAATAAGTACCTGCTCCCGCCCCGGCGGCTGCCCCTCCGACGATCAACGGCACGCAACCTGAAAGAAAGAAGGGAATAAATAAGGATAAGATAAAAAGCAGAAAAAAATTTCTTTTCATATATCTTCCTCCCGTAATTTATAGGTTATTTTAAAGCATATATTGTCGTTGATTGCAATTGCTATTATGATAAAAATTCAACCTATATAGATGGAGAAAATTATTTATTGGACTGGTCGAGTTTTTCAAACTCGACCAAAAGTTCTTCCTGTTTTCTGGTCAGCGAAGTGGGAATTTGCACGAAAACCTCAACGATTTGATCTCCGTGACCAAATCCCCGGATATGAGGCACTCCTTTTCCTTTAAGTCTGAAAATTTTTCCATTCTGCGTGCCTCTAGGAATTTTCAATTTTTCCTTTCCCTGAAGAGTCGGCACTTCAATGGTTCCCCCCAGAGTTGCATGGACAAAAGAAATCGGGACGCGGCAAATGACATCGTCGCCGGATCGGGTGAAAAATTCATGTTCTTCAACATGGATAAATACATATAGATCTCCGTCCGGCCCGCCCTTGCTTCCTGCCTCACCTTCACCGCGCAGGCGAAGACGCGAACCTGTTTCTACGCCGGCAGGAATTTTCAACTGCACAGTTTTTGATATTTGTTCCTTGCCCGTGCCGCGACAATGATTGCACGGTTTGGATATAAACTTGCCGTAACCGTTACAGTGCGGACACGTGGAACTGATGGTGAAGAAACCGCTGGATTGAATAACCTGTCCTCTCCCTTTGCAGGTGCGGCACGTTTCAGGCGAAGAACCGGGAGCAGCTCCGGTGCCGTTACATTGCTTACAGGTGGCCAGTTTTTCCAGTTCAATGGTTGTGGTTAATCCGAAAGCAGCGTCCAGGAAGGAAATTTTCAAGTCATAGCGCAGATCGGCGCCGGCAATTCCGGATGAACGCGAATGACCTCGAACATTTCCATAACCGAAAACATCATCAAAAATATTGCTGAAATGGGAAAAAATATCTTCGAAGCCGCTGAATCCCCGGAAACCGGTGCTGTTTAAACCTTCATGACCGTAATGATCATATATTTCTCTCTTTTCCCTATCGCTTAAAACCTCATAAGCTTCTGCTGCTTCCTTGAATCTTTCTTCAGCTTTTTTATCGCCCGGATTTCTGTCCGGATGACACTGCATCGCTATCGCGCGGTAGCTTTTTTTAATCTCTTCATCAGAAGCCGTACTGGAAACATTGAGAATTTCGTAATAATCTTTTTTCGTCATATGCTTTTGGGATCAATCTGTATTATGTTCAAAAATTGATATCATCCTTTACTGAAGATATTATTTGAATGTGTTTGTAATTTAACAATAAATTTTCTTTCGTCAATACATGAAACATAAGTTAACTCACAAGATGATTCAGAGCTTCCTCGTATTTTTTCCTCGTATTTTCTATAATTTCCGCGGGAAGTTTCGGAGCCGGCGGTTTTTGATTCCACTGGATGGACAGAAGATAATCGCGTAAAAATTGTTTGTCAAAACTTTTTTGCGCCCGGCCTTCTTTGTAGTCATCGGCAGACCAGAAACGGGAAGAGTCTGGTGTAAGCAACTCGTCAATAAGAATTAATTTCTTGCCGACCAAACCGAATTCCATTTTCGTATCGGCAATGATGATGCCTGCGTTGAGAGCCATTTCAGCCGCCCTTTTATATATTGAAAGGGAAATTTTTATGACTTTGTCAGTCAAATCAGCGCCGATCAGATCCCCCATTTCTCTTTTGTTAATCGGGGCGTCATGTTCGCCTTCCGGCGCTTTGGTGCTGGGTGTAAAAACAGGTTCGGACAGTCTGGCTGATTCTTTCAGCCCATCCGGTAATTTAATTCCAGAAACAGTTTTGTTTTTCTGATAATCTTTCCAGCCGGAGCCGCTCAAATAGCCGCGGACAACACACTCAACCGGCAAGGGTTTGGCTTTTTTTGCCAGCATGCTTCTGCCTTCCAGACTTTCACGGTAGGGGGCGCATTCTTCCGGATATTCGGATGGATTGGTTGAAACAATATGATTGTCGATAATATCCTTCATGTGCTCAAACCAGAAGGCGGACATTTTATTCAAAATTATACCCTTACCGGGTACGGGATCGTTCATGATAACATCAAAAGCGGAAATGCGGTCGGTGGTCACAATGAGCAGGTAATCTTTTATCGAGTAAATGTCACGCACTTTTCCACGCCCAACCAGGTTCAGATTCTTAAAATTCGTTTTTTGTATGCTGTGTTTCATAAAGAGAAATTCCTTTTAACGGAAAAAGGGATTATATTTTTTTTCATGACCGATGGTGGACGTCGGCGTTCGGCCGTAGTTATGTCCGGGCATGACCTTGGTATCTTCAGGCAATATAAAAATATTTTCTTTGACCGCTTTGGACAATTCTTCCCAGGAACCGCCCGGCAGATCCGTTCTGCCTACCGCTTCCACAAAAAGCGTATCGCCGGTAAAGACATAACCCGGCGAGTACAAGCAAATCCCTCCCGGGGAATGTCCCGGGGTATGGATAACCTTTAATTCAACGTTGCCCACGGAAATAACATCGCCGTCTTTTACAAGAATATCGGCTGCCGGCGATGCCTTGGCGCCGAACATCTTTAAAATCATGGCCGGTGTGTGCGTCAGCATAATGGCGTCATCATGATGCACAATGATTTTCGCTCCCGTGGCTTTCTGCATTTCCGTGTTGCCGCTGATATGATCAACGTGGCCATGCGTATTTACAATGTAGTTTATCTTCAATTTATTTTTTTGAGCTTCGGCGATTATTCCTTTTACTTCACTTGCCGGATCGATCACCAGCGCGTCTCCCGTAATAGGGTCACCTACGATATAGGCGAACACCGCCATTGAACTTACCTGCATTTGTTTAACAAACATCCTGTATCTCCTAAAAAAGTGCTTGGCTCATAACATTATTTGACCGGAAACGTCAACTGAAATCAATCCTGTAAGTTATTAATATTATATCATTTTAAATTGCCGATGATATCGGGGCGGCTGGAATCGTAAAGTTCCTTCTGTATTCTCTGCTGGCGGAGGTGTCCCGATGCAACAACGGGACGGAGGTGGAAATTGTAGGGATTGATCCCCGATCAATCCGAAGCTATCCGTTTAAGTACCGCTCCAAAGAATCCGTCCATATTATGTTTATGCGGATAGGTTCGAAAAAATCCACGGCTGTCAATCAATTGTTTGTTTATCGATGCTGGCGGCGGGCATAAGGAAAAATGGGGATTGTTTTCTAAAAAATCATCCGCGATATTTTCATTTTCTTCGGGTAGAAGCGAACAGGTGCAATATATCAAATGACCGTCTTTTTTGACGGCACTGGCAGCATTTTGCAGAATTATTTTTTGAATGGCAGCAAAGTTGGGCAGATCCTTTTCTGTCAAACGCCATTTTATTTCCGGATTGCGCCGTAGTGTTCCTGCGCCGGAACAAGGCGCATCAACCAGAACATAATCAAATTGTTCTTTGATACAATCCGGCAGTTCGCAACTTAAGTCGCCGGTCTGTGCTTCGATAATATTTATTCCCAGACGAGTCGCTTCCTGTTTCAGTTCAGTAATTCTTTCCGGGTTACGATCCACTGCGACAATTTTCCCTTTGTTCTTAAGCATTGCTGCAAGATGTGTGGTTTTACCTCCCGCACCGGCGCAGACATCCAGAATTGAATCCGCGTTGCCCGGATTAATCAAGCAAGAGATGAGTTGCGCCGCTTCGTCCTGAATACGCAGAAAGCCAGCCTCAAAAAAATCGGTTTTTTGAATGGGATTGGCGGAAGTATTCAGAATAATGCCGTCAGGAGAAAATTTAGTGTCTTCAGGATCAAATCCGGCGGCGATGAGTTTTTCTTTCATTTCATCACGGGATATTTTTAAAGTATTGATCCGTAAAGTCAGCGGCGGCAGTTCGTTATTGGCTTTACATAAAGACATTGTTTGTTGAGGGCCGAATATTTTTACCCATTTTTTTACGAGCCAGAGCGGATGCGAATGAAATGCCGCTATATGCTCGGCAAAATCTATCTTCTCCGGAGGGAAGAGCAGATTCCGGCCGCGGCGCAGATAATTTCTCAGAACGGCATTGACCAAAGAGCTTTTGTCCGGATTGATTATTTTGGATATTTTTACCGCTTCATCCACGACGGCATAGTCCGGCAGCCGGTCGCTGAATTTCAGTTGATACAGACTGATGCGCAAAACATTTTTGACGCCTTCATCCATCTTCTCAAACTTGCCGCGATAGAGTTTGGTCAGTATCCAGTCCAGATGACCTCGCAAGCGCAGTACTCCGTAAACAAGATGAGTAAGCAGACGGCCATCGGGCGTGCCGGACAAATTGTTTTTGTCCAGATACTCATGGATGAGAGGACTGGCGAATACCTGAGTGGTATTGACCTGATTCAAAATTTTGACAGCCTGATGGCGAATTGATATTTTCATGGTCTAGAACGTATCACCACGGGACTTGTATTTTCCGGATGTTTGCCTGCTACAGTCAAATAAAAATTACCGATGACTTTTATGTCCTGCTCAAGATCTCCTGTCGGGTAAAAGAGAGGACCTGCACCGCCGGTTTTGCCGGCGTAATCGATAAACCCCAATAAAATAGGAACATGGGCAGCCAGAGCAATATGATAAAATCCCGATTTCCAGGAATCTTTTCTGTGACGGGTACCTTCGGGCGCGAGTGCGAGAACGAATGTTTCTCTTTCCCGGAATGCATGGACCATTTGATCAACAATATGATGATGAGATGACCTGTCGACCGGAATCGCTCCCGCCCAGGTCATCAAAAAAGAAAACAGTCCACGGAATAATTCTTTCTTTGCAATGTAACGGGCATCGAGTTTCAGGGCAAATGCCAGAATAATTCCAAAGAACAAATCCCAGTTGGATGTATGCGGTGCTACAATGATAATATATTTTTCATCTTGGGGAAGACTGCCGGATGTTTTCCAGCCGAAAATTTTTAGAAGAAACAGCGAAATCCCCCGCAACAATGATTTTACAACCGGTGTGTTAAACATTGTATGGCGCATAACGTTCCTCAGCTGAATAAATTGAAAAAAATATTCTTATTTAAAAATCATTCCCGGTTTCAGATGATAGCCTCTCAGAAAATCAGCAATCAGCATTCTTTTCTTTCCCGCCAGTTGAACGTCTTTTAAAATCACATAGCCGTCAGATGCTGCCACGGGCAGGCCGATAGGGCTAGCCGTGCAGATTTTGCCCGGTGGCTGATCAACTTTTCCCGTCTGAGCAATGGCTGAATAAATTTTCAAAGGTAGCCCATCCAGGGATGTGTAAGCGGTTGGCGAGGGACTTAATCCTCGGATGAGATTGACAATATCGGATGCTTTATTATTCCAGTTGATTTTCCCTGTTTCTTTCGTCAGGCGCGGCGCGAATGTTACGACAGAGGCATCCTGTTGAATTCTTTTTGCGGTTCCATCGGTCATCTGTTCAATGGCTTTTATCAGCAGTGTCGCGCCAAGTTGCGCGAGACGGTCATGCAATTCGCCAAAGGTTTCAGTATGTCCGAGAGGCGTTTCTTCCTGCAGAAGAATTTCACCGGAATCCATGCCTTCATCCATAATCATGATGCTGACGCCTGTTTTTGTCTCCCCGCGAATAATCTGCCAGTTGAGCGGCGCCGCGCCGCGATATTTCGGGAGCAGGGAAGGGTGAATATTAAGACATTTCAGCGGCGGATAATCGATGATGGCCTTGGGCAGAATCTGACCGAAAGCAACCAGCGCGACCATATCCGGATTAATTTCTCTGAAAATTTCCAGAAAAGATTCTTCTCTTACTTTAACCGGCTGAAAAACAGGCAGGCCGAATTCCTGTGCCAGAATTTTCACAGGCGGAGCGACTTCTCTCAGACCTCTTCCCTTGGGGCGGTCAGGTTGGGTAACAACACCGATGATCGGATATTTCTTTTCGTGCAAAAGGCGCAAAGCAGGAAGCGAAAAAGCCGGCGTGCCCATAAATAAAATTCGTGGTTTGGACATAAAGAGAATATCCTTTATTTTTTTAGCTGAAAAACATATATGTCACGGGTACTATAAGCACCCTCCGCTTACAGCGGGATTGTTCGACTAAAAAATTTCAATTCACCTATAGTGCCCTTTAGGGTATTCGTTTTTGAAATTTTAGTCTCACAAGAAAGAAAATGTGTCAAGGATTACAAATAGAAAGTGTTTCGGAGATTCATTCCATGTCGTCATACCGGCGGAGGCCGGTATCCATATGTCATGTACTAGAAAGCGTGGGACTGATTCTATTAACACTGGATTCACCCTAAAGGGTACTATAGTCGGATCAAGTCCGGAATGACATGAATAAGGTAAAACCTATTCTTACTCGAACTACAAATAAAATTTTAAAGCTACCGCGGGACTTTAAACTGTTCCTCGCGGCCACATTTATTTTTGCGTTTTCTCAGAGCCTTGTTGATTCGACGTTCAATAATTTTCTCAACGAGACTTTCTTCATCAATAACCTTCAACGCGGGCTGATAGAATTGCCCCGTGAATTACCCGGCTTTCTGACCATCGTGGTATCCGCGATTTTATTTTTCTTCTGTTCACGAAGGCAGGCGGCTTTTGCCAACGTTTTGTGCGCTGTCGGGATACTCTTTATCGGGTTGTTGTCACCCAGCTTTTCCATCATGCTTATCTGGCTTTTTATATTCAGTGTCGGACAGCATTTGTTTATCCCGATGAATCAAACTATTGGCATGGAACTGGCTGTGGAAGGAAAGACCGGCAAAAGGCTGGGGCAGTTCAGCGCCCTGGCCAATGTTGCCACCATTATCGGCAGCTTTGCCATCTTTGTCGGTTTCAAGTATTTCCATCTGAATTTTAAGATGTCGTACGTGACGGCCTGTTTGGGATTCATTGCCGTGGCTATATTGATATTTATGATGAAAAGGAACGAGCCGGTGCCAATGAAAACGAAGTTTCAGCTCCGCCGTGAATATAAACTGTTTTACTGGTTGAATGTTCTGTACGGAACCCGCAAGCAGATTTTTCTGACCTTTGCGCCCTGGGTGCTGGTGACGGTTTTTCAGCAAAAGACACAGGTGCTGGCTACGCTTTTAACCATCGGCGGAATTATCGGCATATTTTTCAGGCCGATGCTCGGCAAGGCGATTGACAGGCTGGGAGAGAGATTTATACTTGCTTCCGAAGCGGTTATTCTGATTTTCGTCTGCCTCGGTTATGGTTTTGCCGGATACATCTTTCCGGAAACCACAGCTCTTTTCATTGTGTTTGCCTGTTACGTTATTGATCAAGTGGTCATTGCGGTGACGATAGCGCGGGCGACATATATTCAGAAAATCGCTCTGGCGCCGGAAGATGTTTCGCAAACGCTGACCATGGGCGTAAGCATTGATCATGTCTTTTCCATTTTTATTGCGGTTCTGGGCGGTTTTGTCTGGATTAAATGGGGTTACCAGTATATCTTTTTGGCAGGCGCAATTATCGCCGTAATAAATTTCTTCTCCGCTTTGCAAATTAAAACAAAAGCCCACGGGTAGTGTTATTTTCGCGTAAAGAGCGTGTCATAATATGAAAAATGTCATGACATATCCTCCCGCTGGTGGAGGTGCATCCCGCGACTCGCAATCCCCCGGCTATTGCCGGGGGATTGCGCCGTAGGCCGTGGGAGGTCGCTTTATTAAAGGGAGCCTCCGGCTCCCGCAGGAGGGGGCTCCACTTATTACAGGGACTGTTTTCCAAACAGTCCGGTATGCTTGATAAAATCATTGACATATTATTAATGGTTGTGCTTTGATCGATTCGTCTTATCTTAGAATTTTAGTTTCAAGTTTCATGTTTCATAATGTTGTTGAGGGGATTGGAAATAATTCCGGCTACGAAATCCTTTTTGACCGATTTGTGCAAATTGAATAAGCACTGTTATCCTTTTGGTAAGAAGGCAAAATAAATGAAACGTATTTTTATAAACATCGCTTTCTGGTCTTTTCAGATCATCAATACATTGACGGCTGCGTTAATGACATTCCTCCCCGGGCAGTTTCATGAAAGTCTGTTTAAGAATCCTCACGTTGTGTATGCGAAACTTGGTTTTTCTAATATTGCCGTTGAGATGGTCCATAATGTCATCAGGGGACATGGCGCTGTTCTCCTGGCGGTTTCCATTTTCATTTTTATGAAAGGAATAAAATTCCGTCCTGCTTATCTGTTAATGACGATAGTCTGCATCCTTTCTGTGTTTGCCCATATGATGACGCTGTCTCAGCATTTGAGCCATCATACTATTATTTCGGCAATTGGAGATTTCACGAGTTTGTATGTTACGATGTTCATAACGGCTTCGGTCGGGAGTCTAAATGGCATCGTGTATTTTATGTGGGACGATTTGCAAAACAAATGATATAACGAAGACCAATGTTAACAATTTCTATTTATTCAAACACCAAATAGAGAAGGGAGGAAAAGCAATGACGACATTTATCATGAAGGGAAAGTATTCATCCGAGTCGGTGAAAAAAATCAGTAAAGGGCGCACTGTGAGCGCGGTCCAGATCATAAAGCAGAGCAAGGGAAAACTGGTGGCTGCCTATGCCGTAATGGGTGACGATGATTTGCTTTTCATTGCGGAGTTTCCCGGCGTGGCCGAAGCCATTAAAGCTTCCATCAACCTGAACAAGAAATTGGGAATTGCGTTTGCCACCCAGCCCGCACTCAAGGTTGACGAATTCGATAAGTTGGCCGGTAAATAAAGAATAACAATTCTTCGATCGGCCTCTGCAAGTGAGACACTTTGCAGATAATTTTATAAACGCTTATGAGATATTATGCCGATCCATATAAACGTTAAGCTTATTATATGTAGTCAAGGAGGATACGACATGACAAGGATTGTTTTTTTTATTCAAGTTATATCGTTGGTATTACTTATTCCCCAATTAGCTTTGTCAGGAGAATGCAAAAAGCATATAGAGTTGCAATCAGCTGCTTACCTTTCTAAAGAGTACGGCAAAAATGAGATGTGGGTATTAAATAATGTAAAAATTAATCTTTGGGAAAAACCTTCACACAAAGGGAAAGGAAGGAAAGTTGGTCAAATGCTGCCAGGTTCCAGAGCCGTCATTATTGAATCATCAACAGATGATTATAAAGTGAAAAGTCCGTTGGATAAGTCTGTAGGGTGGATTAATAAAGTACAGGTGAAAAAAACATTGTACCAAGACACAGAAACTAGAAAACCCTGTAGTTCTAAATAAAAAAAGAATATAGCTTAGCATCAATTCGCTACACCGGATCGCAAGCCTCTGGCTTGCTCCCGGTGAGCTTTTTGTTCACTCCTAAAGTCAAAGGTCAACAAATGAAACGTATTTTTATCCATCTCACTTCTATTTTTCTCATGACATTTGCTGTATGTGCTTATGGAGCAGGGCCGCAAAAGGTAAAATTCAATATTGATAAGGCCAAGTTGGAATCCGGTACTCTTCAGGTATTTGAGGAGAATTATGTTGTCGAAAGCCAGGGTCAGAAAAAACGAGCTGTCGGGGTAATTCTGATTAATGCCCCGCCGGAAAGAGTTTGGGAAGTTCTTGAAAACTGGGACGTGATGGGTGAATATGTTCCCGGTTTGTCCTATTACAAAACGGTTCATGTTATCAAACCTGTCGGTAAGGGTGGTATTGGCGAATCTCTTATCGAAGGAAAACTCAGTGTGCCTCCCATTCGATACACGCTCAATGTTAAATTTGATAAAGCTAATTTAAGACAGGACTGGCGTTTGGTTTCGGAAAAAGAAATTTTATTTTATAATAAAAAACAGGAAATTCTAAAAAAGAACAGCTCCATGGTCAAAAGCATAGAAGGATATGAATATCTGGGACCTTATAATAAAGGTTTACAAACCGTTTATACCTACGCTCCTATTGTTGAAACAACCGGTCCGGTTCCAGATTTTATCGACAGGGCTTTAACAAAAAACACGCTCTCAGGATATGTTACGGCCGTGAAAAAGCGCGTCGAATCCGGAAAACAAAAAAAGTAATGGTTGATTTCTAGTTTAAGTTCTTATTTGTAGAGGACAATAAAGAAATCATTGAAGATATAAAGATACTTCTAACAATAAAAAAAACAAAAAATATAACATTGATTATTATACTTCAATGCTCAGGAAAGATTCAAAAAAATGAAGCAGTGGTACGAAACTTTATTTGAAAATTACGGGAAAAAATACGATCAGGAAGTCTTCGTTCAGGGAACCCTTGGCGAATGCGATTTTATCGAGCGGGAAATCGGTTTTGATAAATCAATAAGAATTCTGGATGTGGGTTGCGGTACCGGACGGCACGCGATTGAATTATCCAAAAGAGGTTATCAGGTGACCGGTATTGATTTATCTGATTCACAGCTGGCCAGAGCGAGAGAAAAAGCTGAAGAACAAAATGTCAGAATTGCGTTTTTGAAACACGACGCGCGTAACCTTCCATTTATGGATGAATATGATCTGGTCATGATGCTCTGCGAAGGCGGTTTCCCTTTGATGGAAACGGATGAAATGAATTATGAGATACTGAAAAACGCGACAAAAGCGCTCACGAAACGCGGTAAAATTATATTTACAACGCTCAACGGGCTTTTCCCTCTTTATCATTCGGTCGAGGCGTTCTGTGCTGCGGGCGCTCAGGAAGGCAACGCCACGTACAGAAGCAACACGTTCGATCTGATGACGTTTCGCGATCACAACATTACAGAGATTGAAGATGACGATGGAAACAAACGGAAACTTGATTGCAATGAACGGTATTATGTGCCCACTGAGATTACGTGGCTTCTGAAATCGCTGGGTTATAAAAAAATAGACATATTCGGCGCAAAACTTGGCGCGTTTTCCAGAAACGACAAATTAAACACCGAAGATTTTGAAATGCTGGTGGTGGCCGAAAAGTAAACGGGAACTCCGTTTCCAGAAAAATCTTCCGTTGACACATAATATTGCATTACTTATACTTTGAACCAGAAAACTACCTTAAAGGAGTACCTGCCATGACTATCAATATTAAAACCGAAGGGCATATTATGCTTATTGAAATCGACCGGCCTCAAAAGTACAACGCCATGACGCGTGACATGTACACGAAGATGGCGCAGGCCTATTATAAACTCGACCGCGACGACGATTTGTGGGTGGGTGTTGTTTACGCCAACGGACCGCATTTTACGTCAGGCCTGGAGTTAACGGACTGGTCTGATGCCTTCAACAGCGGTGTCGGTTTTCCTTTGGGCGGCAAAGAAGAAATTGATCCTTTTTATATGATGAATGAAGAACGCTGTCGCAAGCCGATTATTTTTGCCGTGCAGGGTTACTGTTTTACATGGGGCCCGGAGGTGATGCTCAACGCGGATATCCGCGTAGCAGCATCCGATACCAAATTTGCCATGCTGGAAGTGCGCCGCGGATTTTTCCCGTGCGGCGGCGCGACCTTCAGACTGGCCAGAGATATCGGCTGGTCCAACGCCATGCGCTATCTTTTAACCGGCGACCAGTGGAGCGCCGATGATGCCTATCGCATGGGGTTGGTGCAATATGTGACCGAGCCAGGCAAGCAGTTGGAAAAAGCTATGGAACTGGCAAGAAAAGTAGCAAGCGCCGCGCCGCTGGGTGTGCGCAGTATTCTGAAAAACGCGCGTCTGGCGGAAAGCAGGGGAGAAGAAGCCGCCAAAAAGGTCATTTATCAGGAAGTATCCGAAGTGATGAAGAGCGATGACATGAAAGAAGGTTTGCAATCTTTTATCGAAAGACGCTCTGCAGTATTCAAGGGGAAATAACGATTTCACTGAACTTTTAGATAGCGTCTGGTCAGGATATGCCTTAGCAATTATACAGCTGCTTGACTTTAGAACCGTGCAGTTGATAAAACAGCAACGCCTTGTATTCTGAACAGAATTATTCTTCGAAGAAACATCCCCATTCCGTAGAACTGAACCTGTTTTTCAATTCATCGAAATTGTTTATTAATTCACGAGGCGTATGACAGGATTGCTTGAAAATCTGAGGCTTGAGCGGGTATGGTTCTAATCCCAAAAATATTTGAATTTTTTCAATCTCTTCCGAAAATTTATTGTTTAAATTTTCATAATACACATTTATTTTTTCATGTCCCGTAAATAAAGTATCGTATTCATCTTCCATCTTCCGAGTGTCTTCAAAATCCTTCAAGCATTCATTGTAATCGATGGTGACTTTTACATCATCTGCATCGGTTACATTCGTATTAAAAATATTAACCCATTTACCTGTCTTGAGAGCAATGGTGGTCGATAAATACGATTCTAAGATATTGCGCCTTCTTATGTGGATAATTTTGATACGGCAATCTTTTTTTAAATACTGCCAAACCAAATCTTTATGTTCCTGATGGAAAGGGGTGTGAACATAAAATATTTTAAAACCTACTGCTTTTATAGAATCAGGGTACTTTCTAAAAATTCTATTTGCTATAAACGCTACAGGCTTTTCTTTTAATAAATTAAAATCAGTGAAATTCCGATACAATATGGGAATATCCCAATCTCTAACTTTGTGTTCATTGAATATTTCACCATAAGATATGACATGCTTATGTGATTTTAATGATGTCATTAATAAATTTGAACCCGTGCGAGCCCTGCCTAAAATAATAAATCTCGTATAATCGGCTTTGCCTGGAAGTACATTTCTATCAATTAATTGTATGTTAAGAGCTAAGGGTAAATATTTAAGATAATAATTGTAGAAATTCTTTATTACGTCTTTATTTAACATATTTCCGTGCGTCTCGAAAATCGTTTATATTGGATAGATACAAGTTAAACAACGTTGATATTCACTCTGCGTTCTTTGACGCAGAGTGAATCCCGCAACTTGCAACCCCCCGGCTCTTCTGCCGGGGGTTCGCGCCGTAGGCCGCGGGAGGTCGCGTTTTTAATGGGAGCCTCCGGCTCCTGTAACCTAAAAGGTCATCTTCGACCGGAGGGGGTTCCACTGTAAAATAAAAAAGTTATTTATTTGATTTTTTACTACGGAATTCCGCTAAAAGCCTCTTGACCTCCGCCAAATCGGCTTTGGAATAATATCCTTTCTCGGCAAACTCATCCCAGATCGGCATGACTCTTTTTTTCAGATCAGCTATCTCCGCCGGCGTCATCTTCACTTCTTTCATGCCGTATTTGTACATGGCTTTCA
>CAYZRT010000055.1:0-18067 GCA_964480875.1 uncultured Smithella sp. | reverse complement strand
GAACGGAAAGGATGGCCGCCTGATGATTATTTACACACCTATTGACAAGACCTCTCACTTCATTCGCTCTTAACGAGTCTCACTATCAGCGAGTGTCATTATTTTCTGCTTGAATATCGCTATTTTATCGTGTATGAATTTTAAAATTTTACATAACGGATGATTTATGGCGCATATCTGGCCCATTGGAGGAGGCAAGGGAGGATCAGGCAAGAGTTTTCTGGCCAGTTCCATGGGGCGTCTTTTGTCAAAATCAGGCCGGAAAACGCTTCTGATTGATCTTGATTTGGGCGCGGCAAACCTCCACACAATGGTGGGTGTGCCGTATCCGGAAAAATCTTTCTCTGATTTTGTCTCCAGAAAAGTGATTGATTTGAATGATGCGGTCCTTCCGACGACTTTTCCCAATCTTTTTTTAATCAGCGGCGCCCATGACAATCTGGATATAGCTAATCTGCCCTATGAAAAAAAAATAAAAACTCTGAAATCCATCGCCAAATTACATTATGACTATATTATTCTGGATCTGGGCGCTGGCACAGCTTTCAACACGCTTGATTTTTTCCTCGCCTCCAGAAACGGCATATTCATCACCACGCCGGAACCCACGTCCATCGAAAATGTTTACCGCCTGATGCGCGCCATCTACCTGCGCCGTATCCGCCATTATTTTACATCAACCGAATTCAAAGCATTGGAAAAGAAAACCAAAGAGCATTGGGGCGACGACTCTTTTAAAAAGCCGGAAAATATTGTTTCAGTCGTTAAAAAAGAATATCCGGAAAAATACGCGCTGATTAAAAAGGATTTCGCTGATTTTCGCTTCAAACTCATTCTTAATCAATTACGCAAACAAGATAATATCGTGCTGGGCGAACAGATCTGCAAAATCATCAAGAAGCATCTGGGAATCAATGTGGAATTCGCCGGCAACATCGCCTACGATGAACATGTCCACGACGCTATCTGTCAGCGCGTGTGTTTTCTAGACCGCTATCCGCACACACGAGCCGCTAATGATTTGCGAGTTCTGAATAGAAAAATGAGCAACGCCTTCGGTGAGCAGTTGATGCTCGATTACCTTTAGACATTATCAGGCCGTTAATGGAAAAAGATTTTGAACAGATGAATTATTACGAAATGCTGGATGTCCATCCGAACGCATCGGCACTGGAAATACGCAGCGCTTACAATGCCGCCCTGCAAATGTATCAGCCCGATTCCCTCGTCAGTTATTCCTTATTCTCGCAGGAGGAAAGAAATAAAATTCTTTCGCTTGTGGAAAAAGCTTATTTAACGCTGATTAACGAAGCGCAGAGAGCTCAATACGACAGCAAACTGAATCCTGAAGGAATAAAGATAGACGCCGGGAAAAGTGGGGCCGCCAAAAAACCTGTCAATATTTTTGACATTAACCGTCAAAAATTCAATTCCACCGCCCGGAAAAACAATAATGCAGAACTGAAAACAAAAATCGCTCAGAATAAGAAAATCGCTGAAATTCTCTCTCAGCAAGATATCAGAGGATCGGATCTTTGCGCAATGAGAAACGAACTCGGTATAGCCATCGAAACGATTCATCAGGAAACAAAAATCCGCCTCGATTATTTACATTACATAGAAGAGGATAAAAGTGAAAAACTGCCGGCGGCGGTTTTCCTTAAGGGCTTTATCAAAGCCTATCTCAAAAGCCTCTGCATTGAACCGGCAGATGAAATAAGTATTCGTTATATGAACTCAACAATTCCTCAAAAATGAACTTGACAGAGATTGACTTTGATGTGCATCATTTAAAAAATATTTCGAGACACGGAGAATAAATTCCCCTTGTGTATTTGTTGATATTCGTTGCCGCCTTTAAAAAATTGGCGCTTTAAATTTTCTTCAATAGGGTGTTTTACAAAGGAGTACAAATGAGAAAATTTCTGTCTTATTTATTATTATTGAGCTCATTAACCATGTTTGCCTCCGCATGCTCCAGCAGCGGTGATTCTAATATCGATTCCTCCGGGCCAGAGGAATATTTAACAAATCAACTGAGGGCGGATGCCGGCAGGAATGAAGTAACACTGGAATGGAAAATGCTGCCCGCCGCAGACACATACAATATTTACTACCTGGAAGATGACGGCTCCGATGAGCAACCTAATTCCGCGAAAATGAAATCTGACGGCACTAAGATCGAAGGTATTATCAGCGCACCCTATCCTGTAACCGGACTTCAAAACGGAACGACGTACTGGTTCGCGCTTTCGGCCAAAGCCGAGGGGGAAGATGAAAGCGATCTGACGAAAACGATTTATTCAATGCCTCAGGATAATCCCCCGCTGTCCGCTCCCGAAAATGTCCGTGCAAACGCGGGGGATGCAGAGGCAACCATCACCTGGGATGCCGTGCCCCATGCCAGCGGGTATAAGGTCTATTACTATACTTCTTTCACAAACTATGGTGAAAGTGATAAAATAAGTGATAATTTTTATACGTTTACCGGATTAACCAATGGTCAGACTTACGTTTTCTGGGTAGCGGCATTGGATGGCGACGATGATAGCTCTACCGGTGATAGCAGCGCATCCTTCATATATGCGGCTCAACCTAGCATTCATCCCCCTCCTGTTGCTCCTACCAACCCCGCTATTATTAATAACAACAATGGTAACATCATTGTTGAATGGGACACGATGCCCGATGCTACCGCCTATAACATCTATATCGCAAAGGCTAAAGGCGTCACAAAACTTACAGGATCTGTTACAAATATTCCCGATCCAGACGCAACACCACAGCAAGGATCACAAACTGTTCTGACTAATGGAACTTACTATATTGTTGTTACGTCAGTAAATGACAATGGCGAAAGCGCGGAATCAAGAGAAGTGTCTATCCCCATTACGGACAATCCATAAAAAAGAATAATATGGGGAACATTAAGAAGGGGCTTTTCAGCCCCTTTATTATTGTACTTGATAAATAAAGCAACACCCTTAACGTATTGAATCGAAATTAAATTTATGTTAAAGCGCGGATAAGTTTTATGTCCGGTGGAGCAGAACCGAATGAGCGTTTTTGAATACATTGCGCTGGATGAAAAAGGCAATCAGCTAAAAGGATTTGTTGACGCCCCGGGGGTTGCCGCAGCACGTCAGAAATTGCGGGAAGAAAACATCTATCCCGTCGAAATCAATCAAGCGGAAACAAAAAAAGAAACTGCTCTGTCCGGGGCTTTAAAAATTAATCTTTGGGAGCGTGTCTCCGCCGGCCAGGTAGCCGTTTTCACCCGTCAGCTTTCTACTCTGCTGGGTGCCGGAATGCCTTTGGTGCCTTCACTTTCCATCCTGATGCAGCAGGAAAAAAATCCACTTTTAAAAAAATCTCTGGCGCAAATCCGCGAAAAAGTAAACGAAGGCAAAAGCCTGACCGAGGCCATGTCTGAATTTCCTAAAATTTTCCCGCCTTTTTATTTGAACATGGTGAGAGCCGGTGAAGCTTCGGGAACAATCAATCTGGTATTGGAACGGCTGGCCGACTTCAGTGAAAATCAGCAGGCGCTGATGAATAAAATACGTTCCGCCCTTGCCTACCCTATCATTATGATGATTATCGGAACCTCCGTTATTTTTCTTTTGATGACGTTTGTCGTTCCCAAAATCACGGGAATTTTCACCGATATGAACCAGGCCCTCCCTCTGATAACCCTTATCCTGATTCAAGTGAGTCATTTTCTGAAATCCTTCTGGTGGCTTATTCTGATTCTTCTGGCAGCCTCAGTAGCGTTTTTTAAATACATGACAGCAGGAACAGACACCGGCAAGCGGATGTGGGATAATGCCAGATTAAAAATTCCGGTCATGGGACAGATTAATCGCAAAATAGCAATAGCAAGATTCTGCCGGACACTGGCGACACTTTTACAGAGCGGCGTTCCACTTCTTGTAGCGATGGAAATCGTTCGCAATATTGTCAGCAATGTTGTTATTGGGGATGCCATTCATCAGGCAGCCAGAGACCTTGAAGAAGGCAAGGGACTTTCCGGCCCGCTGACTAAAAGCGGTTTGTTTCCTCCGCTGGTAACGGAAATGATTGCGGTAGGAGAACAAAGCGGCACGCTGGAAGCAATGCTTAATCGCATTGCCATGGCTTACGAAAACGAATCGCAGGCCAATATCATGGTCATGACTTCCCTTCTGGAACCGGTTATGATACTTGTCATGGGATTAATCGTCGGCTTTATTGTTGTTTCGATTCTACTGCCGATATTTGAAATGAACCAACTTGTAAGATAAAATTATACATAAGGGGGCTTTTTTATGAAACTTATAAGTAAAAAAAGATGCAGGCAGGCGGGTTTTACCCTGATCGAATTAATGGTTGTCATCGTTATTCTGGGAGTGCTCGCCGGCATGATAATCCCCCGAATCATGGGACGCCCCGATGAAGCCCGGCAGGCCAAAGCCAAGATACAAATGGAAGCCTTGGAATCGGCGCTGAAACTCTACAAACTGGATAACGGCGGCTATCCCACAACGGAACAGGGATTAAACGCACTGGTGGAAGCTCCAAGCACAGGAAATCTTCCTAAAAACTGGCGACAGGGAGGCTATCTGGAAAAAGGCAAAGTTCCCAAAGACCCCTGGGGAAATGAATTTGTCTATATCAGTCCCGGCAGTCACAGCGATTTTGATTTAAGTAGCCTGGGCAAGGACGGTGAAGCCGGAGGAGACGGTGTCGATCAGGACATCAATAACTGGGAAGTTGAGTAAAAAGGGATTCACTCTTCTAGAATTATTACTGGTCATCGTGCTCATCGGCGTGATTCTGGTGCTGGCTGTACCTTCCACCAGGAATGCTCTCACCGGCGACAGCCTTAAGAAAGCATCGCGCCAATTAATCGGTCTGGAAAGAAAACTGCGGACAGAGGCTGTCCGGGACCAGTTGGACTATATCCTGAGTATTGATTTGTCCGATTTCTCCTACTGGGTGATTGCTTCCGACATGACACCGGAAAAACAAGCTGAAATCAAAAAAAGTCGCCGGCATTTTCCCGCGGATGTCGTTATCATGGATATTGTGGACGAAAACAATAATAAAAAATCAGCGGGAGAAGTGAAAATTGTTTTCAAAAAAAACAATGTCTGCACCCCCGCCATCATACATCTTTCGTATAAAGAAGATAAGATGACTATCGTCATCAATCCCTTCCTGGGCGTAACTGATATTTATGACCAATATATGGATATTCCAATAAACACATTCGGACAATAAGCCCCCCGGCGATGGACATCTCAATGACGCATAAAAAGGAAAAAGGCTTTACTCTGATGGAAATTATGGTGGCCATGGCGATTCTGGCCATCGCGCTGGTTTCCATTTTTCAGTTGCAGTCGCAAAGTATTTCCATGGCCACGGATTCGCGCTTCATGACCACGGCGGCGCTTCTGGCACAAAGTAAAATGGCCGACGTGGAAACCCGGTCTCCATTGCTCAATCAAAGCGATCAAGGGGATTTCGGCGCCGATTACCCGGACTATACCTGGCATCTGGTCATCAGCGATGCGCAACTTCAGCAATTCAAGAAAATCGAGCTTACGGTGACCAACAAGTTATTCATCCGTCGCGGGACATATAAACTGGTTCTTTATAAAACCGAGGCCGTAAAAAATGAATAATACGTTATCAAATAAAACAGCCCTGAAGGGATTTACCCTTGTTGAAATATTAATTGCCGTTTTTATTCTTTCTCTGGTTATGTCCACTGTTTATGTTTCCTATACCGGCACTTTAAAAACCTCGCGTCAGTTGGAGGACGAGGGCGCTATTTATCAAATGGCGCGCATCTCCATGGACAGACTCATCCATGATTTATCTTCTTTGCAGAAATCCGCCGGGCATTTCGATCTGCAAGCCGAAAAGAAAACATTGGGCGATCGCGAATTTCATTCGATTTCCTTCTGGTCAGCCGCTCATTTGGCTTTGGGCGAAAACGAAAGCGAGGGATGTCCGGGCGAAATCAGCTACTTTGTGAAAGAAGATGAAGACGGACAAAGTTTCTCTCTGTGGAGACTGGATGTCGCAGGCACTAAATCAAACGAAACAAATCAAGCGGAAGGCGGATTTGTCATTTGTAAAAATATAGAAGCGTTCAATCTAATATTCTACGATTCCGCCGGACGTGAGCATGATTCATGGAATTCTTCTTCAGACGCGGGAGAGTTTCAAGGCAAAGTTCCGATCGCGGCACAAATAGAGCTGTTTTTTGTCAACAAAAATGATTTGAAAAAACCATACAAATTCATGACGAAGGTGTTTTTACCGATCCAATAACGATGATGAAAGACAAAATGTTGAAAAATGACGGCGCCGCTCTTATTACGGTAATCCTTATTATCGTTATACTGGTTGCCGTTGTCATAGAATTAAACAGGTCGACGCGCGCCGATATTTATGCGGCAGCGAATCTAAGCGATGGTATAAAATTGACCTATATCGCCAAATCAGGCTTTTATGGAGCAGCGGCTTTACTTTCCAGTTCCTCAAACAATTACGATTCGTTGCTCGACGACTGGGCAAAAATGGAAACGATTTCCCTGCAATCCAATACGCTTTTCCCCGAAGGGTATTTTATTGCCAGAATTGAAGATGAATCCGGCAAAATTCCTCTGAATAAACTGGTTAATGGGGGAGAATACAACGAGAGCATAAGAGAAATGCTGATCAGATTGCTGAGCCAGCAGGAATTCGGCCTGGATGCAAGAAAAGTCGACGAAATAGTTGATTCCATCAAGGACTGGATTGACGCCGACGATAATACATCAAATTATGGAGCGGAAAGCGGTTATTACGCCTCCCTGGATTCCCCTTATAAAGCAAAAAATTCTCCACTTGATTGCATTGAAGAATTGCTTATGGTAAAGGGGATAACTAAAGAAATTTTTTACGGAACAAAAGATAAACCGTCACTGGTAAAATATGTTACCGTCGACAGCGAAGGTTTGATAAACATTAATACAGCGCCAACGATAGTTTTACGCTCACTGAATGAAGAAATAACTCAGGATTTGGCCGACCGACTCGATGAATATCGCACCCAAGAAGGCAACGATTTATCTGATAAGCAATGGTATAAACAAGTAACCGGCATGGGAAATATAATAATCAAACAGGAGTTGATTACGGTGAAAAGCGGTTATTTTAAAATTATCTCCACCGGCACATTGAACAACATGTCAAGAACTATAACCGGAATTGTTCAGAAACAGGACTCAAAATCCATCAGGATCATTAAATGGAGGCAGGAATAATGCCGCAAACCTTCCTGGGGCTGGATATAGGACAGAGCACAATTAAAGCGGTCGTTTTAGCCAAAAAAGGATTAACCGGGGGCCATATTCTTGCATCCAGAATTATAGAGATAAACGAAATTGAAGGGGTGGAACCTGCATTAAAAAAATTGTCGGAAGATAAAATTTTCTGCGGTATTCCATGCGGCGTTTCCCTGCCACCGGCAGAAATGATGTTCAGACAGGTCAATCTGCCTTTTCACGATGACAACAGAATCAGAAAGACGCTCGCCTTTGAGCTTGAACCGTTGATACCCCTGCCTATTGAGGACGTGATAGCCGATTACCTGATGATTCCGCATGACGGATTGCTGGTGGCCGCAATGACCAAGAACAATGTCCGCTACTGGATAGAAAAGGTGGAAGAAACACTTGGCAATGTATCCATCATTGACATATCGACTTCTGCTCTGGCGGCCCAAATAACAGACAACAGAAAACAGGCCAATTGCGGAATGATTCTGGATATAGGCCGCTATTCCACAAACGTGGCTTTTTATGAAGATAATGCGATTGTTCACATCCGCTCGCTGGCTTTCGGCGGTCATCTTGTAACAGAAGCCCTGGCCGGTGACATTTCCGTGACAAAAGATGAAGCAGAAAATATAAAAATTTCTGATAATTTTTCTCAGGCCGGCGCGAAAACCGTCGAGGCATGCCGCCATTTCTGCTCAGAGCTTAAAAATACAGCAGAGTACATGAAAATAAACGGGGCGCTACAAAATGATCCGACGCGAATTGTCCTAACCGGAGGAGGTTCTTTGTTTAATCCGTTGCAAGCAGAGCTCCGGAATGTTTTTTCTTCCAACATCGAAATTCTCGATTTCATTAACACAAAGCAACTGGAAATCGAAAAAAACATTCAGAACAAATTCTCTCCCCAAATCATGAACACAGCCATTGCCGCTGCATTGAGAATTTCCACCGGCCGAAAATCTTTTAATTTCCGCCAGGGTGATTTCGCTGCAAAAAACACCGGCTTAAATTTTAAAAAACAAATAAAATGGGCGGGGATCATTACGGGTATCATTATTGCTTTGGCTGTTTTTAATCAACTTTTTGACTATGGATTGAAAACAAAGCGCCTCAATGTCATTAAAAAACAAATCGCTTTCACCTTTCAAAAGAATTTTCCTGAAGCCGATAATATTAATGAATCAATTCAGTTACAATATATGGAAACAAAGCTCGATGAAAATAAAAAAACGTTTGCTTTTTATGAAGACTTGCCGGAAACAACAACCATCGAGTTATTGAAAGAAATCTCCCGCCTGATTCCCGCCTCGGCCAATATTATAATTTCCGGTTTGACTTACGAAAAAGGTGTGATTTCCCTCAAAGGTGAGGCGAATACGATAGATGATGTGACTTCAATAAAAAATGAACTTTTAAAATCAAAATATTTTAAGGAAGTTACAATGGGGGCAACCAGTCTGATCAAAGACGGAGGCAAGGTGGAGTTCAATTTAAGGATTGAAGTTAAATGATAAAAACATTCTGGAACAAACTGGATTCCAAACAGCAGAAACTTGTTGCCGGCGCGGCAATATTTGTTTGCGTCGCCCTGATTCTGGAAATAGCCATTTTCCCTTTTATGGAAGCCCAAAAAAAGCTGGGAAAAGCGATCAGTGCCCATCAAAAAAAACTGGCGCAGATCAATGAACTCTCCTCCGAGTTTAACGCTCTGGAGGCAAAAACAGCGGCGATAAAAAGGTCGGTTTCCACGCATGGCGCCGATTTTACCTTGTTTTCCTGGATTGAAAAAAAGGCGACTCAGGCAAAGGTCAGGGGAAGAATTAAATATATGAACTCGTCAAAGGGGACCCGGTCTTCTTCCTTTGAAGAATCATTGGTCGACATGAAACTGGACACCATTACCATTAAACAGCTCAATGATTTTCTGTATTATACGGAATCACCGGAAGATTTGGTGAGAATAAAAAAAATCGCCATTAATAAAATGAAGGAAAATCCGGAGTATTTGAGTGCGCAGCTGCAAATATCCTCTTTGCAGCCTCTTCATCAAGAACAGAGACAAAGGTAGGAATATGAGGATGCTAAAAAAGAAGGCGTTGTGGTTCACGCTTTACGGAATATTGATCACCGTGGTATTTTTGTACCTTCTTTTCCCCGCGGATATTGTCAAAAACAGGATGGAAAATGCTTTAAATTCATCGGGCTTTGTTTTAAAGACTCAGGATTTGCGCTCCTCTTTTCCTCTTGGCCTCAAAATGAAAAATGTAAGTTTAAGTCCACAATTTTCAACACATGCCTACGTTCGGACAGATTTACTTGATGTGCAATTTAATCCCATAAGCTTCTTTCAGCAAAAGAAATATCTCAGTATGAGCGGTCAAGCTTATGGGGGAAATTTTTCCGGACGTTTCGGACTGGCTTCATTTTCTAAAATTTATCCGCCGGAAGAAGGAAAGTTAAGAATTCAGGATATTGATCTGGGCAAATATTCCTTTATCAAAACCCTGCTGGGAAGAGATGTTACAGGGCGGGCCAGCGGCAATTGGACCTTTAATAAAGCTACAGATGGATATTCTTCAGGAACTATCGATCTTATCTTAAACCAGGGAACTTTTGCATTAATCGAACCGTTTCTCGGATTAAGTCGAATTGATTTTAACCGGTGCAAAATCAAGGCATCAATAAAAAACGGCCGTCTCATGCTGGAGAAAATGGAAATATTAGGCCCCCAGTTGGATTGTTTTTTTAATGGAGATGTAACGCTGGCCGATGATTTTAAAAACAGTCAGCTAAGCCTGAACGGCGAGATGGTCATAGCGGAGAAAAAAGTTAAAATGAAGATCACTATTGGCGGAACACTGGCCAATCCTTTAATTCGGTATATGTAACGGTTAAAAAATATGTGGCTTAAACTCAAACAGTTATTTAAAGCACAGATCAAGGGAATCGAAAATATGAATGCCCGTCAAATCATGGACGCTGATTTCACGCGGACATTGTTCATTCTTCTTGCCATAACCGTATTGTCCTTTGAAGGAACGGATCTTTTTTATAAGATCGTCAGTATCCCGCTGACCCAACAAGCCGTTGCGACAACAGGCGAAAGAATGTCGTCCTCCCCGTTCAACAATCAGCGCCGTCAGCTTCAGGATTACGCCGTCATCACCGAGCGTAATATCTTTCTCACCACCTTGAAAGAAGTAGCGGGCAGCGCCTCGGAGGGAGGTATTTTTGATTCCGAACAGAAAGCCGTGGATTTTGATCTGAAGGGAACGGTTGCCTGCAATTCTTCCTTCGGTTTTATTTTTATAGAAGAACGCGGCAGCAAAAAACAAAAGCTGTACCGTCTGGGCGACATGATCGGTTCCTCTAAATTGGTAAATATAACGCGCAATACGGCGACACTAAGAAGCGGTGGCCGGGATACAATTTTAAAGGTCAAAGAGACCGTTGATGGTCAATTGCTTCCGGATTCACCGGCGGGAAGCGCCGCGTCCAGAAATTTAACCTTGAGCAAACAAGCCGTGACTGAAAAATTAAGCAATCTAAACAATTTAATGCGCAAAGCTGTCATACGTCCGTTTATCCGAAGAGGGGTGCAGGAAGGATTCATTATCTCCAATATCGCTCCCGGAAGCCTTTATGAAAAAATGGGTCTGCAAAACGGTGATATCGTCGTTGATATAAACAATAACAAAATAAAGGGAGCTGATGATCTGTTACAGGTTGTAAATTTGATGCAGTCCGGCAGCAACATTGGTTTAAATATTAAAAGAAGAGGCAAAGAAGAAACCATCAATTATACGTTTGAATAATTGGGTTAAAGGAAAAACCTCATATGTACGCCGCTTATTTTGGTTTAAAAGAAAATCCTTTCAGTTTATCGCCGGAGCCGCGGTATTTATTTTTAAGCGAGCAGCATCGTGACGCCTTGAATTGCCTGGTCTACGGGATACAGGAAAGAAAAGGATTTGTTTTGCTGGCCGGCGATATCGGCATGGGAAAAACCACCATTTGCCGCAGTTTGCTTTCCTCTCTGGACAATTCGGTGGAAACAGCCCTTATTTTCAACACCGCTGTTGACGAACTCGATTTACTGGAGACGATTCTTGGAGAATACGGCATTGACATCCAAGGCAAATCAAAAACAAAAAAATATTATATCGACATTTTAAATGAATTTTTGCTCAAAAATTTTGCCGCCGGAAAGACGGCGGTGCTTCTGATCGATGAGGCGCAGAATCTTTCTCATGGCGTGCTTGAACAAATACGGATGCTGTCCAATCTTGAGACTGAAACTGAGAAGCTTATTCAAATCATTTTAATCGGACAACCGGAAATAAAAACCACTTTAATGTTGCCTGCTCTGCGGCAGCTCAATGAAAGAATAACGGTCCGTTATGATCTGAAGCCTTTATCGTTACGGGAAGTGCGCGACTATATCATGCATCGTCTTGCCATCGCTCAAGGTCCCGGATCTCTTACATTTACGACGGGAGCATTCAGTCTTATTTACAACTTCTCGGAAGGTATACCGCGCCGGATTAATGCGCTTTGCGACAGGGCTTTATTGATTGCCTACACAAAAAACATCAATAAAATAAACCGTAAAATAATCCGGTTGGCGGTTCACGATATCGGGGTGGATTATTTTCAAAAAACAATGAGCACGGGCAAAAAAATATTAGCTCGCCTGACGAGCCTGGCTGACACCGGAAATTCTTGACCAAAGGCCTATTATGAGCTACATAAACGACGCATTGCGAAAAGCACAAAAAGATAAAAAATCGCCGTATGCGGCCTATGAAACCATTGTCGCGGTTTCAGGCAAAAGAACGAACCCGTCGCGGAAATGGAAACACATAGCGGGAATATTAATAGTCGTCTTTTGCGCAGTCGTTTTATTTAGCCTGCTGCAGCACACTGAAGACAAAAAAATTCCTGCAAAGACGTTAACTGTTTTGAACGAGCAACTCGCCGTTCCCTTAAACAGGCCGGTAAGCAAACCGGCGCCGGAAGAACCACCGGTTGAAAATAAAAAAGACCCTTCATTATTAATGAAGACGGTTGAACCAGAAAGCAAGGCGGCACCCGAAATAGCTGATGCGAAAAAGATTTACGCGCAGGCGCTTCAAAAGCATCAGGAAGGCAAACTGGAAGAAGCAAAAGAATTATATAAGAAAGTTGTCAACCTGGACTCGCGAAACATAGAGGCATTAAACAATCTGGGCGTTGTTTACATGAACAAAAAAGTGTACAAATGGGCAATTATTCGACTCAATGACGCGCTGAAGATAAAGTATGATTATCCGGATGCTCATTACAATTTGGCCTGTATTTACGCGCAAAATAACGACTTGAACAGAAGCCTTTCTTACCTGAAGAATGCCATAAAATACAATCCGCAGGCAAGACAATGGGCGCGTGAAGATAAAGATCTCAAGGTTCTGTCTGATTTACCGGAATTTAAAAAAATGACGGGAGAAGAAATAATTTCAAGATGAAAAAATTACGCTTTTTTACTTTTAAACCAGGATTATTAATCTGCTGCGGCATCATGAGTCTGGTAGTCATGCTGAGTGTTGCTTTGCCGGCATTTTCTGCTCGTATTTCCGGAAGTAACGAAAAAGTTACCACTGCTGACAAGCCGGACGCCGACCGGAAAGCAATTGTCAAGAAGCCGGTTGAAAAAAAACCTGTTCCTGCAAAGCAGAAAGACGTAGATGACAAAAATATTCAAGCGGCGACCGTTTCCGGTTCCGGCGGCCAAGTCATCATCCAGGCACCGGATGCACAAATGCCTGATGCCACGAGCAAAGAAGATTTCAACCAGGGAAACGTCAATCCTTCAAAAAAATCCAAAGAAGCTCCGTCATCTGATAAGCCGATAAAGCCTGATGCGTCCCAAAAATATGTAACGCTTGATTTTGATAATGTCGACATCAGTGTCCTGGTAAAATTTGTCAGCGAACTGACCGGAAAAAATTTCATTATCGATGACAAGGTCAAAGGCAAGGTGACCATTATGTCTCCCAAGAAGATTCCCCTGGAAGACGTCTATAAAGTATTCTTGTCCGTTCTGGAAATCAACGGGTTTACCGTTGTCCCATCGGGCAGTATGATTAAAATAATCCCTTCTGTTGTCGCGCGGCAAAAAGGATTGGAAACAAGAACGATGAAAGATGCCGCCGCGCAGGAAGACCGCATGGTCACCCAGATTATTTCCCTGGAGCGGGCCAATCCTGATGAAATCAAAAGAATTCTTGATCCTATTATTCCGAAAACCAGCTCCGTTTTATCTTATCCGCCGGCGGGCATGCTGGTCATCACCGACTATCTCTCCAACATTAAAAGAATTCAGGAAATCATAACGGCTCTGGATGTCGAAGGCGCCGGCGATCAGATATCCTATGTTCCGCTGCAGAACGCTTCCGCTTCGGAAGTGGTCAAAGCCCTGAATACGATATTCACACAGAGTCCTATCCGTGGAAAGGCAACGACAACCCTGAAAGCCGTTGCCGATTCGCGAACCAATTCGATCATTTTACTGGCCAGCGGAGCAGAAACAGATAATGTGCGTAAACTTATCGCTTTCATGGATAAGGACGTGCCCCGTGGCGAATCCAACATTCAGGTTTATCGTTTACAGAACAGCGTCGCCGAAGATCTGGCGAAGGTGCTTACCAATATCGTCAAAGAAAGCGCATCAACAAGCGGTACCGCTCCGGCAACCGGCGCGAAAACGGCGCCCACCACCGTGGTTTCCAAAAACGTTCAAATCGTTCCGGACAAGGCGACCAATACCCTGGTGGTGATGGCGGAGAGGGAAGATTATAAAATTATCGAAAATATTATCAAGCAGCTCGATGTGCCTCGTCCCATGGTTTACATTGAAGCATTGATTATGGAAGTCAACGCCAACAAGGATTTCAAACTGGGCGTGGAATGGCGGGGCATTACCGAACACGGCTCTGTCGATGGAAATCCCACGGCGGCCTTTGCCGGTTCCGGCGGCACCGGTCCTTCCGGCACCGGCTCTTACAATATTCTTGACGGCTTGCTGACAACAACCACGGCTGGAGTCGTCGGCGCTTTCCCGAGCGGTTTTTCCATGGGCATGGTCGGCGCCAACATCAAAATTGGCGGCGTGACTTTCCCGACCATAGGAGCAGTGATTCAGGCCTATAAGAATGATTCGGAAGTATCCATTCTGTCCACTCCGCAGATTATGACTCTGGACAACGAGGAGGCGGAAATCAATGTCGGCTCCAATGTCCCTTATCTAACCAGGCAGGACACGACCAGTTCCACCACGTCCATTAATTATAACAGCTACGAATACAGAGATGTCGGCGTTATTTTAAAAGTTACACCGAATATCAATGAAGAAAATTTCATTCGTTTGAAGATCAATCAGGAAGTAACCAAGGTGCAATCCGGCGCTGACGAAGCAAGACCCACCACGTTAAAAAGAACGGCGAAAACAACCGTCATTGTCAAGGATAACGAAACCGTTGTTATCGGCGGTCTGGTCGGCGACAGCACAGACGAAGGTACTTACAAATTCCCCCTCCTGGGCGACATACCTCTGCTGGGCTGGCTCTTTAAAACAAAAACATCTTCACGGGAAAAGACTAATCTTTATGTGTTCCTGACTCCGCATATCGTCCGTACCCAGGCTGATGCCGCAAAAATCTATCAGGAAAAAAGAGAAACGATGGGAGAGGTTGTGGAAGGAATCATCAAGCTGAATGAAAAAGCAGATGTCCAGGCTCCGCCTCTGGGAAATCAAACGCCAACCAATCCCTGAGTTCGAGGCGCTTACCTACTATGTCCAAAATTCACGCATCCTTAAAAGAATCGGCGGCGGCCGCGCGCAGCGGATCAACTGCGGGCAAATCTGTTTTTTCTTCCCTGGATGAAAAACTCATAGCCGCCGGAGTTGCACCGGATATTCTCGACGAAACACGCAGTGCCCGGGCCAATAATGGCGGAGGTTTTTTTAGTCAGCTTATCCGCAAAAAAGTCATTAGCGAAACAAAATTGCTGGACGTTTTATCCGAACACTTCGGGCTTCCCTTTTGGCCGAAACTGCCGATGGAAAGCATCAATATCGATTTCACCCAAAACGTATCCATTCAGTACCTGAAAAAACATAAGATCGTTCCGCTCATTACTCCTGAAAATCCGGTTATTGCGATCAATGATCCTTCCAATTTTCAACCGGTTGATGATTTAAGGCAAATCCTGAAAAATCCGCATCTGTCCGTTGTTCTTGCGTTGCAAGATACGATTATGGCGGCGATAAACATGGCGTATGACATGAGCCGCTCCTCGGCCAAAGATTACTTTGAAGAAATGAACGAATCCTCCACCGATGATCTTATCTCGAAAATTGATGAAACAGCGGATTTACTCGATGAAGCCAGCGACGCGCCGATCATCAAGCTTGTTAACCTTATTCTCTCCGGCGCGATTAAAGACCGGGCCAGCGATATTCACATTGAACCCTATTCCGGAAATTTGAAAATCCGCTATCGCATTGACGGTGTTTTGTACGATATCCTCAGCATGCCGAGGCGAATTCAATCTCCTTTGATTTCACGCGTCAAAATCATGGCCAAACTCAATATCGCGGAAAAACGTCTCCCTCAGGACGGGCGCATTGAAATAAAAATTGCCGACCGTCTTGTTGACATCCGCGTGTCGGTCATACCTACAGCCTTCGGAGAAAGAGTCGTTTTGCGACTGCTGGATAAAACGTCCAGCATCCTGATGCTTTCTGATTTAGGTATGCACGACGAACGCATCAAACTGCTCAATTCATTAATCAAGTCACCTTACGGCATCATATTGGTTACAGGACCCACCGGAAGCGGCAAAACAACCACGCTCTACGCGGCGCTTTCCACCATCAATCATCCGGAAATAAACATTATTACCATTGAAGACCCCATCGAGTATCAGATGGATGGCGTTGGACAGATTCAGGTTAATCCCAAAATCGATCTGACGTTTGCCGCGGGACTACGTTCCATTGTGCGACAGGATCCCGATGTGATCCTCATCGGTGAAATCCGCGACAGGGAAACAGCGGAAATCGCCATACAATCATCTCTGACCGGACATCTGGTCTTCTCTACACTGCATACCAATGACGCCGCCAGCGCCGTAACAAGACTGATTGACATGGGTATTGAGCCGTTTCTCGTTACATCATCCATTGTCGCGATCATCGCCCAGCGTCTCGTGCGCGTATTGTGCCCGCACTGCAAGGAAATTTATGTGCCGGATGAGGAATCTCTGGCTAATCTCGGCCTGGATAAATCCGCATTAAAGAACAATACCTTTTACCGCAAAAAAGGATGCAATTTGTGTATGCAGACGGGTTTCAGAGGACGAACTGCCATTTTTGAGATACTGACGGTTGATGATGAGGTCAAAAAACTGGTGCTGAAAACATCGGATGCCAATCAGATTAACGAACTGGCGCTCAAACAGGGCATGATTACCCTGCAGAAAGACGGCATTGATAAGGTTCTTTCCGGAATCACAACGACGGAAGAAGTACTGCGAGTAACCCGCTCCCTCAAACGAATGGACGACATCGTCATCGAGGTGTAGTGAGTCCCAAGCTTCAGAAGCGAAGCGCACTGAAGTTTTCTGGACGAACTATCCCAGGAGCGCAGCGACGTGGGATAATGAGCCTCGCTACTGGAAACGGAATAAAATATGATCGAATTCTACAAAATGAGCGGCAGCGGCAATGATTTCATCATCATTGACAATATGGATTTATCACTGGATGTCGGTGATTTATCCGAATTCACCCGTAAGGTTTGTCAGCGAAAAATTTCCGTGGGTGCCGACGGATTGGTCGTGATTGAGCCTTCCGACATCGCGGATTTTAAATGGCGGTTTTTCAATTCCGACGGCTCCATGGCGGAAATGTGCGGCAATGCCTCCCGCTGTGTGGCGCGTTTCGCTTTCATGAAAGGTATCGCCGGACAGAAAATGTCCTGGGAAACCATCGCCGGAATCATCAGTGCGGAAGTAAACGATAATATTGTAAAAGCGAAACTCACCGATCCCCCGCCGGTTGAGTCAAACATCGAAATTGAAACGGACGGGCAGAAATTTATTCTGGACAGCATCGATACGGGGGTTCCACACGCGGTTGTCTTCGTGGATGATCTGGATAACTGCGATGTTTTTAATCAGGGGCGCAAAATCCGCTTCCATAAACACTTTTCCCCTCGGGGAACCAATGCTGACTTTGTTCTGGTTGTTGACCGGCATAACATCGCCGTACGCACCTATGAACGCGGCGTCGAAGATGAAACGCTGGCCTGCGGTACCGGCATGGTGGCGGCAACGATCACCGCAGCGCAACGAGGGCTGGTGGAATCCCCCGTGGACGTCCTGGCAAAAAGCGGTGAAACGTTACGTGTTTATTTCGACAACCAAAACGGTCTGTGGCGGGAAATTTACCTTGAAGGCAGGGTAAAAATGGTCTATCATGGATATCTTTTTGAAGAAGCTTACCAGTGATGACTTTGTAAAAAGTCTGTCATTCCCGTGAAAACGGGAATCCAGTTTTACAAATTTTGATTTTTTACGAAACCATCAATAATTAATGTTTTATTAATTCTGGAGGATATCGATTTTGAAAACCGCTGAAAAACTTAAAAAGATACCACCTTACCTGTTCATGGAACTGAGAAAAAAAATAAACAAGGCCAAGGCCGAAGGCA
>CAYZRT010000054.1:0-18212 GCA_964480875.1 uncultured Smithella sp. | reverse complement strand
GGGTGTGACAGGAATAGGTATCAGATTGATGCCGAAATCACCGTCTTCAAAAGCATCGCCCAAGTCAATTGTGCTGTCATTTGCCAAAGTGATCGTATTATCCGTCAGTGTGATACTTCCATCCTCTGATTCCCAGAAGGTATCCTCTGCGTTTTTATAAAGTGCACCGATTTGCATCCATTTGCCGTCATCGTCTTCAATGAAAATTGCATTTGCTTCGCTGTCGATCAGCTTATAGTCGAAGTTACTGTCCAGATAATACGTATCATTGCCGCCGCCATCGTTGATCTCGAAGGTATAGTTTGCGATGGTGTCGTTTGTCGCTCCGGCAATTGTAATTTCATTATGGCCTATGCCACTGTTGATACGGATAACGCCATCTTCAATAACAAAAATATCATCCGCTTTTGTACTGCCTACTCCGTAAGCGATATTGATGTTGACGGGTTTTGCCTCTGAATTCAGATCAACGATCCAAGCATCACTGCTTAATGCGCTTTCCTTCTGCGTTATTATTAAGTCACCTTTTACACTGTATATAGTTTTCTTTGACGGGTCCGCAGGATCTTGTAAGACTTTTTCATCAATGGTGATATACGCTAATATACTTTTTACCACCCCTTTTGCTTCAGCGACAACCAAGCCGCCAACATCAACCGTTGCTATTTTAGTCATAAAGAGTGGAACCAACCCTGTCATATATAAACTTTCTGAAACATCCAGTACTAATTCCTTATTGTTATTCAGTATGCCTGTATAAATATCATGCACCCATGGCCCTTCAGTTTCTGCAAAAATACCCGTCTTATATGCATTGTTGATGTCTTTTAATAAACCAAGATCGGCCTTGAGTATTGCCTCCTTATATCCTGCTTCATCATTTTTGAATTTTTGCTTCGCATCGTAATACCGCCAGTCGTGGGTCTTGCAAATGGCATCAACAAGGCTGTAACATTTTGTGATATCATTAGCCGAGTTTTCAATGTTATCACTGAAGCAGGGAAGTGTTTCCCATTTTACGGATGAACCTCTACTGCCACTCGACCAGCCGGGGCCGGACCATAGACCGTATGTGGGCACTGCGGAGCTTGGGTCTATGGCAAAAGTAGCAGCAAGGAACAATGACGAAACGGGCAGAACAGGGTAAATGACCCGAAAAATGTCTGCAAAAACGCCTGCCAAACCTTCTGTCGGTAGCTCCCAGCCGATAGTGCCGATTTTGTAGACGGGTAAAGTATTTTCACCATTCGGACGATATTCATATGTCGACATATTTATTCCCCTTTTAAAAAACAATGTTTACGATGCATCGTTTTAAAATCGTTATTTATTCATTATTCTTAATGGCTGCTCTGATAGTAATCTCCAACTCGGGTTTGTCTTCGCTTTTTCATCCCAATCTTTTCCTTTTTTTACACATATAGTGCGATAAATTTGACCATCTGAAGTATTTAAAATAAAAATATTTGTGGGAACATTTATACCTAAATACGCACCATCTGGCGATATCGTCGCAGAATCAACCGAACCAGCTTGACAAATAAGCCGGTGATTCCCATCCGGTGAATAGAGAAAAAATTGGCCTGCCGAAAGGGATTTTTCATAAATCAGTACGGAGCCGTCTTTGCTCAACAGCGGTTTTTGCGGAAAGGTCTTCTCCGGAAAGATATACGGATTTTTAATCAGCTCTTTCCCCTTCATCACGACAACACCATAAATTTTTTTACCCTCCGCCTCCGATTCATTCATAAGTTTTTTGAACAATTCAACATTATTATGCCAATCCAGGCCCTTAAATTCTTCCGGACGGTCACCGTAATAGATGAACCGTTCATCATCCGGGAAATAGGTCAGACTGCTCATGTAAAAATACTTGAAAAAGGTTAATTGCGTCTGCTTTCCGGTTCCCAAATCGACTTCCCAGGCGTCATACTTTGCAGCCGGGGTTTTGCCCTCTGCCCTGATGTATGCCGCACAGGCATAGAGTATTTTCTTCCCGTTATGGGAGAAGGTGGGATAGAGCTTGGCCCCGGGGCCGGTGGTGACTTTTTTTAAGTTCTTTCCGTCGGCGTCCATGACGGCGATCTGCATATTGCCCAAATCAAGGTCGTCATTGGGCTTGATAGGGATCACGGAAAAAGTTATCCTTTTGCCGTCATAAGAGTATTTTCCCATGGTCCATTGTTCGTTATGGGGGGATTGGTACGCGGCCAGTTCCCCGGTTTCCAGATTATAGACCTGTATCCCGCAATCCCCTTCACGGCAGCGGTCGAATACAACTTTCTTCCCGTCATGGGAAAAACTTAAGTTACTGATGGTGTCTTCTTTTTCTCGCATGGCAAAACAACCTCCTGTGGATGTCATAAGGTTTATAATAATGATTGTTGTTAAACTGTATAAAATGACTTTGCCGATTAACTTCTGAAAATCAGCTCTGCAGATATTGAAAATGAATCTATTGATTTTGTTGTTATTCCTTTTTCTCATGCCGCCCTCCTCCTTGGATTTTCGCACTGCGAAAATCTTCTCCATTTGGAATCAAAGACTTTACTTCACGATCCACGATCCAGCGAGTTTTTATCCCCATCCGCTTCGCTTCGGGGATAATTCCACCTGCGTTTCGAACTTCGTTACACTCGTTCTTAGCGGGTGTCATTAAAACTTAATTTGTGAAAACTTTTGAAGCTATTTTGATGCTTTTGATGTCCCCATCCGCCTATAGTAACCTTCAGGTTATTCGCTTCGGGGATAATTCGATTACCTTTTCAAACTTCGTCCCGATTCATCAGGACTCGTTTTCAAAGAGTCTCATTACTTTTTTGATACTTGTGATACTGTGATGCTTTGCAAAAACTTTTTAATTAATAAATGTTCTTCTGTCAATCCCTTGTTCGATGAATTTTGTTGAGTACCTTTTGTAAAAGTATTCAATGACGCCGTACATGACGGGTGAATTCCAGTTCAAAGTGCACCACGTATCATGACCCCATGTCGGGATTAAACTCCGGCTTAAAGCCCTGTCAATAACAGAGGAATCCAGACCTCCGTCATCCCCGAATGGGCCTGTCGGGCCATGGTGTCCATATAGTGACCTTTAGGTTATCTGGGTAGATCTATTATCTTGCCCGGTTCCCGGCGTTCAAGACTGTGTCGTAATGCGTTTTCATGTCATTTCGGCCAACGGCCATAGGCTATAAGCCAGCTCTAACCTAAAGGTCACACGTGCTGGGGGGGGGTGAGGGGATCTTTATTTTTAATGATCTCAATACATTAGGATATCCTCACCCCGATGCATCGGGGTGAGGATATGAAGATCTAATATTTCTACGACTGCCAGCTTTCCGACAGGATGTTCTGATACTGTTCGCTTTCCATCATGGCGTTGTATTTCTGAATTACACCCATGCCGGAATCGTTGATGGCGCTCATGGTATCCACAATTGTCTGAATATCATCTCTGGTGATGTAGTGCCCGTCGGATACTTCCAGTCTTTCAATGCCGTAGTTCGTCGCCTGAAATTCACTGGCCACTCTCACATAATTATTCGCATCGATAAAGACGTAAAGATTATTGCCATCCTTGACAATTACCGGCTCGGTGATTGTGGCTTCTGTGAGTTTCAGTGCATCTATATCACCAGTAATTCCGGCCGTTTCATTTATTCTATCACGTCCATCGTTATTGCCAAAAAGGTATGTATCGCTACCATCGCCTCCGGTCAGAGTGTCATTCCCCTCACCACCGTTTAGAATATCTGCACCTGCGCCGCCGGACAGATAATCGTTACCCGCTTGGCCCGATAACGTGTTCGCGGCTGTGTTGCCGATAATGCGATTATCCAAAACATTGCCGGTACCATCGATTGCGTCTGTTCCCGTCAATGTCATGTTCTCAACATTGTCACTGATTGTATAAGAAATGGAACTGCGGATGATATCAATGTCTGTACCGGCATTCTCCGTAATCCAATCTCCGCCATTATCAACATAATATGTGTCGTTACCCGCTCCACCGGTCATAAAATCTGAACCAGCGCCGCCCACCAGAGTATCGTCACCATCTTCTCCCCGTAACAGGTCGTCGCCATCGCCACCGTTGAGTAAATCGTTACCAACTCCACCGGTTAGGATATCCGAACCTGCACTGCCCAGCAAGGTATCATTACCATCGCCACCCAGCAACTGGTCATCATCGTCGCCGCCATTGAGAGAATCGTTACCCGCTCCACCGGTCAGGACATCCACACCTGTGCCGCCAAGCAGAGTGTCGTCGCCATCGCCGCCCAGCAACTGGTCATCACCCGCGCCGCCGGACAGATAATCGTTACCCGCTTCGCCCGATAATGTATTCGCAGCGGTATTGCCGATAATGCGATTATCCAGAACATTGCCGGTACCGTTGATAGCGTCTGTTCCCGTCAATGTCATGTTCTCAACATTGTCACTGATTGTATAGCTGACGGAACTGCGAATAGTATCAGTCCCTTCATTGCTATTCTCCGTAATAACATCCCCGGTATTATCCACATAGTAAATGTCGTCACCTGAACCGCCAATCATGACATCCGCTCCAGCGCCGCCGTTTAGGGTATCGTTGCCATCACCGGCCATTAACGTGTCACCACCATCGCCACCGTTGAGTGAATCGTTACCTATTGAAGCGATCATGACATCGGAACCGGCGCCTCCAATCAGGGTATCATTACCATCGCCACCCAGCAACTGGTCATCATCGTCGCCGCCATTGAGAGAATCGTTACCCGCTCCACCGGTCAGGACATCCACACCTGTGCCGCCAAGCAGAGTGTCGTCGCCATCGCCGCCCAGCAACTGGTCATCACCCGCGCCGCCGGACAGATAATCGTTACCCGCTTCGCCCGATAATGTATTCGCAGCGGTATTGCCGATAATGCGATTATCCAGAACATTGCCGGTACCGTTGATAGCGTCTGTTCCCGTCAATGTCATGTTCTCAACATTGTCACTGATTGTATAGCTGACGGAACTGCGAATAGTATCAGTCCCTTCATTGCTATTCTCCGTAATAACATCCCCGGTATTATCCACATAGTAAATGTCGTCACCTGAACCGCCAATCATGACATCCGCTCCAGCGCCGCCATTTAGGGTATCGTTGCCATCACCGGCCAGCAGTTGGTCGTTACCAGCGCCGCCGTTTAGGGTATCGTTGCCGCTCGCGCCGTAAAGCGTATCATTACCCGCGCCGCCGGCAAGAGAATCGTCGCCGGACAAACCGTAAACAATATCATGCCCGCCCAGTGCATTGATCGTGTCATTCCCATCGGTTCCATAAAGAACGTCATCCCCTGCGGTGGGCGTGGGAGCGCTTGAATGCCAGCTTGCCGCCAGAAGGTCTTTGTAGTCCTGATTGTTCTGCAATGCTTCATATTGCTGCATCACATCAGGATTGGCGTAAATTTCGCTAAACGTACTTATGATGTTATTGATATCATCCAGGGTTATATAACGGCCATCAGCCAACTCAACCACTTCTATTCCGCCTGTAGTGAACTGGTCATTGATAATCACCCCATTACTGTTTTCCTCAGGATTGGTAGCATCGATATAACTGGCTATTATAAGAGTGTTATCAGCTGATAAAATTATTGGTTCTGTTACGGTTGTATCCGTAAGTTTAAGAGTATCAATGCCGCTTGTATCCGTGATTGTATCTATGCCGTCACTGCCGCCGAACAGATACGTATCGTTGCCTCCGGCATTATCATTCATCTCATCATTTCCTGTCCCGCCGCTGATGGTATCATCACCAAGACCGCCTTCAATTGTATCATTGCCGCCAAATCCATATATCAGTTCATTCCCCGAAGTCCCGACAATATTATCATCACCTTCCGTTCCCAAAATCGTTCCTGCCGGAACGACGATAATATTGAATTCATCAGACATGCTGTTTCCTAATGTATTCGTTGCCGTTAGAATTACGGATGTCGTCGTGCCAACAGACTCACTCGATGGATTCACGCTGAACGTTCCCGTTGTCTGGTCAAAAATTATCCAGGAAGGCAAAGCTGAACCATTACTAAGTTCTGCGCTATAAGTTAAATCACTACTCGTACTGAAAAAGGTATCATCCGGAATGGAAACACTGGAGACAATGTCTTCTTTCACGATGACATCCGGAATTGGATTCAGTTTAGATACACTCGCACCATCATGCCAACTGGCCGCCAGAAGGTCATTGTATTCCTGGCTATTTTTCAACGCATCGACTTTCTGCAATACATCCAGATTGGGGTCATCATTAATGGCACTCATTGCGTTGGCGATGTTTAATATGTCCTCTCTGGTTAGGTATTGTCCATCCGATAGAACAATAACATCCACACCTAATGCCAATGCATCTCCCAAACCGAAAGTTCTCGGCTCAAAGAATCCGGCATCATTTTCAACGGTATTATCATCGATATATATAATAAGGTCTTTGTCCAGCCTGACGAATACAGGATCCGTGCTGGAAATGCCTTCCGTAAACTGAATCTTATCCACCCCTTCTGGCTTACAGTTGAGAATACTGTCCTGTCCATCGCCTCTGCTGAAAACAAATGTTTCATTGTATCCGAAACCGGCAACCGAATCATTCCCCATGCCGCCGATGATGGTGTCATCGCCATAATTCCCTGAAACATTTTCTGGATCAAGTCCGCCACACAGCCAATCACCGCCACCGCCGCCGCTAATGATATTGTCGCCGCTATTGCCTATAATAATATTCGTTCCATCGTTACCGGTTCCGTTAATATCGGCTGTTCCTTGCAACCACATAATCTCCACATTGTCAGGAAGCGCGTAACTGATCATGCTAATGACTGTATCATTCCCTTCACCTTCACTTGCGCCTGTAAACTCTTTAATAACGTCTCCGGGATCATCGACAATATAGGTGTCAGCATCGGCGCCGCCATACATTGTATCCGCTCCAGTGCCTCCATACATTGTTTCGCTGCCGCCCAGGGTATCATGACCTCCCAGCCCGACAATAATATCATTATTTTCGGTCCCGGGAAGAGCGTCATCATCTTCGGTTCCAAAAATAGCCCATTCCGGAACCACAATAGCATCTACATATTCAGACACGCTTAATCCGGACGTATCGGTTGCCGTCACCTTAACGTGCCAAGTTCCTATAGAATCATGAGGTGGTGTGCCGGTGACGGTTAGCGTTGCCGGATCGAATGTCACCCAAGCGGGAAGAGGTGAATCATCGGCAAGGGTTGCCGTATAAGTCAAACTATCACCAACATTAAAATCAATGAATGCATCTAAATCAATGGAGAGCGTATATTCAACTCCTTCCTTAACTATCATGGTACCTCCAAAAGGCTTCTTGACAAGCGGCGCCATATTAATTTCAGCAGGATCCCATATCGTCTCGTCGGCAAATTTTATCGTCTCTATCTGATTGGCTGGATCGGAGTAAAATCCGGCAACCGTCAGGGTGTCGCTGGTGCCGTTGATGGATAATATCAGATCACCATTAGCATTTGCCGTAAGATTAACATCACCAGAAGTTGTATCGGGATTCACTAGGATGGTATCGTTACCTCCATCATCATATATTATATCCTGACCATAACCACGACCGAAAATATAAGTATCATCACCGGAGTATTCCTCACGTAGAGCGTCATTACCGAAGCCGCCATCAAGCGTATCATTGCCGGCATCACCGTAAAGCGTGTCGTCGCCTTCATTACCGGCAAGCGAGTCATTATCGTCTCCACCGTAAAGCACATCGCTACCCGCACCACCGCTGAGCACGTCATTGCCCGCAACGCCATCAATATAATCATTGCCCCCCAAACCAGAAATAGTATCAGATTGATCAGTTCCCAAAATAAAATCATCATTTTCTGTAGCCGATAACATTTCCTGACGATATACTTCACTAACATCCCATATCGTCCCGTCGTAAAATTTTATTTGTTCTATCTGATAACCTGGGTCGTAGAAGTACCCTGCTACTGTCAAAGTGTCGTCTGTACCATTGATGGATAATATCAAATTTCTATCGCTATTAGTTCTCACGCTGACATCGGCAGGCGCCACATCGGCATTAAATGAAATTGTGTCCAATCCCGAAGTGCCATCAGTATCACCGATGTAATCCTGTCCATAACCACGACCGAAGATATACGTGTCATCTCCGGCATCGCCCGAAAGTATGTCATTGCCAGTGCCACCATCAAGGGTATCGTTGCCGGCTCTCCCATAAATTGTATCATTGCCCCCCAAACCAGAAATAGTATCAGCTTGATCAGCTCCAAAAAGAAAGTCATCATCGTCTGTAGCCGATAACATTTCCTGACGATATACTTCACTAACATCCCATATCGTCCCGTCGAAAAATATTATTTGTTCTATCTGATAATATGTTCTTGCGAAGTACCCTTCTACTGTCAAAGTGTCGTCTGTACCATTGATGGATAATATCAAATCTCCACGGTCAGTAGTTCTCACGCTGACATCGGCAGGCGCTACATCGGCATTAAATGAAATTGTGTCCAATCCCGAAGTGCCATCATCATCATATATTACATCCTGTCCATAACCACGACCGAAAATATATTTGTCATCTCCGGCATTGCCCGTGTTCGAAAGTATGTCATTGCCTGTGCCGCCATCAAGGGTATCATTGCCAGCTCCCCCCAAAAGTACATCATTGTCCGCACTACCGCTGAGCACGTCATTGCCCTCATTGCCTTCAATCCAATCATCACCGGATCCTCCATAAAGGCTATCGTTCTCAGCACCGCCGTTCAGTACGTCATTCCCCAAATCACCATAAATAGTATCATTACCCCCATCTCCCCTTAGAGTGTCGTCTCCCTCCATTCCATTTATATAATCGTCTTCAATTCCACCTGTAAGTTCATTAGGATTAACGTCACCAATGTATTCAGCCATCACTATGTCCCCCTTTATTATTTTATTTTTATATAATATTAATTTTTAATTAATAAATTTCATCATTCTCAGGGCTCCCTTTTCTCTTGCCAATAATTCTGATTTTTTCGTTGAGGTGCATTTCGACAATGAATTGCGCAAGAAGAGTTTATAACATAACGTCATGTTATGATCTAAACCAACAGAGCATTTTTTTGGACCAACAGGAACTCTCACTTTTTCTTCCTGATATGATTTTACACACTTAAAATCATATACTCATGATCTTCAAAACTGTACTTCTGTGAAACTTTTTGATGCTATTTTGATGCTATTTTGATGCTATTTTGATGCTATTTTGATGCTATGAAACGGTTTTCTTGTAATCATTTTTTATTCGTCTGTCAAGAAATATTTTGAACAGAAATATTTTGAATTATTATTTACTTCCTTGATATTAGGGCGAGCAACCTATTTTTGTAAGATAACGATAAAAATATTTCTGAGGGGATGGGGCTCTTAAAATTCTAAGTTACTATTTATTCCAATAGCTGATAATCATTGTCTCTTATGACAAAGAAAAAGCATAATGAATGGCTGTTGGACATGAAAGAAGGAAGATGTTCCTTTAATCTAAACAACCTTCCACCAGGGTGCAGCAAGAACTGTCGGTGTTAACCATGTTGTCTCTTTGCCGTTATGCAGAAGCAGACCGGCGCGCGATTTTTCCTTGTATTCCTTTTGGAAAGCAATCAGATTTGCCGCATCTTTTACTCTGGGATGGCTTGTGGATTTTATCTCAATAGGCAGAACATCCTTTTCCGTCTCAATGATCAGATCAACTTCTTCGCCCGTCGTCGTCCGCCAGTATAAAATTTCCGTTTTTTGCAATCGGCCGGATTGCCAAGCCATGAGATCAAGAAGCACAATATTTTCAAGATGAGCGCCGGCCGGTTCAGACATTCCCGAAAGATACAGGGCCAGCCCGACATCGCCCCAGTATAGCTTTGGAGATTTAAGCAAACGCTTGGTGCGGTTCACCGAATACGCAGGCAAACGAACCAACAGGTAAGACGTCTCCAGTAAATTCATGTAACGATGCACCGTAGGCTGCTTAAGCGACAGATCCCGCGATATTTCTGTTTGATTCATAATCTGCCCCAAACGAAGACAGACAGCTCTCATCAAACGGCGAAAATCAGGCAATGCGGATATGGTGGATAGCGCTTGCAGGTCCCTTTCCAGATATGTTCGCACATATCCGTCAAACCATATTGTTCGTTCCTCGTTTTTTGTCATGTGCACGGCGGGCGTGGGAAATCCTCCTCGCCTTGCCAGTGTCTTCCAGTCTTCAAATTGGGTTTTGTCCCCTGCGATAATGTCCGGCCACTGCTTTTCTTTTTTACCAATCAGATCCTCCCATAGTCCACAGCGGCCGAGCCCCATCTGCTCGCGCCGGGTCATAGGCCATAATGCGAGGTAACTGGCACGACCGGCAAGTGATTCTGATATTTTCCTCATCAACAGAAGATTTGCCGAGCCTGTCAGGAGAAATTTACCCGGCTGCCGAACTTTATCTATTGCACGTTTCACGGCAAGCAATAAAGACGGTTCCCTCTGAACTTCATCGAGAGTTATGTTGATGTCTCCACCTACGAGTGCTTCCGGATTATTTCGGGCAAGGTCCACGATATCCAGATCATCAAGCGAAAAATATGACCTCTTACCTTTTGTAAGCACTTTTACCAGAGTGCTCTTGCCGGTTTGACGCGCTCCGGTAATTACAACAGCAGGCATGACTGCCAATCGACGGCTCAATGCTGTTATGGCGTGACGTGGAAATGTAAAATCATTCATGGCGTGAATAATATACATTCACGAGCGTAATTGCAAGGAATTTTATTGTGCCGGATTTGATCCGGGCTTTTGAAGTTACTAATCTAAACAAAGAAACAATGAAGGCACAACTTCTGCAGTAAGCAACTACGAATGTGAAATTTTGTTTGCATCCTTGATTGCAAATTGATATACGCAGCTGAATTGTCGCAGTCGAGACAATGTTTTTCCATTTACAGTTTCAAAAATAAAATTTGAGTTGCAGTGTGATAGATTGTCAAAGTTTAGCAGCATTGTTCCACCTATTTATTTTGTTTACCTGATTGTTTTTGCGGCCTTTCCCTGCCGGGCTGAGTTCCTGGACTACCGGGATGTGATCACGGACAGCATCGGTTATTCCGCATCTTTGCGCGTAAAGCATGAGGATGTTTATATTTCCAATGCCCAGTACAGAAGCAATTTTGCCGGTCTTTTTCCGGAAATCAGACTGGGCAGCCGCGCGGAACGATATGAAAATATCGATGATCACAATAATACGGATGTCAATATGATAGGCAATGAGGTCATCGGCGGCAGTCAAAGCGCCTGGAAATCATCGGTGTCCGTATCCGGACAATATTATGTTTCCAATTGGTACAAGAAAATATTTGAAGCGTGGTACTTCGAAAAATTAAGAGACACCAGCCTTCACGACTGTGAAACGGAAATCAAAAAGATGATGCGGGACGTGACGGATATTTTCCGCTCTTTGGCAGAGGGGGAAATAAAACTGAAATATGCCCGGGAGGTTCTCTCACGACTCAATGAAATCTTCAGAATGAAAAAAGAAGCTTTCAGTAACGGACAATTTTCTCATGAGGATGTTCTTAAAGCACAAACCGACGTTTTGAACATGGAAAAAGAAATGACCGGCATCAACAAAGATCTCCGGGAAAGTTTCGAGAAACTGGGCAATTTTACCGGCAAATCTTATCCCGTTGATACTGAAATCATCCCGTTGCCGCTCAACAGCACATGGTCCATTCCCGATGAAACAGCCGCTTTCATCGCACAGACCCCGGAATATAAAGCGCGGGAAAACGAAACGCAAGCTTTCAAATTCAAGGATAAATCGGTGGGCAATAATTTTCTGCCGGATATTTCCATCTACGGCCGTTACGATTTATACAACAGCAGCCCCCATAACATGGATGATTCGCTGGGCTATATCCGGCCCACGGACTACAGCGTTGGCGTTTACGTCAGTCTCCCGCTATTCGACGGCGGGGTTCGCAGATGGGAACGGGAAAAATCGTTTCATGAGCTGAAAAAAGCGGAAGAAAACGCGCGTCTTGTCTTCAACGAAAAAAATAAAGAGATAAAAACATTGCAAGTCGGTCATGCCGAACTTTCCAAATCGTACGATCATTATCAAAAAATTAATGAACAATATAAAAAAATAATGGAGATCAATAAGAAGTCGCAAGATCTCGGAGAAGTAAGCAGTCTCGATATTATGGAGCTGGAAAAAGATACTCTGCTGGCGGAGCGGGATATGAAAATGATCGAGCTGGCGCTGGCGGTTTATGAAAAACAATTGTCACTGGAATTTAATTTTAACGAATTTGCGGGTGAATATGGCGGAAACGGGACTTGTCAGTATTGAGGTTATCTCAAAGATCCACACAGTAAGCATCGACATGCAGGCCGTCAAACGGCGCTATTTTATCGAAGCGGAACTGAGTCGTGAAGAGGTATTGCGCATTCTGAAGGATCACGGCATCCGTTCGCGCCTGAAAAAACTCAAATCCATCGATGAACTTCTAAAATATCCCTGTCCGCTGATTATTATTTCGCCGAATAACGAATTTCATATTCTTATCGGCAAAAAAGAAAATAAAATTTTCATTTTTGACTGCAACGAGAAAAAGCCCAAAGAGATGAGCACGGAGGAATTTCTCAAATTCTGGGGTGGGGAGGCCATCGCCGTTTATCCGCGTTTTACGAAAACAGAATTTTTCCTGAATATGAAATGGCTTTTTAAGGAATTCTATAAACACCGACCGGTCTTTACCGCGGTTATTACCGCTTCATTTTTCATCCAGTTATTCGGGCTGGTTACGCCATTATTTATTCAGGTGATCATTGACAAAGTTCTTGCCCACCACGCGCTGACAACGCTTCAGGTTGTCTCGGGCGCGTTTCTAATCGTCCTGGTTTTCGACACCGTCATGAACCTGATGCGCAATTACCTGCTGTATCATACCGCCAACAAGGTTGACGCCGGTCTGGGGGCCAAGGTTTACCGGCACTTGCTTTCCCTGCCCTTCCGTTATTTCGAGACCCGGAAAGTGGGCAATATTATCGCCCGGGTGCGCGAGCTGGAAAACTTAAGACAGTTCATGACGAACATCTCTCTTTCCGTTTTGCTTGATACCGTGTTTTCGGTGGTGTTTATCGTTATCATGTGGGTTTACAGCGGTTATCTGACGCTCATTGTGATGGGTATTGTCTTTCTTATCGCGTTGATTTCTTTTATAGCCACACCGATGATCAAGCAGCGATTAGATGAAAAATTCCAAAAGGGCGCGCATAACCAATCCTTTCTTGTGGAATCTATTACCGGAATTCAGACCGTAAAATCGCTGGCGATCGAAGGCAAGATGATCAAGGACTGGGAAAAAAGCCTCGGCGAATATATCATGTCCGCGTTCAGACTTTCCAACCTGGGCAATGTGGCGGTAACGTCTTCTCAGACATTACAAAAAGGGATGTCGCTGGCGGTTATTTATTTCGGCGTCAGCCTTGTCTTTGACAAAAGCATGAGCGTGGGGCAACTGATCGCTTTTAACATGTTCGCCTCGCAACTGAGCGGACCGATTCTTCGTCTGGTGCGCATGTGGCAGGATTTTCAGCAGGCCAGGCTTTCGCTGGACAGAATCGGCGACATTATCAACACGACGCCGGAAGTCGTGGGCGGAGGGGTCACGGTCAAGGAACTCAAAGGCGACATTGTTGCCAGCGATGTTAAATTCCGCTACGCGCCGGACGGGCCGCTGGTTCTTGACGGCGTCAGTTTTAATATCAAAGCGGGCATGATGGTGGGCATTGTGGGGCGAAGCGGTTCCGGCAAAAGTACGATTGCCAAATTGATTCAGCGTCTGTATTTGCCGGTCGAAGGGACTGTGATGGTTGACGGCGTGGACATCCGCCACCTAGATCCGCTGTTTCTCCGCTATCGCACCGGTATCGTCTTGCAGGAATGTTTTCTTTTCAGCGGCACGATTAAAGAAAATATTTCCGTGGCGGCGCCAAATGCCGGCATGGAAAGAATCATCCAGGTGGCGCGCATCGCGGGCGCTCATGATTTTATCTCCGAAATGCCGATGGGCTACGACACCTATGTCGAAGAAAGGGGTTCTTCATTGTCCGGCGGCCAGAAGCAGCGTATCGCCATCGCCCGGGCGTTGATTATGAATCCCAACATCCTGATTTTTGACGAGGCAACCAGCTCGCTGGATTATGAATCGGAGAAAGTCATTCATCAGAACCTGAACCTGATCAGGAAAGGCAGAACGGTAATCTTTATCGCGCACCGGCTTTCGGTCATGCGCGACTGCGACATGGTGATTGTCATCGACCGCGGCAAAATTGTGGAAACCGGCCATCATGAGTCTCTGATGCAGAAAGACGGCCTTTATGCTTACCTCTATAAACAACAGGAGGAGAACAGACTGAGATGAGTAATTCTGACCATCATGATTTTAAACCAATTCTTGCGGAAATCGAAGAGCGTCCGGCCAATCCGCTGGGGACATATTTTCTGTGGACCATCATTTCGTTGATGATCGTTGTTCTGCTGGCTTTGTTTCTCGTCAAAATCGATGTTGTCGTCTCCGCGCGCGGCAAAATTATTCCTACAGGCGATGTCAAGGTCATTCAGCCCCTGGAAACGGGTGTCATCACCAAAATTCATGTCAAGGAAGGAGATTACGTTAAGGAAGGAGATATCTTGCTGGAAATAGATCCTTCCGTGGACACGGCTGATCTGGAAGGCAAGGAACGAAATCTCAATTACTCACGGTTATCCATGGACAGAATCAATGCCGTACTTAACGAAAAAGATTTTTCACCAGGAAGAAAAGATCGCGCATCGGATATTGTTAAAACACAGATGACACATTATGAGGCTCAAAGAGATGTTTATAATTCAACCCTGAAAGAAAAAGAAAAGGAAGTTTTGGAAAACCAAGGCGCGCTGGAATCCCTCAAAAAGGAAATTGAAACAATAAATCAAGTTTTATCCATCACGCTGGAAGATGAAAAAAGACAGAAAGCCCTGGTGGAAATCGGCACACTGGCTGATAATCGCTATCGCGAAAAAGTAAAGGAAAGAATGAATCTGGAACGCGAACGCGATGCCAAGGAAGGCCAGGTAAAGCAGCTTGAAACAAAGCTATCCAGAATCAGTGACGAGATACAGACTTTTAAAAGCAATTTCCGGGAGAAATTACTTTCCGATTACTCCAGTAATCTGCACGAACGTAATTCCCTGGAGGCGGAGGTCAGCAGCCTGAAATTTAAACAGGAAAAACGATTCATCGTCGCGCCTGTTTCGGGCTTTATTCACCTGTTGCCGGTGAAAACCATCGGCGGCGTCGTCACAACCGCACAGCCTGTCGTGGGCATCGTTCCGGAAGGCACACCGCTGGAAGTGAACGCCATCATTATGAATAAAGACATCGGATATGTAAAAAAAGGCCAGGCTTGCGTTGTGAAAATCGATACGTTCGATTTCCAGAAATACGGCACCATCGAAGGCAAGATTGACGTTATCAATCCCTACAGCATGGAAGAAAATGATAATAAGGAAAAAAGCAGGGAAATAGAAAATGAATCCGGCGGATATCCCGTGCGTGTCAAGATGCTGGCGGAAATTCTGAAAACAAAGAACGGCGATGTGTATAAAGTGAAGCCCGGTATGTCCGTGACAGCGGAGGTGAACGTCGGCAGGCGCAGGGTCATTGAATTTTTCCTTTTCCCGATCATTCGTTATCTGGATGAAGGTCTTAAAGTAAGGTAAGTTTTCATATGAAGATAATTTTAGACCTTTGAGCGACGGCTCCTCGTGTCATTTCGAGAAGCAAAGCGACGAGAAATCTTTTTTATATTATTACGTTACAAGATTTCTCCCCAGCAAAGCTGGACTATAGCCTACGGTCGAAATGACAAATTGATAATTATTCAAAGGTCTTAATTTATTATTATCCGAGTTTAAACAGTACAAATAACATAAAAAAAATGAAAAAAGGGAGGATTTAGTCATGGCCAAGAGCGATAAAATTGATGACAACATGGATCAGGTGACTCCGCAGCAAAGAAAACTTCGCTTTACAGAGGAAGGAGTCAAAACCCAATATTCCGGCATTTTCAACGTAGGTCAGGGAGCGGAAGAAGTGATACTAATGTTCGGTAATCCCTCCATTGATCCTTCTTTGGTACGCATAGAATCAAAAATAGCGGTTTCATTAAAAACGGCCAAGCGAATGACTTTGGCAATGGGTAATCTTATCCGCCGTTATGAAGCTATCAACGGAGTGATAGATATTGCGCCGCCAAAGAAAGATAAGGCCGGCAAAAACGAAGAAAAATCTGTACAGTAGAAGGAATATATTTTCTCGGCTGACCGATAAATCATGAAAATATTGTTTTTGCATTCTAATTTTCCGGCACAGTTTCGCCATCTGGCGGTAAATCTGGCGCAGGATGGTAATAATCGTGTTGTATTCGGTACGACCCGGAAAGAGGGACAGATTCCGGAAGTTTACAAATTTATCTACACGCCTTCACGCAAGCCGCACAAAGAAACTCATCATTATGTTAAGCCTATGGAAAATGCCGTTTTGCAGGGGCAGGCTGTTTATCGCGCGTTGGATAAATTAAAAAAAGACGGGTTCTACCCCGATGTCGTTTATGGCCACTCCGGTTGGGGACCAACCATGTTTATCAAGGATATTTTTCCACAAGCGAAGCTGCTATGCTATTTTGAATGGTTCTATAACGCCGATGGTTCGGACGTCGGTTTTGATCCTGATGAACCTGTATCGAGTGATGACAGACTGCGCATTCGCATTAAAAACACGCCGATTCTTACGGATTTATACAGCTGCGACGGCGGCTTATGTCCGACATTCTGGCAATTGAGTCAATTCCCGAAAGAATATCATCATAAATTGAAAATACTGCACGATGGTATCGATACTCAATATTTCAGTCCCCTGAAAAAAGAAAAATTAATATTGCCTTTTATCGGCGCGGACTTGTCCGAAGCAGAAGAAATTGTAACTTACGTCAGCCGCGGCATGGAACCTTATCGGGGATTTCCCCAGTTCATGGAAACCGTTTCATTGCTGCAAAAAAGACGGAAAAAATGTCATATCGTTATCGTGGGCGAGGACAGGGTCGCTTACGGTCGCCAACTTCCTGCGGGAAAAACGTATAAGAAGTTAATGCTCAATAAATTTAATTTCGACTTATCCCGTCTGCACTTTACCGGCCGACTTCCTTATCCACAATATCTTCAGGTGCTAAGAGCATCATCCGTTCATGTTTATTTAACAAGACCTTTCGTCCTCTCCTGGTCGATGCTCGAAGCCATGTCCAGCGGTTGCCTTGTCATCGCTTCCGATACTCCACCGGTTACGGAAGTTATTGAAGACGGCGTCAACGGTATTCTTGTTGACTTCTTTTCTCCCAAAGATATCGTTGGAAAAATCGAATGCGCTCTTGATAATCCTGATCGCATGGAGCTGTTGAAAATCAACGCCCGGAAAACAATTCAGGAGAAATACAGTCTATCTGATCTTTTGCCGAAACATCTGGAATGGATAAGAAACAATATAGCAACCTAAAAATTAAGAGGCTTTGAAATATTAGTTATGGTAATTTTATTTTACTGAAATGGGACAGCATACTTAATTATTAACTATTGGAACAAATCAGAATGGGTTCCGGTGCGTTCAAAAATTATCCTGTTTCCGTCAAGCCGGTAAATTAAAAGCCAATCCGGTTCCAAGTGGCATTCACGACGGTCTTTGAAATTACCTCGAAGCAGATGATCTTTCATTCGTGCATCCAGCGGTCTTTCATCTATCAATGAAATAATGACTGCTTTAATTTTGGATACATCACAACCGCGTTTTTTCATTCTTTTTAAATCTTTTTCGAAACGGGTTGTATATACCGGATTTAGCATTAGATTCCCAATTTACGGAACATGTCTTTGGCAGATTTACTTTCCACAAGTCCTTTGCCTGCATCGCTGTCTCTGAATGTTTTCAGAGTTTCTTCATTGGGAATTTCTACGGAGAAAGGGAGACCTCGTCTCATCTTCACCTGATGAAAAAAAAGATTCAACGCCGCAGTTGTGGAAAGTCCCAATGCTGAAAAAATTGCTTCCACTTCTTTTTTCA
>CAYZRT010000053.1:0-18425 GCA_964480875.1 uncultured Smithella sp. | reverse complement strand
GAAATAGAGATAGCCATACAACTGGCTGAAGAAAAAATAGATCAGAAAGAGGCCAGCTCTTACCGGTTTTTATTTGCCGAAGATGACGAACGCGTTCTCGGATACACTTGTTACGGACTGATTCCCGCGACGGCTTGCAGCTATGACCTATACTGGATTGTCGTCTCTGATGACTTGCGCGGACAGGGTTTGGGAAAGCAGCTGATGGCCGAAACCGAGAAACTGATTACACTGAGTGGCGGGAAACAAATATACGCGGAAACATCTTCACGGGAACAGTATAAACCCACGCAGGCATTTTATGAAGCTTGTGGTTTTCATCAGGAAGCTTTCTTGAAGAATTTCTATCATGAAGGCGACAGTAAAATTATCTTTGCTAAAGTCCTTAAATAACAGGTATTAATCTTCTTTTTCACATTTTTTATTGTTTTAATCCTTGCATTTTTCCCGATAATTCGCTAGAGCACTGCCAGCATTTTAAATACTTTTTAACAACATTAATTATTAAGGAACGCAAGGAGGTCCTTCTCATGCGTCTGTTCCCTAAGGAAGAAAATTTTTTCGAACTTTTTGAAGAACTGGCTACCAAAATTCTGGAAGGAAGTCAGTTTTTTCTGGAAATGACCAAAACCCGCGACTATTCTGAACCCAAAGTTGCCAAGCTCAAAGAACTTGAGCACGAAGCGGATGTCATCACGCATAACACTTACGAAAAAATGCATAAAACCTTTTTGACGCCGATTGATCGCGAGGATATCTATGCGCTGGTCAACAAAATGGACAGCATCATGGATGTCATTGAGGCAACTGCAATTCGTATACATATGTATAAAGTCAAAAAACCGGATGACGAGATCATCAAGCAGGCAAAAATTCTCAATGACGCCGTTAAAAAGATCAAAGAAATCATTAATGGTCTGCGGGATATGAAAAATTCCAAGATGATTCTGGACGGCTGCGTGGAAATTAACACGCTGGAAAATGCCGGCGATGTAGTTTTACGGACCATCATTACCGACCTTTTCATCAAAGAGCAGGATGCCATCGAATTGATTAAGTGGAAAGAAATTTTTGAACGGATTGAAGAAGCAATTGATGTTTGTGAAGACGTATCCAACATCGTGGAAGGAATTGTCCTGAAACATGCTTGAATCAATGACTTTTGTCATTTTTCTGGTGATTACCGCGCTGGCGTTTGATTTTCTTAACGGATTTCACGATTCCGCCAATTCCATATCCACAATTGTTTCTACTCGAGTTCTTAAACCACAACAAGCAGTTCTGTGGGCGGCTTTTTTTAATTTTTCCGCCGTTTTTTTAATTGGTACATCTGTCGCTCATACCGTCGGCAAGGGAATCATTCATATAGACATTGTTGATAATCTGGTCATTATGTCCGCTCTCAGTGGTGCAATTGTCTGGAATATTGCCACGTGGTATTATGGTCTGCCCAGCAGTTCCTCTCATGCCCTGATTGGCGGTTTGATAGGCGCGGGGGTGTCTAAGGCCGGAACAGGCACGCTGCTATGGCCCGGTATTATCAAAACAACTTTGTTTATTTTTGTTTCTCCTGCCATTGGTATGGCATTGGGTTTTATTTTTATGGTGTTGGCCATGAATCTGAGCCACCGTTCCAATATTGCCAAATCGGATAAACTTTTTCGCAAGCTCCAGCTCTTCTCCGCAGCGGTATATTCATTGGGACATGGCATGAACGATGCGCAAAAAACCATGGGCATTATCACCATGGTTCTTTTCAGCAAAGGATTGCTGGGTGATAGTTTTCACATTCCCTGGTGGGTCATTATTGCCAGCTATACAATGATCTCTCTGGGAACCATGTTCGGCGGCTGGCGAATCGTAAAAACCATGGGCACAAAAATCACCAAACTCCAACCGATGGGCGGTTTTAGCGCCGAGACAGCCGCGGCCTGTTCGATTATCGGTGCGTCTGTGTTTGGCATACCCGTGAGCACAACCCATACGATTACCGGTGCGATTGTTGGTGTTGGCGCCAGCAAAAGACTTTCTGCCGTACGCTGGGGCGTCGCTGGAAACATTATCTGGGCATGGATTCTTACCATACCCATTTCTGCTTTCATTTCTGCTGCAACATATTTTTTTATTTATCCTTTCGTCCATTAATAAAATAAGGCATGCGATTGTAACGGAAAATAATATTGATAAATTTTATTATTTGCCGTAAGTCATTACTATATTACTGTGAAAACATTATTGAAGGAGACAGGTACATGCCGGGAAAACCGTTGCCGTTTACAAAAACGCAAATGGGAAAAATTATAAAAAAATATCCGACACCTTTTCACATCTATGACGAAAAGGCGATTCGTGAAAATGCCCGTGCTTTTAAAAGTGCCTTTAGCTGGAATGAAGGATTTAAAGAATTTTATGCGGTCAAGGCTGCTCCCAACCCTTATTTGATGAGAATCCTGCACAAGGAAGGATTTGGCGCCGATTGCAGTTCTCTGGCCGAACTGATCATGGCGCAAAAAACCGGTATCACCGGTGAAGAAATCATGTTTTCTTCCAACGACACACCTGTGGAAGATTTTTTACTGGCCAAAAGATTAAAGGCCATCATCAATCTGGATGACATCAGCCATATTGCCTATCTGGAAAAATACGCAGGTCTGCCTTCCATGATCTGTTTCCGCTACAATCCGGGAAAGCTGAAAAAAGGCAACCATATTATCGGCCACCCCGAAGACGCTAAATACGGATTTACACGGGAACAGCTTTTTGAAGGTTATAAAATCTGTAAGGAAAAAGGTGTCAAACGATTCGGGATCCATACCATGGTCGCCTCCAATGAACTCGATCCCTATTATTTCGTGGAAACAGCGGAAATACTTTTCAAATTGTTAGCTGAAATATCACAGAAGCTGAAAATAAAATTTGAATTTGTTAACATCGGCGGTGGGGTGGGTATTCCTTACCGGCCGGAACAGAGAAGAATTAACCTGAAACTGATGAACCAGGCGATAAAGAAAAAATATGACGAAATCATTGTCGCCAACGGCCTTGCTCCGTTGAAACTTTTTACGGAATGCGGCCGTTACATCACCGGGCCATACGGTTATCTGGTTTCCCGTGTGTTGCACATCAAAAATACCTATAAAAAATTTGCCGGCCTGGATGCCTGTATGGCCAATCTGATGCGCCCGGCTCTTTACGGCGCCTATCATCACATCACGGTTCTGGGCAAGGAGCGTAAGCCGCATAATATTCTTTATGACGTCACCGGATCGCTTTGCGAAAACAACGACAAATTTGCTATTGACCGCAAACTGCCCAAACTGGAACAGGGCGATATTATCGTCATCCATGACGCGGGCGCGCACGGCTTTGCCATGGGCTTTAACTATAATGGGAAACTTCGCTCGGCAGAACTTCTGTTGAGAGAAAGCGGCGAGGTCGTGCAAATCCGCCGTGCTGAAACAGTGAAGGATTATTTTGCCACATTAGATTTCAATGGTTTAAGCAGCTTTCAAGTGTAAACAAAAAGATTGCTTTTCAGAGCATAAATAAATATTTATAAAACAGCCTCGGGAAGTTGAAATCCAAACATGTTTGGATAAGATTTTTCTTGGAGAGTTAGGAGTTATCGTTGCTCATTGCTTATTATCATCTTAAGACATTCATAAGACGCAGACAAAAAAATGGCATCATTTAAAGATATTCTTAAAGCAGCGGAACAGGGAAACGCCGCCGCCCAATATAATCTGGGATTGATTTACAGAAAAGGTGATCTTGTGCCACAGGATGACGCTGAGGCTGCAGCATGGTTTTTAAAATCTGCCCGGCAAGACCATGCAAAAGCGCAGATCAATCTTGCGTGGATGTATCAGGAAGGTAAGGGCGTTGCGCAAAGCGATGAGAAGGCCGCGAAATGGTACCTGAAAGCGGCTGAGCAAGGCAACGCACAAGCCCAGTTCAATTTGGCGGTCATGTATAATAAGGGTGAAGGAGTTCCTCTGGACCCTGTCGAATCCGCAAAATGGTTTTTAGAATCTGCCGAGCAGGGTATTGCAAATGCACAGTATAATCTTGGCGAGATGTATCAGGACGGTTTGGGTGTTAAAAAAAGTTATACGGAAGCCATGAAATGGTACAAAAAAGCCGCTGATCAGGGGTACGACGAAGCCCGCGCAAAACTGGAAATATTACAAAAAAAAATCGAAGACGCTCAACGAGCCAAAGCAGAACGGGAAAAAGCTGAGCGGGAAAAAGCTGAAGCTGAAAAAAGACGTCAGCAAGAAGCTGAACAGGCACGCGCGGATGCTCAAAAGAAACGTGGCAAGGTTCGCGCAGAAGGCAAAGATGAAAGGGTAACGCAAGAAGATTCGAAAAAGATTGTGGCAAAACAGTATCTCAAAGCTGCCGAACAAGGAATCGTAGATGCCCAATATAATTTGGGAGTCATGTACCAGAAAGGTGAGGGAGTCGCGCAGGATAACGAAAAAGCCGCTAAATGGTATCAAAAGGCTGCCGAACAGGGATTTGCAGATGCCCAGTATAATTTGGGCGTAATGTATCAAGAAGGTTTGGGTGTCACTCAGGACGATGAAGAAGCTGCAAAATGGTATTATAAGGCGGCTCAGCAGGGACATGTAGATGCACAGAATAAGCTGGAGGGAGTATATCCGGACTCTCAAGAAGTAACAAAGTATTATGACAAGGAGGATATTGAAGCAGTAGCAATTATACAGGATGAAATTCAAGAAGAAAGCAAAGATGTTAGTTCAGGTAAAACGGATGAAACGCTTGAAGAAAAATACATAGAAGAACCAGCCATACAGGATGAAATCCAGGAAGAAAGCAAAGATGTTATTGCAGATAAAACGGAAGAAACAATTGAAGAAGAATGCATAGAAGAACCGGCTATAAAAGAAGAAACGCCTGAAACAAGTAAAGACGTTTCACAAGACGATGCTAATGCAACAAAATGGTATCGTGAAGCCGCTGAGGAGGGAAACGCAGAGGCCCAGAACAGACTGGGCATAATGTACAGAAATGGCGATGGTATTACGCAAGACGATGCCGAGGCGGCTAAGTGGTTTTTAAAAGCTGCTAAACAGGGCTTCGTAGATGCTCAGCTAAACCTTGGAGATATGTACCAGGAAGGTTCTGGTGTTCCACAAAACGATGCTAAAGCCGTAAAATGGTATCGTAAAGCGGCTGAGCAGGGAAATTCTGTTGCCCAATATAATCTCGGATTGAAGTACTTTTTCGGAGAAGGCGTTTCTCAGGATTTTGCTGAAGCTATAAAGTGGTATCAAAAGGCAGCCCTGCAAGGGAATGTAGAAGCGCAGTTCAATTTAGGTGGTATATATGAAGAAGGCATAATTGTTCAGCAGGATCGTGCTGAAGCAGAACGGTGGTATCGGAAAGCGGCTGAAAAAGGACACGAAAAAGCCCAATATCGTTTGGAAGTGATGAGCCGTCCATTTTAAAAAGCAGAAATATTAGAAAAATTTTTTCTCTGTACTTGACTTTTCCCCTTCTTTCCTGTAAAAAAATCCTGACCTTTTAAGGGAGATAATTTATGGTCCCGGTCACCACCAAACCGTTTATGAATAGAGGTGTTTTGCCTAAAATGCAGAGGGAGTCCCTGCATTTTTTTTTATTAATCACTAAGAAAATCAGTCAGTTTATCACTTCCTGTGAAAGCAGGGTCGCGGGCATAACGACCTCCGCTTTGCGGGATATCCCTATCCGCCAGGGGAAAGGGACAATTCAACTTGCGCCTCAATCTTCGCTTCACTCGATTTTGGCGAGTTTCATTGGTTTCCAATTCCGATATCGGAATTGGATAGTTCGACTTACAAATTTTATTGCACTGTGCTTACAAAATTTGAGGCTCCGACTTACGCTTCCTACAGTTAGCGAGTCTCATTAATCAAGGAGGGTTCTTATAATGGCAAATGTTCAGGTATTTGAAAACAAGAAGCCGGTTCTCGGCATCAACAGTCTGGGCAGAATCGGAAAATTAACTTTATGGCATCACGTCAACAGAAAGTATTTCAGGGAAATTGTCGTCAATCAAGGACGAGAAGTAGGCACGGGCCTTGATTCCATAGCTCAGGCTATTGAAAAAGACACGACTTACGGATTGATGCATAAGTTCCTTTATGGAGTTAAGGCGGAACGGCTTATCCAGATTATCGATGAAAAGCAGGGGAAAATGCTGATAGACGGTGTGCCTGTTACCGTTCTTCGTGAAGCGAGAAATCCCTCCGATATTGCCTGGAGGCAACATGGCGTTGAAGTTGTTGTGGACTGTACGGGAAAATTCAAAGATCCGACCGTTGCTTCGGAGAACAAGAACGGTTCCATCCGCGGACATTTGAACGGTGGAGCAAAAGTCGTCATTAACTCTTCACCTTTCAAAATAAAAAACAAGGCTCTGTCCATGCCGGATGATGCCGTCACCCTGATTTATGGAATCAACAACACAGCTTTCAGTCCCAAAAAGCACCTGATTGTTTCTGCCGCTTCCTGCACAACTACCGGACTTGCCCATATGATTAAGCCTCTTCTGGACAATGAAGAGACCAGTAATATTCTGACGGCTTCCATGTCGACCATTCACGCCGTTACCAATACTCAAAGCGTGCTCGACAGCGTTCCCAAAGCCGGAGAAAAGGATTTAAGAAAGAACCGCAGCATCCTGGACAGCATCATTCTGACGTCAACGAATGCAGCCAAAGCGCTGGCGGAGGTCATTCCGGAAGTTCAGCATATAGGTTTTATGGCTGACTCAATCAGAATACCTACCAGCACCATGTCGCTCATAGTGCTTAACGCGACTTTTCAGGCGCGGGCAAGCAAACAGGATGGTCAGATGGCCATCAATACAAAAATGCTTAATGAATTATACAATAAAGCCGCTGCACAACATCCGGAAAAATTGATAAAATTTACGATGGAACAGAATGTTCCGGCAGATCTTCTCGGTGTTGACGCTGCAGTCATAATCGAAGGTCAGTTCAATCATACACGCACGGCTTTTATTAATCTGGATATTTCACATATTCCCAATATGCCGGCCGATATTGCAAAAGTGTTTCCCGAAAAAGTATTAAAGGTGCCTGTTGTTCACGCCAAGATATTCGGTTGGTATGATAATGAATTCGGCAGCTACACCAATAGATTGGGAGATCTCACGGTTTACATCCATAAGAATCTTTTGTAACGAAATAACAGATGATCGTTTGAATTTTGATACTCACCGGCCACAGGTATCCGTGGCCAGTGAGTATTTTATATTTTACGACTCAACTTCGCCTTCGTGCTTCCCTGCGTAAACCGTCCCGCTCCATCCATCGATGCTGATGAAATCACCTGCCTTAATGGTATGATTTTCTATTGTGGCGTATTCATCTTTTTCATAAACTTTAAGTTTACTAAAACCCACCACGCCAACCTTATTCAGCTGGGGAATAGTTACCGCAGCATGCGACGTGCTTCCGCCTTTGGCCGTAAGAAGGCCTTCCACCTGCAGAAGAACACCCACATCATCCGGAACCGTATCCGGGCGCACCAGAATAAGAGGTGTTTGAGGTTCTTCGGAGCGGAATTTCTTGATATCCGTTTCTGAATAAACTGCCCGGCCAGCCAGCGCTCCACCATTAACACCAATGCCCGTTCCAAGAGATGATGATTGTAAGACGGAAGTGTCTTTAAAGCGATTCCATTTTTTTGTCGTTATTTGATTCATATCACGCGTCTGGAGGATGTATAATTTATCACGCGTCCGTCCTTCAAAGGTAAATTCAATTTCCTGATGATTAAACCCTTTTTCGTAAACGAGTATCTCTGAAATTCTTAAAAGTTCCGCGTAAATTTCAGGAAACTTGTCTTCCAGAGATATTTTGGAGTCCCGACATTCCGCTATGCGCTGTCTCTCTGATATAGGGTAGGTTTCCACCAGACCGGACACAATATCGTCTCCCTGAACACCGAAGATAAAATCCCCATAGAGAGTCACATCGGAAGACGAACTTTTAGGCTCGCGGGTGAAAATAACTCCTGAACCTGAATTGTCATCAAGATTTCCAAACACCATTTTCTGAACAATTACGGCTGTTCCCCATTTATCGGAAATATGCATTTGCCGCCGATAAATTTCCGCCTGTTCGGAGTACCATGAATCAAAAACCTGCAGAATGGCATGCCGTAATTGATCCAGCGGTTTATCTTTGAATTCAATGCAATTGTCGGTTAGTCCCTTTTTATAGGCAATAGCGATTTGTTTCATTTGTTCCGGTGAAAACTGAATTTTTCTTGCCACACCGAATTTTTGCTTGAATTCATCAATGATCGCGTCGAAGAAATTGCGATTCAATCCCTGAAACATGCCCCACATCTGTAAAAAACGACGATAGGAATCCCATGCCGCCCACTTGAAATCATTTTTTTCACTGAGATTCTCCGCAATGGCTTCGTTGATGCCTACATTCAAGAAAGATTTCATCATACCGGGAAGAGAAACAGTTGCTCCACTTCTCACGGAAAGCAACAAAGGATTCCGACGATCTCCAAGTTTACAACCGGTTATCTTTTCCAGTTTTTTAATCTCTTTGCTGATCCGGGCGGCAAGATCATTAAAAATATATTTATAACCGTAGACCGCTTCGTATCCTCTAAACACTTCGGTGGTTATAATAAATCCCGGGGGCACGTTAAAACCAAAAGACACCAGCTCCTTGAGAAAATATCCCTTGTTTCCGAGCAGTATCTGGTTATCAACATTTTTGTTCTTTTTGTAAAAAGAAGAAACTGTCAAGTCCGGATTATAAGCCATGACAACCTTGAGCACCTGTTTGTTGTCCTTAAACTTTTCGGATTCAGCGATCAGGGTTTTGATGACCGTGTTGATAAAATTATCCAGCACCTGAATGCCGAAAGCGGAGGATATTATTCCCCGGATAAAGTTTTCAGAGTGCTGATATATTAATTTATCATGTTTCTTTTGCTCTGATTTTGTCTGTATTTGAGTGTCCGTCCCGTAAATTTGATCGACGATAACCGGCAGACTGGACGTATGAGCATCAATGTAATAATTGCGAATGATGTCCTGAACATCCTTGGAAATAAAACGAAAAATGTCCACGTACTGTTCCAGAGAAAACTGCTTAATGGATAATGCGTTGGTGACGTATTTTATTTTTGCCGCAATACTTTCCGTGGCAATACCTTCTATTTCCAAAGCGCTGATATACAACCAAAGGTAAGTGTGAATCTTCTTAAGCGTATGTTTGGTGATAAATTTTAGATTAAATGATTGACCCAGTTCCTCAAAAAGCACCGTGGCCATGCTTTCCAACCTCAGCGACAGGCCGACTGCATCAAATTTCTTCTCGGTGTATGTTCCATACATGGAGGGAATACCTGCCGCGATATGCCTTTTGTAATATATATTTTCGTAGAATTGAGTTTTTTTGGAAGAAATGATTCTTTCCTTCAATATGAATAAAAATTTCAGGATAATTGTGATGCTGCGATAATAGTTCTTCGCATTTAAAGCGCGCTTCAGCGAGGAGATATCATTTTGAGGAAAAACGTTGGCGGCTTCCAAATCTTTCAGCAAATCAATAAATTGCGGGAAATATTTTTTATATATCAACTGGTAGATACGGATCATTATTTTGGCCCGTTCCTGGTCTCTTGCATTAACACCCTTTACGTTGCCAAGCTCTTTGCATATCTTTTCGTTGTTCCAATCGAGAAAATTAAGAGGATTGTCGTTTATCTTTGTGAAAAAATATTTGAATGCTTTGTGCATTCCGTTGAAATATTCCCCGGCATTCGTAACCTGTTCATAAACATCAAGGGAAAGATGCGCGCGGAGAAAATTCTTGTCTCCTGAATTCCAGTACCGAAAAATATCCTCTGTAAATTTAACGAGCAAACTGTTGCTTTCCACGTGTGATTGCTTGCGGAAGAAATAAATCAACTTATCATTACGGAATGAAAGTTCGTCAACTTTAGTGGTAATATCCCTCAGTTCTCCTTCGGCGCCGATTTCGTTGAAATATACGGGAAAAATCCTTAGCAGCTGCTTGATTAAACTGTAGGACGGAGTGATATCGCTGTTGAGCAGTGCAGAGATGTTTTTTTGAATAAGATCCGTATCGCGAACAAAAATGCCACCCATCTTCAGATTAATAATCAGCGCCGATATCAACCTCTTCGTCCATCGAGGCTTCATCCCAATAATTTCCAGCCATGAACGAATATTGATGATATGAGCCGGATTGACTTTGACCTGCCATTCCTCGTTGGAACCCCTGATTTCAGGGGACTGGAAACCGTAATGAATCAATTCATCAATAAAGGTCTCCGCAAGCGTGTGATTGTTTAAAGCGAATACTTCTCTTGCCGTTGTCGTGATACAGTCAAAAACTGCAACATTAAATTCTCTTTGAGCTTGATTCTTTTTTAAAAAACCGAAAATCTTGCTTATAAAATCATGAAGTTTTTCCTGTTTTTCTTCCTGAAAAACCATTTTGAGAGAATGATTGATTTCCCGCAAGGCGCCTGCGTGAATGTCAGCCAGATTGGCGGCATCCATGACGTTGATTAGAAAGCGCAGTTTCACCACATGTTGACGTCCCTGATAAATATTGGACTTTTCCAACTGATCTGCAATTTGCAGGTATCCGTCAACGATCTGAAAATAATCCGGCATATCCAGATAGCGTTTCAGTGCTTCGATACTTGTCTGAATTGTATTGTTACTTATCGTTTCCAGCTTTTCTAACTGAGTCCGTAAATGTTCGTGGCTCAAAGGTTGAATCAATTGCCTGTAAACCGCAATCGATTCCTGAGTTTCACCGTCTTCCACAACAAACCACTCCGTCGGATTCGGTTGAGCAAGCCAAAACTCATACGTAATTTTGAAAATTTTATAAACTAAACGATTGAAAAGAGGATCCTGAAAATCTAAATTTTTATCAATAATACTCTTGATGATTCTTTTCACATAAGACGAACATTTTTTAAAAATCACTTCGTCTTCTTCAATAACCTCCTGAAAAGATTTTATAATTTCTGGAAACAGCGAAACATTCCTCGAGAGATATTCATTGCTCTTGGTCAGTATCGCATCGATATAATCAAACAGATAATGAACCGCACTGTCTTTGACGTCCCGGTATGACGATGATTTGATGACTTCAAAATAAACACAAAGCATCGTGGCAATGGCGGAAAGTCCGTCAGGATGATTACTGTAAATATAGAAATCTCCTATGGAAACAGATTTCAGTTCTTTTAAGACATAGTCCCAGTTAACAAAAGGATGATGCAACTCGATCAGAAGTTCGCGAGTCTTTTTTTGCAAACCGTAGTGATTTTCTACAACCTTGAGCAGAGGAGAGTATTGGTCAGGAATGTCTATGGTGGCAGCCGTTCTTTCCAGATTAACTTTCAGAGCGGACGAGTCCCAACCCTGACTTTTTTTAATTGGTTTAATTCTATCTGTCATCTTAGAGGCCTTTTGGAAAGAGATTAATCAGAATATGCGCATTTTTTCAAGCTCGGAACATACCTGTTTGATGTAATAGGAGCCTTATTTTTTTTGGTTGGTCTGAATCAATTATATTAGATGATAATAATTACATAAACTCCGATAATGCCCGCCATACAAAAGAGCTTTGTCGGAGTTTATGTTTATCCAGTAGAAAATTACTTATTTCTTTTTTGCAGATTTTTTTACAGGTTTTTTCGTTTTCTTTTTTGCAACAGCTTTTTTAACCACTTTCTTTTTTACAGCTGATTTGGCTTTTTTTACAACCATTTTTTTCTTGGATACCGTCTTTACTTTTTTTACCGTCGTTTTCTTTTTTGGCGCTGTTGCTGCCTGAACTTTTTTGGGTTTTGCCGGACCAAGATTTACCATGGGTTCTTCGCAGCAGATAAGATCAATTGTAGCGCAACCGCAGTCTTCGTCTAAAATCACTTTTAACCCACATACTTCACATCCAAGAACATCTCCAACTTTTGCTCTCGACATTTTCTTCCTCCTCGTTGCGAGGGGTAAAACATCTTCCCTCTGGTGTTTTTTTTATTCTATTCAAAAAAATTATTTTTTCAAGCATAAATTGTTAATTTTTTTGAAAAGATAGACAACTTGACTTTCATTAACGATTTGATATTATCCGCTAAAACAACATCGTTCTGTATAACAAGGTCAGTTCATCAGCGAGAAAAACTATCGTCCCTGGAATAAAATATGCCCCTGAAGCATGAACAAAAATATCGCAGCTGGGTGGAAGTTAATCTTGATCATTTCATCGCCAATCTCAAAGAAATAAAAAGGCTAATTGGGCCCAAGACCGATTTCATGCCGGCAATCAAAGCCGACGCTTACGGACATGGCGCCCTAGAGATTTCCCGCGCCGCGCTGCAAAACGGAGCGAAGATGCTGGGCGTCGCCAACGCCGATGAAGGCGTTCAACTGCGCATCAGCGGTATCGAAGCGCCGATTGTCATTCTGGGGCCATCAACCGCCACGGAGATAGAGCAAATCATCAAATACAACCTGACGCCGTCAGTGTCGGATTATGCTTTTGCTTTTAAACTCAACAAGGCGCTTTCCAAATCAGACCGGAAATTTCCCGTCCATATCGAAGTGGATACCGGCATGGGACGCGGAGGCGTCATGCATGCCGAAGCGCTTGATTTGGTCATGAAAACATCGAAGCTGGCCCATATCGGGCTGGAAGGAATCTTCAGCCACCTCACCTCCAGTGAAAAGCTGATTTCTGATAACGATAAACAATGGCTGTTGTTTGCCAATTTGCTTGCCGACATCGAAAACGCGGGAATCGACATCCCCATCAGACATTTGGACAACAGCGGCGCCATTTTAAACTATCCCGGTTTCAAACTTAACATGGTGCGACCGGGCATAATGACCTACGGAATCTATCCCGGATCGGATACGGAATTAAAAGCCCGGCTTGCTCCGGTGATGTCTTTTAAAACCAATGTCATTTTGCTGAAAACGTTTCCCGCCGGATGCGGCATTGGCTACAACAGCACGTTTGTCACTGCACGGCCGACGCGCATCGCAACCATTCCCGTCGGTTACGGAGACGGTTACGCTTTTATCCTTTCCAATCAGGGCGAGGCGCTCATCCGCGGGGAAAGGGCTCCCATTGTGGGACGGGTTTCCATGGATATGTGCACCGTCGATGTGACGCACATCCCCGAATGCCGTACGGGCGATGAAGTCGTCTTGCTGGGTAAGCAGGATAAGGAATTCATCAGCGCCGATGAAATCGCCGCAAAAGCCAAAACCATCAGTTACGAAGTGGTCTGCGCCTTGGGCAAAAGAGCGCCGCGTGTTTTTATTCAGAAAGGGAAAAAACAATCCGTCGAACCGCGCTTAAGAAGAATATTCGTTCCCGATGATGAAAAATCCATCGCCCGAATTGACAATATCATCCGCCATTGCCTGCAGACGCGCGCGCGGGATGAAGAACTGGGCAACGCCATTTACTACGAAATGTTCGAAACCCTTTTCGGTAAGGAAGACCGACGTCTCGAGCTGCGCTCCGGCTTCCGCTACAATATCCGCATAGCAAAATCACCCGACATGAAAAAAACAGTATCCGCCAGGGAATATTTGCGCGTCAGCACACATATCGAATACAAAAAAACGCTGCGCGATCATATCCTAATGATCGGCTGCGCTTCCAACAACGCGCAATTGGCCGTTTTGTTCGAAGACCCCCGCTGCGAATACCGCTGGCTATTGAGCGACGGCAAAAATTTATCCGTCGAACGCGACTTTACGGTTGAACGGGTGCGCATTGACAATGAAGATGTTCCCGTCATCGAAGCCAAAAACACCCGGCGTGGTTACGAAGTCTGGTGCGGCTCCGAAAAGCTCAAAAAAAAGATAAACACAGAAGTAAAGCTGGAAATAGAAATTTCCACGAAAAAGGCAAAAGAAAATAAAATTTTCCCCGTGTATCTGGTGTATCCGGTCAGAGGATTGGAAATCAAATTCAATTACGAAAAAGCAGGAATCAGAAACGTTCGGGAAGAAAGCTTTTTTGCCGGCAGACATCCCCAACCGACCGTGTCCATCAGAAAAGGCAAGTCCATCGGCATTAAAATATCCGACAAGGAATGGATTTTCCCGACAAGCGGCGTCATTTTTATTTGGGATGCCTAATTACTTCTTTCTTTCAGCAGCCAGATGCCCAAAGCGAGTAAAGCTGCGGCGGCAACCGCGCTGATCCAGACGGGAATCTCCACCCCTTCGGCCGTCACGTCAAATCCGAGGATAACACGGGCCGCTTGTGCAGCTGCCATCACAAAAAGTAAAATACCCACGACCAACGATGCCGGACGTTTCATTGTTTTACCTCCGTTAAAAATAATTTTTAACACGTGCAGTGAATTTTTCAAAAACGTTCAAATGCTCGCCGCAAATGCTGGTCCGGCGAATGCCGGGGATATCTTTCAACGGTATTCATCCCTTCAGACCGTATTTCTTTAACTTATACCTTAACATACGTTCCGATATTCCCAAAATATCTGCTGCCTTTGTCTGATTGTTCTGCGTTTTTTCCATTGCTTCAATAATTAAATTCTTTTCCAGTTCATCCACTGACTTACGCAGAACACCGTAAGATTTTTTATCGAGCTCCGTTGGCATGAAATCCGATTTGAAGGGCAAATCCTCTGTTGTGATGTATTGATCGCGCGATATGACAACCGCTCGTTCCAAAATATTGATCATTTCGCGGACGTTTCCCGGATAATCGTATTTTAAAAGCCGGTCACGGGCTTCCGCCGTTAATCCTTGAATATTTTTTCCATTATCCACGGCAAACTTTTCAATAAAATGATCAATTAAAAGACTTAAGTCCTCTTTTCGTTCTCTTAAAGGTGGCAAAGACATGGTGACGACTTTCAGGCGGTAAAAAAGATCTTCGCGAAAGAAGCCTTCTTTAACCTGTGCCTCCAGATCGCGGTTGGTGGCGCTGATGATTCTGACATCAACCTGAAGATTGACATTGCTGCCCAGACGCTGGAATTCCCGCTCCTGTAAAAAGCGTAAAAGTTTAACCTGCGTCGTCGGACTTAATTCTCCTATTTCATCCAGAAACAGTGTGCCTCCATCGGCTTCTTCGAACCGTCCGACGCGGCGTGACGTTGCTCCGGTAAAAGCGCCTTTTTCATGTCCGAATAATTCGCTTTCCAGCAAATTCTCATGCAAAGCTCCGCAATTGACGACAACGATCGATTTGCGTGCCCGGGGGCTCAGTTGATGAATAAGACGCGCCAGCAGTTCCTTGCCCGTGCCGCTTTCTCCCTGAATCAAAATGGAGGCTTTGCTGGCGGCTATGCGCCCGGCCATATTGATTATTTCCGCCATTTGCTGGCTTTTGTAGATGATTTTATCAGAGGTGACGCCTTGCCTGTTTAAGTCTTCTTTTAAAAGCTTGTTTTCCTGAATCAGTTGTCTTCTCTCGGATATCCGATTGACAAGAATTAATAATTCATCCAGATCCACCGGCTTCGTGATGTAATCAATGGCTCCTGCTTTCAGTGCTTCCACGGCCGTTTCTATTGTTCCATAAGCCGTAATAATGACAACATCGATTTCCGGATTAATCCTTTTTACCTCCTTGAGAACCTGAAGGCCATCCATCCCCGGCATTTTGTAATCCAGAAGAATTAAATCGAAATGACCGATCAAAATTGTTTTAATAGCTTTCTCGCCGTTTTCCGCTTCTGTTACCGAATGATTTTCGGAACGCAGAAAATCACGCAGCATTTCTCTTTGGGATTGACCGTCTTCAACAATCAGCACGCTCAGTGTTTGCATTTATTTTAATCCTTGTTTTTTGAAGATGTGTCATTGTATCGTTCAACCGGTAAAATAACTTCGAAGGTCGTTCCCTTCCCTTTTCTGCTGATGACCCTGATGTCTCCGCTATGACCGCGAATAATTTCGAAAGCCAGTGGCACTCCCAGGCCCACACCCTTTTCTTTGGTTGTGTATTCCGGGCTAAAAATCTTTTCGATTTCTTCGGATGTCATGCCACATCCGGTATCGGAAATTTTCACAACGATATGATTCCTATCTTCTTTTTCCACAACAATATAAATTTTACCGGCGGCTTCCGTTATGGATTCCATGGCATTTTTAATCAGATTGATAAAAGCCTGCTGGAGTTTGTTAACATCCATGGTAATAACAGGTGCGTAGCGCCATGTTGTTTCAATGGTAATTCCACGGGCTGACGCTTCCTCCTGCATCAGATTAACAATCTTCTGTAAAATTTCTGTAATGGAAAGTTTAGAAAATTCCAGGCGGCGACTTTTGGAAAAATTCAGGAACTCCTCAATGATTCCATTCAGGCGTCTGATTTCGTCTTTGATAACGCCGGAAAGATTTTGAAAATCAGTCTCTTTTTGCGGGTCGGAAGGAACAAAATCTCTTTTAAGTCTTTGCGTCGCCATGCTGATGGCATTCAGAGGATTACGAATTTCATGCGCTACTCCGGCCGCAAGCTGTCCCAGGGAGGAAAGTCTTTCCGCCTTTTCCAGCTGCCTTTCCATTTCTACAATACCGGCCATATGGCGGTTCTGATCATGATAAAGAAGCCACATGGACAATAAAGCTATGATGACGATGAAAAACATGAAGACAAAAATATTGTGTCTGTTTTCGATAAGGCTTTTGTCCATTGAACGGCGATCCAGTCCAATTCTGACGATGCCAACTATTTTTTTATCCAGTAATAAAGGGGCTGCTACATCAAGAATTTTGATTTCATCATAATTGACCTTCCTGCTTGCAATTTTTACTTTGCCGGATAAAATTCCCGCGAAATTAAAATCATTTATATTTAGATTCGGTGCAGACGGTCCTACGCTACTCAGCAGTTTGTTTTGTTCGTTGATGATTTGCATGTAAATGATACCGTGACCTTCGCCGATCTTACTCATGCCTTTCTCTCCAGCTACTTTAAGACTCCAGTAAATAAGTCCGGATTTATCCAAAGATATTACAACCGTGCCACTGTTATCCTTGCGTGTTAAAGCAACAAATCCGATCCCTTTTTTTAATCTTATTTGTTCTATCAGCTCTAAAGTGGTTAATTTGCGGCCTTCTTTTACCAAATCATCTTCTTCCATTATGCTGGTCTGCAAGGGGGAACTTTCATAAATGGCATTTCCGAGTCGGTTTAATAGGCCCACATAAAAAAAGTTATTTTCTGCTGCAAAATTGCGTAAAGAATCATTCGTGATATTATTTTTTTTCCATTGTTCATCTAAATTCATGGCTTTTGCCGTGATGGCATCGACCACCCATCTTTTCGAATAGGAAGCTTCCTCATTCGTTGCAGATGTTTGTAATTTTGATGATTTTTTCTCAGGCGCAGCAACTATGCTTTTTAGATTTTCACCTGTTAATCGCTGTAATACACCTATGGTGCTTAAGGCTTGATCTTCCATAAAAGCGATGAGGTTTTTTTCGCTCCTTCTGATTTCCAGTAAGCCAGTGATCAATATTAAAGCCACTAAAATCGCGCTGACAATGGCTACCGCCAACGGCTGAAGAAAAGGGTCGTTATAATTATGCGCTTTTCTTTTGATGATCAGCTCTTTTTTTCTGAAGAAACGCATTGTTCTCCTAAAATCTCATTTTGCCGGACATTTTAAGCTATTCAAATGAAATGTCAACGTTTAATCCAAAAAACCCGACATTTTTGTCGAAATGGTAGTTTAAAGTGCTTGTGAAATATAAACAATTGAATTTATTATGTATCTAAAAAAAGCAAATTCTTTCCTCCGACATTTATTGCCTCTTATTTTAGAGGATCTTTACGGATATCGATTCTTTTTTAAATTTTTCACTAATTATTATATATACTTAAAAGAATTATCTGGGTTGTGGTATGATAAATGCTTTAATGAAGGTCAAGTTATTTGTCGACTAAAAAATAACGGGTATGATTAGCCGGCAACAAAAATAACTAGGAAGGTCATAACCTTCTCTCTTCATGCAGGGAGGCTCCAACCAAGCCTCCCTTTCCTTATTAATGACACTCGTCGAAAACAAGCGAAGCGCAGTTTGAGACGTAAGTGGAATTATCCCAGGCACAAAGTGCCGTGGGAAATGAGACTCAAATTTTATAAGCATAGTGCGCTGAAGCTTGCTGGACGTAATGAGACTCGAATTTCAGAAACGTAGTGAACCGAAATTCGTAAGTCGAATTATCCAATTCCGATGTCGGAATTGGAAATTATCCCCGAAGCGACGCGGGATTTGATACCTCCTGAAATCTATTCCTTGTCCGTATCTTTTTTCTTATTTCGCCAGTAATTTAATCTCTCCAGGATGGTTTTTTCAAATCCCTTGCCTTTGG
>CAYZRT010000052.1:0-18519 GCA_964480875.1 uncultured Smithella sp. | reverse complement strand
GCAAAAATTGAAATAATATTTTAGGGAGAAATTCAATGAAAGAAGAAGTTCAGAAAGCGATTGATACCATAAGGCCGAGCTTACAGGCTGACGGCGGTGATGTGGAACTTGTAGAAGTCACTGACGACGGGATCGTAAAAGTTAAGTTAACCGGCGCCTGCCGGGGTTGTCCCATGTCTCAGATGACCTTGAAAATGGGTATAGAAAAAGTCATTAAGCAACAGGTGCCAACCGTAAAAGAAATCATAGCCGTTTAGAGTAATTTATGATCATAAACGGGGGGGGGATTTTTTTGATTCATAAAGGTTTCCTGACAGATGATTTGCCGGGAAATTATATTTGATTGAAATAATTATTTAAAAAGGAGCAAAAAGATTATGGCTTATGTGATTAATGATGAGTGCATCGCTTGCGGTTCTTGTGAAAGCGAATGTCCCAAAGGAGCAATTTCCGAAGGTGAAGATAAGTATGTTATTGACCCTGCGCTTTGTGATGACTGCGGAAGTTGTGCCGAGCAATGTCCGGTTGAAGCAATTGTTCCCGGTGACGGGAAATAATTTGTTCGCGTAAAAATTGAACTGGGAATAAATCTTGTCTAGGGCTGATTATTCCCAGTCTTGCTTACTGATTATTTTACTGTTTTATGTTGCTGTCGGGTAACCATTGATTCATGATTGATATAAAAAATCAAAAAAGAAGGATTCAATTGGCACAAAAATTCATTACGTTTGAAGGAATCGAAGGTTCGGGAAAATCAACCCAGATCAAGCTCGTTGCCGAATATCTTATTCAAAAGGGCGTTTCTTTAATTGTTACCCAGGAACCTTCCGGCACGGGCATTGGCCGGAAAATAGGGAATATATTGTTTCACCGGGAGCATGGCCATCTTTGTGCGGAAACAGAAATGTTTTTGTTTTGCGCGGCCCGCGCCCAGCATGTCCGTGAGGTGATTATACCGGCGCTGGAGCAAAATAAAATTGTTTTATGCGATCGTTTTTCTGATGCCACGTACGCCTATCAGGGTTTCGGTCGAGGTCTCGATCATGATATGATCAAGGTGATCAACGATTATTCTTCTATGCGTTTAAAACCGGACCTGACGTTGTTGTTTGATTTGCCGGTTGAAGTAGGATTAAAAAGAGCAATGGAACGGAATAATCAATTAAAAGATCCTGCTGCTGCGGATCGTTTTGAAAGAGAAAAATTTGATTTCCACACGCGTATTCGGAAAGGTTACCTTGATATTGCCGGAAAAGAACCTGAGCGCTTCCGGGTCATTGAAGCCAACCGCGATGTTGATGTTATTCAGGAAGAAGTACGCCGCTGTATAAATGATTTTATTATTGAAACTCCAAGTCCGAAAGCGTAGCGCAGCGGAATTGGTAAGTTGAATCCCGACAGTGTCGGGACGTAGCAAAGGGTTTATACCCGGGATTAATCTATGAAATAAATTTTTTGATAAATGTCTTTTAATTATGTCATTTGGCGATATTTACGGTCACGAAAAGAAAATAGAAATTCTCCAAAAAACTCTGTCTCAAAAGCGGACAGGGCACGCGTATCTCTTTAGCGGCATTCCGGCCATCGGTAAGAGAACTCTAGCACTGGAATTTATCAAAGCCATCAACTGCGAAAAGTCTGAATCTCTAAATGATTCCTGCGGTGAATGCGCTTCCTGCCGGAAAATTCAGCATGAAAGTCATCCCGATGTCTTTTTGGTGCAAGCAGAGGGTCAGTTCATTCGCATTGCTTCTATTCGCCAGATGCAGGAACGGACAAAATGTAAACCTCTGGAAGCGAGAAGAAGAGCGTTTATTATTGATGATGCGGATAAAATGAATGATGAGGCAGCCAACTCTCTGTTAAAGATGCTTGAAGAACCTTCTCTGGTTAATATTTTGATTCTGGTCACGGCCAGACCATATTCCTTGCCTCAGACGATTATTTCGCGTTGCCAGCATATGCGCTTCAATCCATTGAACTCTGAAACTGTAGTCCGATTTCTTGTCAATGAAAAGGATATGGAAAATAATAAAGCCATTCTTCTGGCTGCACTATCCGGAGGTTCAATCGGCAATGCATTGGATTTGCATAAAGATGACATTTTTGCCTATCGGACGGAGTTGCTCAATTTACTCGTTGCGGCGAACAAAAAAAATCCCTTCAGTTTGATTAATTTAGCTTCTTGTCTGGCAAGAAAAAAAAAGGATGTCCGACAGGGGTTGAATATTATGAACACTTTCTTTCGTGATGTTCTTGTTTTCAAAGAAGTTCGAAAAAACGCAATGTTAATTAATGGGGATCATTGTTCTTTTATTGAGGCCTGTGCCGACCGGTTATCCGGGGAGCAAATACTTCAGAATATGGAACAGATTGAAAAAACTGAATATATCATAGGACAGAATGTCAATAAATCATTGACTTTAGAAACGATGGCATTTAAATTAAACTACTAAGTGAAGGTAGAAAAAATTGCTTGTAAATATTATTGGAGTCAAATTTAAAAAAGAAGGCAGAGTATATAATTTTAACGCTGCGGATTTGATCCTGCATAAAAATGATCAGGTTATCGTTGATACCGATAACGGCCTTGCCCTTGGCGTTGTTGTCACGGACGTCAAAAGATACCAGCCATCAGAAGTTCCTGCCAATCTGAAAAAAATTGTTCGTAAAGTAACGGCTGAAGACATTCACATCAAGAAAGAAAACGATATCCTCGAGAAAGAAGCTTGGACGTTTTGCGTGGAAAGAATCCAGAAAAGAGAGCTTTCCATGAAACTGGTTGACGTGGACTGCTTCTTTGAGAAAAATAAAATTATATTTTATTTTTCTGCAGAAAGCAGGGTCGATTTTCGCGAACTGGTCAAGGACCTTGTGCAAAAATTCAAAATGAGGATAGAGCTTAAACAGATTGGCGCACGTCAGGAAACACGTATTATCAAAGGCATTGCCGTTTGCGGCCGGATGGTGTGCTGTGCCGGGATCCTGCAGAATCTGGACAGGGTGACGGTTAAAATGGCCAAGGAACAAAGCATGTCTCTGAACCCTGAAAAAATTTCCGGGTTGTGTGGTCGTTTGATGTGCTGTCTGGCCTTTGAATATGACGGATATTCCGGTAAGAAAAAATGTCACAAATCTGCCAAGGTTCCTGGTGGAGAGGTTCATATAAAGGAAGAAAAGCAGACGTTGGATCTGGAAAAAATGGATGAGAATGATCATTTTCAGTAATGGATTGGAGAAGCTATTGATATGCCAAATGCGTTTTATATAACGACCCCTATTTATTACGTCAATGCTTCGCCACACATCGGGCACGCTTACACGACCATTGTTGCCGATGTTCTGGCCCGATATCACCGGATGATTGGGGATGAAACTTTCTTTGTCACCGGAACCGACGAACACGGCGATAAAATTGCGGAAGCGGCACAGAAAGCAGGAATCACTCCCAAGGAATACGCGGATAAAATAAGCGCGCAATTTCGCGCTCTTTGTCCGGAACTTTCCATTTCCAATGATTACTTTATCAGAACAACTGATAATAACCATATTGAAACGGTCCGTTATATTCTGCAAAAAGTCTACGACGCCGGCGATATTTATTTTGGCAGTTACGGCGGTTACTATTGCTTCGGATGTGAAAGATTTTTAACAGAAAAAGAAATCGTTGACGGTAAATGTCCGGAACACGGGAGAGAGCCTCAGTATATTGAAGAAAAAAATTATTTTTTCAAAATGAGCAAATATCAGGATTGGCTGATTGATCATATCAAAAATAATCCTGATTTTATCCGGCCGGAAAGATACAAGAATGAAGCCCTGGCGTTCCTGCGGGATCCTCTGGAAGATCTCTGCATTTCCCGCCCCAAGACACGATTGAAATGGGGCATTACACTGCCTTTTGATGAAAATTACGTAACCTATGTCTGGTTTGATGCCCTGATTAATTACGTGACGGCTCTGGGTTATCCTGATGGAGAAAATTTTAAAACGTTCTGGCCGGTGGCGGAGCATCTGATCGCCAAGGATATTTTAAAGCCGCACGGTATTTACTGGCCGACCATGCTTAAAGCGGCGGGGATCGAACCTTATCGACATCTGAATGTTCACGGTTACTGGAATTCCGACCAGAGTAAAATGTCCAAAAGTCTTGGCAATATTGTCCGTCCACTTGATTTAAAGGATAAATACGGTCTGGATGCTTTCCGTTATTTTCTGCTCAGGGATATGGTTTTCGGACTGGATTCCAATTTTTCCGAAGAAGCATTTGTTCAGAGACTGAATTCGGACCTGGCTAATGATTTGGGTAACTTGGTCAGCCGGACTATTACCATGGCCATCAAATATTGTAACGGCAAAGTGCCGGAAATTAGCTCTGGAGATAAACATTCTGTGCTTCGTGAAGCCGCACAGAAAACTGTTTCCGAGGTCGAAGCCAGTTTCAAAGAGATGTCCCTGCACAAAGCCCTGATTGCCATCTGGGATTTCATTAATATCACCAACAAGTACATCGTCGAGAACGAACCGTGGACACTAGGGAAAAATCCTGCAAATAATGAAAAACTGACGACGATTATGTACACTCTTCTTTCTGCATTGCGTTCAATAGCCATTCTTGTTTCACCTTTTATGCCACAGACTACGGCAAAAATTCTGCAACAGATTGGAGCGACTGAAGATAAAAATCTGAATCTGGACAGCATAAAAAGAAATGATGTTTTGAAAGCGGGGAGTCCCTTGACGCGGTCAGAATCACTTTTCCCGCGCATCGTTCAGGAGAAAGAAAATGCGACACCCGAAAAGAAAACATCCGTCATGGATTTAAAACGGGAAATTGATTACGAGGAATTCGCAAAAGTAGATTTACGCGTGGCAAAAATTCTGGCGGCGGAGCCTGTACCGAAATCCAGCAAACTTCTGAAACTCACGGTTGATATCGGAGAGGAACGCACAATTGTCGCAGGCATCGGCAAAGATTATTCTCCGGAAGAATTAGTCGGCAGGCAAATTCTGGTTGTGGCCAATTTGAAACCGGTAAAACTGATGGGCGTGGAATCTTACGGAATGCTTCTGGCTACGGATACGGACCAAGGACTTACCGTTCTGACCTTTGACCGTGAAGCAAAAACGGGAGGAAAAATCAGGTAGCTGCTCTTCTTGGAAGAAGAGAGGCTACTTTTGTAGCGTTACACCTAATCTTTGAGCAGTTCTTCAATAGCAGCAGGGTCAAATCCTTCCACAATCTGACCTTTGATGTAAAACAAAGGCGTGGCCTTTACTCCAATTTGTGACGCCAGCTTCATGTGGGTTTTGACAGTTTCGTCCACTTTCTTCTCGGTACAGGCGGCAAGCTGAATATTATCAAGCTTTCCGCTGAGAGCATCTTCGTAAGCCTTGACGGCATCCTTTGCGCATAAAATGTATTTAGTCTTTTCCGCCGATTTTTGAGACAGCGGGAAAAAGAAAGCATAGATGGTTACATCTTTGCGTTGAGCAAAATATTTATAGGATTCACGGCAAAAGTGACAATGAATGTCAATAAATTCCACGACGGATGTTTTCCCATTGCCGATTTTTAAGGCGCTTTCCAGAGACAAATTAGCCATCTTTTGCGCCATCTTTTTTTTATAACTTTCTTTGGTGATATTTATTCCGTTTTTGGAAATCATAGGGCCGATAATGATTACATCATCGTTGGGCATGAAATAATAAATTTGATTTCCCGTATAGACTTCGTATAATTCTTTAACCTCCGTCGGTGTTATGCTTTCAAAATTATTTTTGGGGAAACTTTTCTTGAATTGTTCCTCCACAGACATGGTTGCCTTAGGTGTCGATACATTTCTGGACGCTGTTGCAGGTGTTTTTTTAGCCGGCGAAGATACATGTTTTGCCGCGGGTTTGGTTGGATTTTGAGAGAAGACATAAACAGGGAATAAAAAAAGAACGAATAAAGTTAAAGCCGTTAATTTCTTCACAATCTTTCTCCTTGTTCGAAAAATTCAAAAAAATATAAATTTAATTTATCATGTTGTCAAGTAACTCAAATACATTTCATGTCTCTACATTACAAAAAAAATATACTTTTATCATATCTTTGAATTTTCAGAGATTCAAATATTTATGATATATGATAATTTTTTGTCCGGAAAATATGTAAACAAGCCTTGACAACATCGTGATCGTAGAGAATGCCCGCGTTATTTTCAATTTCCGCAAGGGCAATGTCAAGTCCCAGCGCCGGCCTGTAGGGGCGGTAGGACATCATGGCTTCAACCACATCCGCAACGGCAAGAATGCGTGATTCAATGAGAATGTCTCCATTTTTTAAGCCCCTGGGATATCCGGAGCCGTCTATGCGTTCATGGTGCTGATGGACGATGTCAGCCAATGGCCACGGAGATTCAACTTCCTTTATGATATCATAACTGTAACCCGGATGATTTTTGACAAGCGAAAATTCAAGTTCTGTCAGAATGGCCGGTTTGCACAAAATTTCCGCCGGGACCGATATTTTACCGATATCATGAATGGCGCTGGCCATGCGAATGGCTTCAATTTTTTCATGGGGAAGTTTCATCTCTGTGGCAATAGCCCGGGCGAGATCGGCAACCCTCCTTTGATGGCCGGCCATATAAGGATCTTTTGCTTCCGATGCCGTGCCTAAAACCTGAATGGTTATTTTTATGGATTGACGTAAACTTTCCAATGTTTCATTAAGTTTTTCTTCGGCCTTTCTGCGCAGAGTGATGTCCTCATAAATCACCTGGGATTGTTTTTTCCCATTCCAGAATATCTCCTTGCGGAAAACATGCAGATGCCGTATGTCGCCGCTCTTGGTTACAATGCTGACTTCATATTCAGATGGCCCTATTTCGCCTCGTAACCTTTTCTGTTTTCTTATCTGGAATTCATCAAAACTTTCCGCCGTATAACGTTCTCTAAGAGGGGTATTTTCCAATTCATTAACGCTCTCGTATCCATACATGTCCAGAATGGCTCTGTTGGCATAAAGGGTTTTTCCCTCCATGGTCGATATACGCACGCCCAGCGGAGAATCATCAAGCGAGCGGCGGAAGTTTTCTTCACTTTTTTTCAATGCATCTTCCATTTGTTTCCGCTCGGTGATATTTCTGCTGACGCCAAGCAGTTGCAAGGGAGTTCCTTTGTCGTCTCTGATCAGGGTGAAATAGCATTCTCCCCATACAATGCGGCCATCCTTGCAGCAGAACTCCAATTCCAGCGAGCGTTCCAAAACATAATCCGGGGAGGCAGCCAGCGCTTTGGGCAGTTCAGCGGACATGAAGACCATCGCTGTTTCAAAAGATGCCACTGTTAAAATTTTATCGAGTGGCAGAATTTTGAAATCATCCAGATTGTATCCCATTAATTTTTCCACGGAAGGACTGATATAAGAGACTTTTAAATTGAAGTCCATGAGCCATACATAGTCTTTCATATGGTCTGCGAGGAGTCGATATTTCTCTTCGCTTTGTCTGATGGCCTCTTCTGCCATCGCTCTTTCAGTAATATCATGTGCTACTCCCGTAAAGCCAACGGGTTTCCCTGACGTATCTCGTTTTAGCGATATAGATCCTTCTGTGCACTGTTTCGTTCCATCTTTTCTGATAATTTCCCAGCGGAATGCTTTCAAAGATTCACCTGTTTTATAAACCTTATTAAAGGCCTGGAAAAGCTTTTTGGCGTTTTCCGGGTTTGTGTACTGCCGGTTGTTCATGCCCATCAATTCCTCTTTGGAGTAACCCATGTCCCGGCACGTTGAATCATTGACAAAGGTGAAGTTTCCGGCCAGATCGATTTCAAAATAACCTTCCTGCATATTTTCAAGAATCGACCGGTATTTTTCCTCACTTTGCCTGAGCGTTTCTTCCGCCTTCTTGCGTTCGGTCACATCGTTGATATTCATGATAATACCGGAGATGTATGGATTGTCTAAAAGAAATCTTCCTGTTCCGGCAAAATAACGCACGGAGCCGTTTTTATGAATGAGGCGAAGTTCATGAGGGATCGCCTTCGCCTTGGACCGGACGGCCTCGTTGAAAACATCTATAGCTTTTTGAATGTCATCAGGGTAAATAAACGTTGACGTATTTTTACCCATGGCTTCGTCAACGCAATATCCTGTGAAGCGTTCAAAAGAAGGACTGCAATACTTTATATATCCTTTTTTATCCGTGATGACGATGATGTCTGAAGAGTTTTCTGAGATTTCCTTAAAAAAGCTTTCACTTTTTTTCAATTCTTCTTCCGCTTTTTTCCTTTTGGTAATGTCGTGCATGTTAACAATTGCCGCCTCAATAACGTTATCATGCACAAGATTACTTCCTTCGATTTCAAACGTTTTCCAGCTTCCGTCTTTATGGCGGAAACGAGCCTCCCCTTTTAGAACAGGAGCATTGACATCACTGAAGAGAATTTTGTAAGCATCCATGACATTCTGGAAATCATCAGGATGAACAAGATCGAATCCCGAATGGCCGTATCTCTCTCCAACTTTATATCCGAGCGCTTTCTCAATCGCCGGATTTTGGTAGATTATCTTTCCCTCCGGATTGGCAATCACAATGATATCCGTAGACTGTTCCGTTACAGAACGGAATAATTGCTTTTCGCGGCGCTGTTTTGCTTCCCCATTTTTACGCTCGGTAATGTCGCGCACAATTCCTTGAATGCCTATGGCCGTGTTATTTTTATCCCTTAGAAAAGTAAGCTTTGTCTCCACCCATACTTTTGATCCATCTTTCCGTATATGCTGATATTCCAGTGTTCGGGATCTTTTTAAATTTCGATCAGCTTTTTTTTCAATCGCCAACTCTTCGGCAAAAACCTCCGTAAACCAGTTGAACGTCTTAGCATCGACAAGTTGATCTACTCTCTTCGTCAAGAGTTCATCGGCTGTATATCCGACAATATTATGCGCAGAAGGACTTGCGTAGGTATACTTGAAATTCATGTCCATGGTGAAAATCCCGTCCGTTACGTTGTCTGCCAGAAGATGGTATTTTTTTTCGCTGGCTCTGAGCGCATCTTCCATGCATTTATTGTCGGTTACGTCCCAAAAAATTCCCTCTATTCTCTGCGGGCGGTTCAATTCATCCTTGACCAAATGAGCGCTGGCCAATAAAATGACAAGCTTCCCTTGTTTTGTTTTAGCTTTGATTTCGTATTTGGAAATAGAATCTTTAGCCAACAAATTCTTCAGATATTCCTGCCGGTCCTGTTTGCTTTCCCACAAATCGGGGATATGAAACCCTTTTAAATCTTTTTTTACATCAAATCCCAGGATGCGGTTTAATGCCTGATTGTGTTCCAAGAGTGTCCCGTCAAGCGCCGTGCTGAAATACGCTTCGTCCAGATTGTTGAGTGTGTCGCGCAATTTCTCCTCGCTTTTTATGAGCTTTTCTCTGGTTTGCTTGAGCAGTCTTTCAGGATTTGTGCTTTCAGTATGATTTATGATTTGTTCTTCACTCTTCTTTTTCATTTTTTCTCCTGAAAGCGATGTCGATTGTGCATGAGTAAATTCCAGTTGAACATTCCGTTGAATTATTGCCGTGAAATAACGCTAAAGGAAGAATTCGAATAAGTCAATGTAAAATAGATTTTAGTTACAATTTCTCATTATCGTTTGCCAGATCTATATTCCATTGTCGTCTGAAGTTAAATATCCATTTTATTTAATTTCCTTGTGATAACTTTGAAGAGATTTGGCCCGTCCGTGACCCTGCTGAAATGCAGCAATGCCCTTCACCGCCGCGACTGCCGCGGCAATGGTCGTGATGTAAGGTATCTTGTATTTGATTGCCGCCTTACGGATGTAGGAATCATCGTATTTGCTTAAACGTCCTGCCGGCGTGTTAATCACCAACTGAATTTCACTGTTTTTGATGGCATCCACGATATTGGGTCTTCCCTCGTGCATTTTTAATATTTTCTCCGCGGCAATTCCGTTCTCCTCGAGGAAATTGTGGGTTCCTTCGGATGCCCTGATCTTGAATCCAAGTTTCTTGAATTCACGCGCCACTTCCAGAACCCCGCCCTTGTCCTTTTCTTCCACAGTGATCAAAACCGTTCCTGCCGAAGGCAAATACTGCTGCGTGCCTTCCTGAGCCTTGTAATAAGCCAGACCAAAGGAATCGGCCAGTCCCAGCACTTCGCCGGTGGAACGCATTTCCGGTCCAAGAATCGGATCAACTTCCGGATACATATTGAAGGGGAAAACCGCTTCTTTAACGCCGAAATGTCGTATCGTTTTATGTGTGAGATTTAAATCTTTAAGTTTTTTACCCAGCATGATTTGAGTCGCTACGCGGGCCATCGAAATATTGCAGACCTTGGAAACCAGCGGCACGGTACGGGATGCGCGGGGATTCGCCTCCAGAATGTAAACCACATCGTTGGCGATGGCATACTGTATATTCATCAATCCGACCACGCCGAATTCAACGGCGATTTTTTTTGTGTAATCATTAATCGTTTCGATGTGACGATGTGGAATGCTCACGGGCGGAATCACGCAGGCCGAGTCGCCCGAATGCACACCCGCAAGTTCAATGTGTTCCATCACTGCCGGGACAAAAGCGTCCGTGCCGTCCGAAATGGCGTCGGCTTCGGTTTCAATGGCGTTTTCCAGAAACTTGTCAATCAGAATCGGCCGTTCCGGTGTGACGCCGACTGCCGCGTTGACATAGCGTTTGAGCATTTCTTCATCATGAACGATCTCCATGCCGCGCCCGCCCAGAACGTATGATGGGCGCACCATCAGCGGATAACCGATGTCATCGGCGACGTTGAGCGCCTGTTTGAGGTTGCTGGCCATGCCGGATTTCGGCATGGGAATGCTCAGTTTGTCCATCATCATGCGGAAACGGTCGCGGTCTTCCGCCAGATCAATCGTTTCCGGCGAGGTGCCGATAATGTGAACGCCCGCTTTGGCCAGTTCGTCCGCGATGTTGAGCGGCGTCTGCCCGCCGAACTGAACAATCACGCCTTCCGGCTTTTCCTTTTCATAGATGCTTAAAACATCTTCCACCGTCAGCGGTTCAAAATACAGTTTGTTGGAGGTATCGTAATCCGTGGAAACCGTCTCGGGATTGCAGTTGACCATGATGGATTCGATTCCTTCATCACGCAGGGCAAAAGCCGCGTGCACACAGCAATAATCGAATTCAATGCCCTGTCCAATTCGGTTAGGTCCGCCGCCCAGAACCATAATTTTGCGGTTCTTGGTTATGGAAACAGTGTCCGGCGCGTTATAGGTGGAGAAATAATAAGCCGCGTTTTCCACACCGCTGACCGGTACGGCTTCCCAGGCTTCCGTTACGCCCAGCGCCAGCCGCTGTTTACGGATTTCTTCTTCATCCTTGGCCAGAATCTGTGCCAGGTATTTATCGGCAAAGCCGTCTCTCTTGGCCTGAATCAGCAAATCATCGGGCAGTTTCTTTTTCTTATATTTGAGAATATTTTCTTCCAGGTCGACCAGTTCCTTCATCTGCTCGATAAAATATTTTTTAATATAGGTTTTGGACGACAGGGCATCAACATGAGCTCCCTTGCGCAGGGCTTCGTACATGATAAACTGCCTTTCGCTGGAAGGTTCGGAGAGCATTTCCATCAGTTCATCGAGCGATTTCGCATTGAAGTCTTTGACAAAACCCAGCCCATAGCGTTTTTTCTCCAGCGAGCGAATGGATTTCTGGAGCGCTTCTTTGTAATTTTTACCGATACTCATCACTTCGCCGACGGCGCGCATCTGCGTGCCCAACTTGTCTTCCGAACCGGGGAATTTTTCAAAATCCCAGCGCGCGAATTTGACGACAACATACTCACCGGACGGCGTGTATTTTTCCAGAGAGCCGTCACGCCAGTAGGGAATTTCGTCCAACGTCATGCCCGAGGCCAGAATCGAGGAAATCAGGGCGATGGGGAAACCCGTCGCTTTGGAGGCCAGCGCGGAGGAACGCGACGTGCGCGGATTGATTTCGATGACCACCACGCGGTCGGTTTTGGGATCATGCGCGAATTGAACATTCGTACCGCCGATCACCTGAATGGCTTCCACAATTTTGTAGGAATAATCCTGCAGGCGTTTTTGCAGTTCCGGAGAAATGGTCAGCATGGGTGCAGTGCAGTAGGAATCCCCCGTGTGCACGCCCATCGCGTCCACGTTTTCAATGAAGCAGACGGTGATCATCTGATTTTTTGCGTCCCGGACGACTTCCAGTTCCAATTCCTCCCAGCCGATGACCGATTCTTCAATCAAAATCTGACCGATGAGACTTGCTGAAATGCCGCGACTGGCGATCAGACGCAATTCTTCCAGATTATAAACGATGCCGCCGCCGGTTCCGCCCATGGTATAGGCGGGACGGATAACAACCGGGTAGCCCATTTTCGAAGCAATTTTTTCCGCTTCTTCCACGGATGTGGCCGGTTCGCTTTTGGGCATTTCAATGCCCAGTTTGTTCATGGTTTCTTTAAATGCGATTCTGTCTTCGCCTCGCTCGATGGCATCAACCTGCACGCCGATGACCTTCACACCGTGTTTTTCCAGAACACCTTTTTTATAAAGTTCCGACGTCAGATTGAGGCCGGTTTGTCCGCCCAGATTAGGGAGAATAGCGTCGGGTTTTTCATTCTCGATAATTTCCGTCAAGGCCTGTAGATTGAGAGGTTCAATATACGTGACATCAGCCATGCCCGGATCGGTCATAATGGTTGCCGGGTTGGAGTTCACCAGAACTATTTTGTAGCCGAGTTTGCGAAGCGCCTTGCAGGCCTGGGTTCCCGAATAATCAAATTCACAGGCCTGACCGATCACAATCGGCCCCGAGCCGATGATTAAAACTTTTTTAATGTCCGTTCTCTTTCCCATTTATTTTCCTTTACTTCATAAGGTTATTTTTTATATTCCGCATCAACCATTATGCCGATACCGCCGCGAATGGCGAATTCCGCACTGACCTTACACCAGCGGGGTTTCAGCGCCGCCACCAGATCATCAAGAATGATATTGGTGACATGTTCGTGAAAAACACCTTCCTCCCGAAACGACCACAAATAAAGTTTGAGCGATTTGGATTCGATAATTTTCTTATCCGGGATGTATTGAATTTTGATTTTGGCAAAATCCGGTTGACCGGTTTTGGGACAGACGCAGGTAAATTCCTCCGTCTGCAGGGTTACCATATAATCACGATTATCGTTGTGATTGGGAAATGTCTCCAGTTTGCGCACCGGCTTGGTTGCCTTGCCCAGCAGGGTCAAGCCTGCCAGATCGTTTTTTTTGATGTTTTTCGTCATCGCCTTGTTCCAGATAAAAAATAGTATATTCGTTTACCGAAAATGGAGTATAATATCAAGAACATTCGTCAATAAATCATAAATTCATCTATCTCGCTGTTATTGTATTGAATTTATGAAATAATACATAAGGAGAAAATACGGCAATGACAGACAGTAAACAGACAATTCCTGAAAATACCTGGAAGTGCAGCAATTGCGGCAACACGGTGGTGGAAATCAAACCACCGGAAATTTGTCCGGTCTGCAAGCAGAAATGCGAATTCCTGAACGTAACCTGCTACCAGCCGGATTGCGGTTTTACAGGGATGGACAAAAGACTGAAGTAAGCTTTCCAATCCTTACGGAATATCTTGCTATTGTTGGCCGGGAACGATTATTTTTGAAGCTTCCTCACGCCTCATCTCTTCGGCTTCGGCAATCATGGCCTGAACGGTTTTTTCGATTGCTGCCGGTAATTTTTCTGCGGCTTCGCTAAGCGTTTTCGCGCCTTCAATAAGACACTGGACAGGTATTGGTCCGTTGGGTGACATCAGCTGGGTCATGCCGGTGAAAATCGGTTCCCGGCTTTCGTCGGGCGAGCCGTCCAGCTTCACGGGCGAGAGTCGTCTGATGGTCGCAAACGTCAGATCGGTGAATGCTTCTTCTTTGTAGAGATTGTTGGGATCTATCTTAACATCCGTTACTTTGGGTCCGCCGTTACTCATTGTTTTATCTCCTTTAATTTGGGCTTTTTATGCCCCGAAAAAATAACGGAAACTGTGATTACGGCCTCCCCTTTTTTCGGATCATTACTTTCTATTGTGTGACTATGTTAAATTAATGAAAACTTCAATGACTATTTTTTGATCATTCTTGCCTTCTCAAGTTACGGTTCAAAATTGATAAAATGATTTTCTCCGACTACCTGCAATCGGTTCACGATAGCAAAAATAACACTTTGAATTGAGTGTGAATAATATTCGTTGAGGAGTTTTTCCGTCGAGGATTTCCTTGACATAAGATAAAGGACTTTTTTATAGTTCATTCATAAATCAACTGTTTCTTGTCAATATTTCGCCAAATGCTCAAAGAATTTTTGGCAAGGGACCGGTAAACATTCTTAAAAGAAATTTTTTGTCATGGATGTGGCGATGATGTGGCTTACAAGATGGAAAACCGAGATACTGATCTTTGTCATGACGTTTTTAGCCGGCGCTGCTTTCTACCACCCCGTGGAATACGATAATACAGTAAGTCGTTATATTCTTCTGAGCGCAATCGTTGACTATGGAACATTAAACATAGATGCCTATCAAACAAAAACCATGGATAAATCAGAATGGGGTGGGCACTATTATTCCGTCAAAGCGCCGGGAGCGTCGTTTCTCGGTGTTCCGGTATATTGGTTTCTACGTAATTATACTCCTCTTAAATCTTTTTCTCCTTTCATACGTCTGAATATGTACATTGTCCGGGTCATCACCACAACCTTGCTTTTCGCTTTTCTTGGAGTCGTAATGTATCGTTTGGCTCTGTTATGCGGTGCCTTTCCCAGACAGGCGTTGTTGATGGTGATTGCCTATGGATTTGGAAGCATCGCTCTTCTCCATGCAACGCTGTTTAGCGGCCACCAGATTGCCGCGTGTCTTGGTTTTTTTTCTTTTGCTTTGATGGTCTGGCTTTTCGTGAATCAAAATCAACGCACCGGATTTAAAAATTTAGGCTTCGGCTTTTTAGCCGGAATTTGTTCCGGATTTGCCGTCCTGACGGATTACCCGGCCGTTGTCATTGCTTTTTTTATGGCTGTTTATGTCATGACTGCACCGTTTAAACGGCAAATTAAAACAGGTTTTATCGCAGGCGGATTTGTCTGTCTTATTATTTTAGCTGTGTACAATACGTTTTGTTTCGGTCACCCTTTTTCTTTTTCATATGGAAACATGGTGGAAAAGGAGTTTCAGGCGTTGGCCGCTCAGGGCATTCTGGGAGTAGGGTTCCCGCGTTTGGAATCTTTATGGGGACTTCTTTTTTCTCCTTCCCGCGGCGTGTTTTTTATCATGCCGGTTTTCCTCCTTTCGATATGGGGAATTGTTCGTATGATTGACAGAAAAAATCTGCAACGGGAGACTTTTCTGATCACAGGAATTGTCATAGGCTCGTTCCTGCTTATTTCCGGATGCTCTGGCTGGAAGGCCGGGATGACATTTGGCCCGCGCTATCTTGTTTTCATGCTTCCTTTTCTGGCATTTCCCATTGCATTTCTGAGAAGGCGTCCTTATTGTGAGACTCAAATTTCAAAAACGAAGTGTATTGAAATTTGCAAGTCGAACAATCCCGCCATAAGCGGAGGGTATAATACCCCACCCCCTGGGGCGGAATTAGGGTCCAGTTCCGATAACTATCGGAATTGCCTTGGGGTTCATACCCGTGATTTGTTTTGGCTGCTTTTTATACCTTCCTGTTTTCAGGTTATTCTTCCTGTAATCGGTGTTCCTCATGTTAACGAAGGGATAGCTAATCCTATAAAAGAATTCATCATTCCAGGCATCCTTAAAGGTGAGACCGCGTGGAATCTTGTCGAGTTACTTGGTTTGGTGTGGCCGTGGTCGGCGATGACAATAATTTTCTTGATCGCTTTAATTTGTTTTGGGGCTTTCAGATCGATCGGGAGGGATGAATCGACGTCGACTTATGAACGAGTCTCGTTTTTTACAGTGGCATTTTTAGTATGCTGGGTTTGTGCGATTACCGTGATGCTGGTTGTGATGAGAACCTAGTTATCTGTATTGTATTTTAGGACAACGCTGATTTGGGGATTTGCAGCCAAGTTTTAATAGCATACGAAGACGAATTTTGTAAAAGAGTATGAGCGGTGAAAAGAGCTAATCAGCTTTTTTCCATTGTCTTGTGAAATTTAACCTTCGGCCATTTTTCCATGGTATGCGTTAGTCGCCACTCGCTCAACGCCAGATAGACAAGGTTTCCTTCGGTATCCAGAGCAAGATTGGTCTGATTTTTTTTTTGGAAATCTTCCATTATTGTAGTGTCGTCGCAGGTAACCCAACGGGCGGCAGCATAATCTGTTTTCTCATAATCTGCGTAAACGCTGTATTTATCTTTTAAATCCACAATCCTGTAAAAACGGGTTTTTATTATCTCGTTTTTTTATATAATTTAAAACCTCGTTTGCCACAAAGGTGTGACCCGATTCATTCCAATGAAAATCCCCGGGTAAAAAAAACGATTCTATTACTTGATCAGGTGGCGTGCTGTTTATAAATGCCGGGAATAAGTCCAAAAAACCTATACCATTTTTCTGAGCAAAAAATTGCCAGATGACTTCCTGTTGAGAAGGCATATCCCGGACGTAAATTTGAATTTCCCAGGGATATACAACAATCGTCACGGGGATTTTGTTTTTTTTGCATAAATCAACCAACTTTTGCATATTTTCCTTGGCATAAACCATCCCTTTTCCCGACCATTTTCTTATGCTCTCTTCATTCATATTTAAATTATAGTGATCAAAAACGTGCTGATTCAAAGTCCACATTTCAGTTTCACCTAATCTCTTTAATTTTTCCGAAGGTGTTATAAAAATTTGCCTCAAAACATTATAAATAAACGAATGGTTGTAAAAAAATCTTTCCGTATAAAAAAGAGCTTCATTGAAAGAAGACATTCCCAGGGTCGGTTTGAAGCGTTCCAGATCATTCAGAATATATTCATCTTGTATATCTGAAATATCAATAAATACGAAAAGCTCATCAAATTTCAGTCCCACTTTATTTAACAGATAATCAACCTTGCGATAATATATAAGCGGGCTAGAAGAGCACGCTCCTGCATTCAAAATATCCAGATCAGGTCTTTTGAATGCAATTTGGTTGGTAAAGGTCGCTTCATACGGAACGAAAACTCCCTCTGTAAAGGAATCGCCGATGAAAAGAACTCTTTTCTTTTCAGCTTTCAGGGGGACCTGTCTCATGGATACATCCTTAAAGCCCAAACTGTTCGTTGTTAATGGATAACCTCTCCCGCTGCCTGCCTCTTCGAAATGGGTGGACTTGCATGGTTTCAAACCATGATGATAATAGGGATGTCGAGCACGAATGGTTGTGCGGATCTTTTTCATGGGCTTGGGTTCAAAAAATCCCAGTGTCAGATCCAGGATCAAGAATAATGATATTAAAATACCACAAAACAAAAAAACTTTTTTAGCTTTGAAAAGGCTCATTTTCATAAGGATATTATTGTCATTAATCTGCCGGAGAAATAATAATTTACATATATTCTCGGAAACGGCAGTGTCAAGTGTAAGACGAATTTTTTTGAATGTACATTTTACTTCGTTTTCAAAGATATAAGCATTGAAAACGTGCCTTTCATGAAATTTAATATCCCTAACAATACTTGATGACGATAAATACTTAGGTCTGTCAATGAACAAGTAAGAGTTTAAAAGTTAAATTTTATCGTTTATATATATTGTTTGGTGTTTTGCCGAGGCAATCAGCTTTTTTCCATGGTTTTATGAAACTTAACTTTCGGCCATTCTTCCATGGTGTGGTTCAGACGCCATTCGCTCAATGCCAGATAGACCATATTCCCTTCGGTATCCAAGGCAAGGTTGGTCTGATTTTTCTTTTGGAAATCTTCCATTATTGTAGTGTCGTCGCAGGTAACCCAACGGGCGGCAGCATAATCTGTTTTCTCATAATCTGCGTAAACGCTGTACTCGTCTTTGAGACGTGACATGGTGACATCGAACTGCAGGGTACCCACCGCGCCCAGAATGTTATCAGAGCCCCATAGAGGTTTGAAAACCTGAATCGCTCCTTCCTCGGAAAGTTGAATCAATCCTTTTTGCAGATGCTTCATCCGAAGAGGGTCTTTAAGCTGTACGCGGCAGAAATGCTCCGGCGCGAAATGCGGAATGCCGGTGAACTTGAGCGGCTCTTTCTGTGTGAAGGAGTCGCCGATTTTGATGGTTCCATAATTATGAATGCCGATGATGTCGCCGGGATAGGCTTCCTCGATATTGGTGCGGTTCTGTGCCATGAAAATCGTGGCATTGGCGAGCGATACTTCCCTCCCGATGCGGTGATGAATGACTTTCATACCCCGCTGGAATTGTCCCGAGCATATCCTCATGAAAGCAATGCGGTCGCGGTGCGCCGGATCCATGTTGGCCTGAATCTTAAAGACGAAGCCGGA
>CAYZRT010000051.1:0-18692 GCA_964480875.1 uncultured Smithella sp. | reverse complement strand
GATTTGGCCATCGCCCGTAACACTGCCTTGAGATCAGCCTGACGCATGGTCAGATGAATGGGTGATGTGGGAAGTTTTTTTGCCTCGGCACGCTCTTTAGATATTGATAGATTCTGCTTTGCAATCAACGCTGACGTGTCAATTTTCTTGGGTTGAGCAGAAGGAGAGTGACCTTGAGAATTTTCAGCAAGCGTGGTCCATTTATCAAAAAAAGCGTCCTTTTTTTCATTTTTGAGTCCTTCAGCACAGCCCCATACAAACATCAGCGCTGCGCAACAAAAAACCACGATCATGATTTTTTTATTCATCATAAAATTTCTCAAGGCGATAACCTCCAAATGACAAATTTCATTCTTGCAGGGGAATTTCCAGATTGTTCCCGGCACGTTTATCAAAAACGACAACTTTGGAAGACGTAATTTTCTTCAATACATAGCCTTCCTCTTTTAACTCTTCACCGATTCTATATTCTATCCCATTCAGGACAGCCAGTTTATTTTTAGCCGTATCCACGTAACCCGAATAAATTATAGGTACCGCGGCGATTCCGTCTTTTCCCTTGCTGTCTTTCGCCAGCCACGCCCTATATAAATCTCTTTTCAAAAATGGATTTTGACTCCAATGAATGTTTGCTTTTCTAATAATGTAGTTATCAAAATCAGACAGCTTGCTTTTATTCAATTCATCGGTGAATCCCCTGATGATTTTTTCAGTTTTGACGGATTCTTTGACCGCTACGACTTTTTCACCCTTTTGACCACCAGAAGAGAAGAAAGCATAAGCGATATATAAAACAACAGATATAACCGCTACGGCTAGGATGACAATTTCTCTTTTCTTTAAATTGGCCATAAATACCTTAATGCCTTTATATTATTGAATCGCTATCCAGACTTTCAACTTAAATTCCATGGATCCTGTATTTTGTTGAATGTTGATTTCTTCGATTTTATCCACATAAGAAATAGATCCCAGTTCCATCAGAACCCTTCTGAAATCAGCCCATTCTCCTTTCAGGACAACATGATGCAAACAGGATGTCGAGGAACCGGACGACGTATTGATATCAGGCGTAAATGAAACGATTTTGAGTCCTGATTTTTTAGCCACAGTCTGGAAATCGGTCTGGAAATTCTGCATGGCAGAGCGAGGCAGCGACGTTTTCTCCGGATTTGGTAAAGCCAGGTTATCCTGATTTTCACTGGAACTCATAAGCGTTTTATAAATTGGTCCTAATTCTTTTTGTTCCTTAATCTGATATCGGATTTTGTCATTTTCCTTTTCCTGATTGGAAATTTTAAGATAATAAGGCAATATTCCGACGAGAAAAATTATTAAAATAATTCCGCCATAAATTATCAAATACAAAATGCTGTTTTTTTGATGTATGTTAACATTGATTTTTTTCATATCGACTAGCCTATTTTGGCGCTCAAAACAAAATGAAGCACATCTTTCTTATGAAAGTTCAAAACCGTTTTGTTTTTTACGGAAATTTTATGAAATACAGGAGAGTTTTCCAGTCTCACAACATATTGGGCCAGATCAGACTCTAGCATATCTTTTTTATTAAATATAATGCCCTCAATGAATACATCATCCGTATTTTCTTTTGGGGCTGCATCCGGGGAAGTAACATTGATCTCGCGCAATTTAGCGCTGATCAAACGGACATTGGGCGGTGTAATTTCCGAAATTTCCCCTATCACGGCAAGTCCCCAGTATTTCCGAACATATTGATGAGCCCTTGTTCTCTGCATCTTGATTTTATCAACCATTGTGACCATGCTTTCCTCCGTCAACAATGGATGATATTGGGTTAATTCTTGTTCTAAAACATTTTTGTTTTGTCTAAGATAATTTAATCTTGAACCTTGATAAAATAACGTAACAAGACAAATCATTAAAGCCGCAAGAAATGACAGAAAAACAAACCTGTTCATGCGTTTTGAACTGATTTCTTTATTCTTTTCCTGATAAGTAAAAATGGCGTTGGGTGTTCGGCTGTTATTGGACAGGGCAAACCCCAATGCGGGAGAAATCAATATGCGATCGGACGAACTTAACGTCTGTTCAGCAAAGGCTGATTTTCGATTTTTAAAAGGATCGAAAAATTCTGTTTTTATATCCAGTTGATTACTCATGAAGTCCAGAATGGATTTGTCAAAATTCACGGATGATAAAATATATATTTTTTCTACTTTTTGATTCCCGATGGAGGATGTTTTTAATGTCAAATCAACCTGGCGGACCAATCTTTCCCAAACGGGAGCAATCATTTGCAGGATGTCTTCTTTTTTAAAACCTTTTCGAACATTGGCATCGATCAGTTTTTCCGGTTCGGAACTCATGCTGCACAGAATGTTTTTTGCTTCATGTTGATCTATTTTTGATACGCCTGTCTTCTCCCTGACGCAGGAAACTATGGCCTCCGCCATACTTGACGTGCTTCCGGTTTTAATGCCTCTGGTCATGACCAGATTTTCCTTATTGTATACATCGATACGCGAATACTTTTCTCCGATAAATAAACTGGCAAAGGTTTCTTCTGAAGAAGGAATCCATTTTGACCGGAATATATTCTGCATGGCAAAGGGAACAATGGTAATACCGGCCGGATTTATTCCGATATCATCTGCCCATGTCTTGATTCTTGCTACTTCCGCTTTGGAAGCGGTGTAAAACATAACGGAATATTTAGGCGTTCCCTGTTCGACGACTTCTCCTTGTATTTCAAAATCAAACAACTGTTTTTCTTCGTCAATCAGTCCTTCTTTCTTGGCTGTCCAGTAAATGACTCTTTCCTGTTGTTTTTTGGGAACTCTGGGAATGCTTATAAAATATACACTGACTTCGCTGGTGGATATCTTGGTCCAGATATCACAATCGGCAACCGTACCGCAGAAATCAACAACACATGATTTCAACAGTGTTTTGAATTGAGAAGATTCGAAAGATAATCCTGACTCGTACCGGATAATTTTTTTATCTACCAAGACGTGACTGGTATCGGACGTTTGAGCCGTTTTAACCAGACAAATGAATTCCCGTCCGATATCAACGCCTACGGTGAACTTTTTTTTATTCAAAAAAAGTTTTGGCAAGTTAAATTTCACATTCTTGATCTGTCTTTTATCAGATAAAGAAACTCTTGGCTTTCCCAACGAGCCAAGTAACTCCTCATCTTTTCCGCGTATTACATTAAGAAGCTTTTCCGTAGAGTTTATATCTTTCTTGATATCGGACAAGAACATCTCCTGATTTATTTATTTATACTACCCGTTATAATCGTGAATCATAAGACATGTGTTTTATTTATAATGTAACTTATTCATCTTGTAAACATTTTTTATTATCAATTTTTTTCTAATAAAGACGAAAAGTGCTATTTTAAATGGAAGATATTTATTTTAAGTAATTTAATGTATTGAATAATTATCAATTATTTGTTAAAAGAACAAGAATTTTTTTTAAAAACGTCGGATTGCCAAGTTGTTATGAACGCTAAAAAATTTGTTACTTTTTTTATAATATTATTCGTTTCCTTAACTACATTTTATTTAATAAATATTTATCCCACTCTCTCCGCGGATATGCAACAAACAACTCATCCCCTTCAAAAGAAAGCTTCTGATTTAAACATCGCTTCTTCTTTGAATTCATCTTCAAATTTAACATCGGCCGTCGATATTAAATATATACCCGATTCCATTATTGCCATGTCTTCGGGCTACATTATTGTTGTGGATAAAAAATATCAAAAAATATACGTCTTTAACAAATCTGACAGCTATTCCAAAGTCTTTGAAGCGCCCTGTTCCACCGGCAAGAATCCCGGCACCAAACAGATAGCCGGAGATGCAAAAACACCCAATGGAATTTTCTTTGCGACGAGTATTTTGCATAACCCGGGACCACCGGAAACTTACGGTTCTTTGGCCTTTACGCTTGATTACCCGACGCTATCCGACAAAAGAGCCGGGAAAGAAGGCAATAATATCTGGATTCATGGCACGACAAAAGCGTTATTGCCTCAACAGTCAAACGGATGTGTCGTCCTGAACGACAGCGATCTGAAACAACTTACCAGTTTTATTTATCTCAACAGAACCCCTGTGATTATTTCAGAATCCGTCAATTGGGTGCCTCAAAATTATCTTCCCGATTCCAAAGATGACTTAGAAAAAATATTAACGTCATGGAACAAAGCCTTTTCTGAAAAGGATATGAACAAAATTGATTCTTTGTACTTTGAAGGAGCAACCATAAAAGGTAAAAAAAGAGAAGAGCTGCACGAAAAAATAAAAAACTCCGCATCATTAGGCAAACACTTTGTTTTAGAACCGAAAGATATATCGATATTGCAGGAAGGGAACAACGCGGTAATGATGTTTGATCAAATTTATGCCGTCAATCACAATAATTCTTTTCAGGGATTTTATAATAAACTGATTTTGGAAAAGATTAACAATTCCTGGTACGTCGTCGACGAATCGTCCGCGCCCGAAATTAGCGGGAAACATTTGGCTTCAGCGAAAAACAAACAAAGAGAATCAACTACAGACAGTCATGCCGTCGAAAAAGAAATTAAAACGCTGGTTAAAAAATGGCTCAACAGTTGGGAATCCGGCAACATCAATACGTATCGTAGTTGTTACTCTTCCGAATTTGAATCCCGAGACATGAACTTAGACGCCTGGATAGCGCATAAATTAAATGTTCGTCAAAACAGTAAAAATATTAACATTAGAATCAACAATCTGAAAATATCAGTAAACGGAAACAATGCCAAAGCGTTCTTTGTTCAACGCTACAGTTCATCAAGACTAAATAGTCGGGGGAAGAAAACGTTAGAACTGAGAAAAATCGGTAGTCAGTGGAAAATATACAGGGAGATTATGAGCTAACAAGATCGCTTAGAGTTATTCCTCATAAAAAAACCGGCGATGAATGGCCGGTTTTTTATCGATTATTAAAATCATGTTCAACGAGCATCTATTGAAAGTTTCTTCATAATACCTGAGGTTGGTTTTCCATTATCATCATATGATCTGATTCGATAATATTTTTTCAGCATTTTCTCCAATGGCACCACCCTGCCCTGGGGATCGTTTAAACGGCCTTCTTTCAGCAGACGCCCCGGCAACGTGTCATCCTTTATGGTAATGCCTTCACGCGTATTCATGTAGCGTTCAAGAATATGAATACGTTCGCCCGCCTTTAAAAATTCCGAACGTGACATTTTCTGTCCGGTAATTGTTGACCAGAATTTATGATAAATACTGATATCAGCAATCATTAATGCCACCGGATAGAGATAACCCATTACCATCTTCAAATAGAATAAACCGTTGTATTTTGTTAGTGGATTTTCCAGTATATAAGCAAATGTAGTAAAGGTGCAGGTATGCAGGGAATTCATGGCACAGTAAAAATCTTCAAAAAACTTTACCCATGCGTGCTTACCGATTGTCGAATAGGGATCGAGAACATGGACAAAGTTTTCCTGCGCCATCACCGTTGAAGAAAGGTGACAGGCGCCGCGATTGGCTACCGCATAGTTGAGACCGATACCATAGGAGCCTCGCGGATCATACGCGGCCATTTCCATACCCTTAACCTGAATGGCAAAATCCTCGCCGCCGTATTTCTTAGATAAAGCACGCGAACCTTTCGCCATGTCCTGACCAAAACCCCGGCCATACGCCGTATCTTCAATCGCCTGGACAACACCTTCCGGCGAACCGAATTTCAAATCGGTTTTGATCAATCCTTTTTCTCCAGCCTCCATAACCCAGGCCAACGTTCCGCCCATGGTGATTGTATCCATACCGAACCGGCCGCATAAATCATTCCATTCGGCAACTTTAACCGGATCAAAGATTTCCAGGTTTGATCCCATGACGCCGACGGTCTCATATTCCGGCACGGACAATTCCTTGCCGTTGAATTTTCCGGTCTTGCCGCATAAAATCGTGCACGGCTTGCAGGTATGATGCTTGGTGTTGAAATTTTCGCTGATATATTCTCCGCTGAGCTTATAAGCGTTATCGGAAGACCCTGAAGTGAAATTGCGCATCGGCATAATACCGGCCATATTGGTATAAGTAACCAAATTATCTGTACCGAACCTCCTGAGCATATCGGAAGTTACCGGATTTGCATTGATACGCTTGGTGGCTAATTTTTTAATTTTATCAAACTTTTCCTTCTCTTTGGCCACTATTTTATAAGTTCCGCCGATGGCGTAAATGGCTTTGAGATTTTTGGAACCCATCACCGCACCCATGCCGCCGCGGCCGAGGAAACGTTTCCCCGAAACAATATTGGCAAAGAGCACTTTATTCTCGCCTGCCTGACCGATAACGGCCGCACCCGCATTCTTGTTTTTACCGAGGAGGTCCTGAGTTTCAAATGCATCCTTTCCCCATAAGGCGGAAGCATCCTTAAATTCCACGCCTGTTGACGTAATGACTAAATAAACCGGTGTCTCTGATTTTCCCTTAACCAGCAAACCATCCCATCCGGCCGTTTTAAGAGCCATGCCGAATGGTCCGCCGCAGGATGCATGATCCATGATGCCGGTCAGAGGTGATTTGGTTACTGCGGAAAAACGTCCCGAACAGGGAGCTCCGGTTCCCATCAACACACCCGGAGTAAAAACAATCATATTATCTTTGCCTAATGGATCCACTTTGGCGGGCATACGATCATAGATTAACTTAAGCGCTAACCCCTTACCACCGAGATACATCCGTCTTTCTTCATCCGTTACGTGATAGACGGTATGCGTCCTGCTGGTTAAATCTACTTCCAAAACTTTATTGCTGGGACCTACTATTTCCGGCAGATCTGCTTTCTTTACGTTACTGACTTCTTTTTCTTTACTTTCGCCCATATTTTTACCCCTCTTCGGTAAAGAGATTATTTCATTTAATAAGCGGCTTTCAAAACGCTTAATGCTTCATCAAAACTGACTTCGACCGGGCTAAAAGACAGAGCCCCGTCATTGAGGGTTGTCTTGGCGATACTTTCCAGTTTATCTTCAGTGACGCCTGCTTCGGAAAGGCGCACGGGTAAACCGCATAATTTTTTGAGTTCACCCGTAATGCTTCGAATCGTCGCAATAGATTTTGCCGCTCTTTCGGCAGGTGGCGTCTGGACATATATTTCCGGGCCGGCCACGTGAAGCAACAGGCTCTCGATATATTCCTTGGTTTTTGGCGACTTGTCGGCTTTGCCAATATAGAATTCCAGACCATAGGGCAGCAGAATTGAATTCGCTATGCCATGCGGCACATGGCAAACACCGCCTGTCGCATGGGCTGTGGCATGAACAATGCCGACCATGGAATTTGAAAAAGCCAATCCCGCCATTAAAGCCGCATTGGCCATGGCCAGACGAACATCCTTATTGCCGCCGTCGGTTACCGCCGTTACGATATTGTTGCGTATTAATTCCATGGCCGCCGCCGCAAACGCATCGCTTAAAGGATTTTTCTGCGTCCCGATAAAGGCCTCTACTGAATGCGTAAAAGCGTCCATCCCTGTGGCCGCCGTAATTTTGGGCGGCATACTCATGGTCATACGGGGATCCAGTACCGCAAATTTCGGCAGAAGCAACTCTGACGTGAACACCATTTTGACGTTCTTTTCCGGATTCGCGATAACCGCCACCATCGTGACTTCAGAACCGGTGCCAGCCGTCGTCGGAATGACGACAAAAGGTTTCATCGGTTTGTTCAGCCGGTAATTGCCCATGAATTTAAGCAGGTCATCGGTGTTTTCAGTGACGACTATATTCACACCCTTGGCCGTATCAATTGCAGAACCTCCGCCAACGGCGATAATGGAGTCGCAATTTTGCGCCCTGTATATCGCGGCAATCTGGTTGACGACAACATTGGATGAATCCTGAGGCGTTTCATCGTAGATGGCGCCAATGACTGTATCCGTACCGCCGAAGCTATCCACCACATGCTTGACAAGACCGGCCTGCGCCACACCCTTGTCGGTGATGATGATTGGTCTTTTGGCTCCCAGACGGCCAAGCTCAAAAGGTATTGTTTCCAACGCTTTGTATCCGGAAATAACTTTCACTGAATTAAAAAACTCATAGTATTCAGGTATCACAACATTTTTTTTGAAAAGCATAACAGTTCCCCCTCCTGTTTATCGCGATCTTATTTGATTGCGCCGTAACCAATGTTGACATAGGTAATGGCACGATTGACCAGTTTCTTGAAAGTGAGTTTCGGCACTTCTTTGATGTAGAAGCGGGCAATGAAATTCGGCAGCAAAAGTGTCTGCACAACATTCATGACCCTTATGATAGACATGGTATAAATAAGACTACCCCTGACAAATTGGCGGTTATGATAAACGGCATTGGGAACGCTGATACGGCCGGTCATGACCAGATAGGCATAGGTGATGTTTTTCCAACACATTTCAACATCGGCGTAAAAGACTTCCTTCTCACCCAGATATTGAAACGAACCGGCTTTTTTCAGCATGAGCATGCTGGGACCGCCAACCACAGCCATGCGGAAGGAAAATGTCTCCGGCCAGCTATCCACTTCCTTTTTCACGTCGGGATCAATCCGATAAGCGGTTTGCATCCCCATTCCGATAAAGAAGAAAAAGACTCTCGTCACCAGAGTTGAAAACCATTTCTTACCGGGAATAATCTCTTTGTAGTCTGATACCGCTTTCATAACTTCTCCCCCTCTTTAAAAGATTATGAACTAATCATGCATCTCAATATCAAATAGAATATTTTTTGAATAGAAGGTGTTTAGCATAATCAAAAATATTATACAATATTATTATTCAGAACAATACATACGTTATGCTTTAAATGACATCTTTTCGTTCCATCACTCGTTGAACAGTTCGCTGTTGCTCATTCTATTATTGGTAAAGACAAAATGAATCTATTTATCATGCAAACTTTATCAGGTGCCAATCCTGACAATAATTATCTTGACAAGATAATTATTATTTGTTTTTATTTCCTGCACTTTCCAAGGATATCAATTTAAATTAACTTTAAGGAAGGCAATAATTTATGAAAAAGATATTATTAACTTCATGTCTTGTGTTTTTATTTTTAACCCCGTCCATTTTTGCCCAAACAGTGCCGGATATTCCCGCTGGGACAGCCGAAGATTATTACAGCCGGGGGAACAAATACCGGGAGCAGGGCAACCTCGATCAAGCGATTTACGATTATACCAAAGCCATCAAAGTGTATTCCAAGCACGCAAAAGCTTATTATAACCGCGCAAACTCATATGTCAAACAAGGCAAACTTTCTCAAGCCATAGACGACTATAACAAAGCAGTGGAAATCCATCCTCAATACACTGAGGCGCATTATAATCTCGGCAACACTTATGAAAAGCAGGGCAATCTTCCCAAGGCGATAGAAAGTTACACAAGAGCTCTGGAAACCAATCCTAAATATTCGGCGGCTTACTGTAACCGCGGCAATGTGTATCAGGCACAGGGCAACTTTCAACAGGCAATCGATGATTATAACAAAGCCATCGAAATTAATCCCAATTTTGCCGGCGTCTATTCCAACAGAGGAAATGTTTATCAGGCCCAAGGCCAGACGGATAAGGCCATTGCTGATTATAACAAAGCCATCGAACTCAATCCCAATTTTGCCGGATTCTATGCCAACAGAGGCAGTATCTATCAAAATCAGGGAAATCTTAAACTGGCCATTAACGACTTTAATCGTGCGATAGATAGAAACCCCGATGATAGTTCGTTGTTTTATAACCGGGGACTTGCTTATTACGGCCTGGAAGAATATTCAAAATCCCTTGCTGATTACACGACAGCTTTAAATAAAAATCCCGATAAGGAAGCGTATGATGATTTTGTTAAATATTTTCCGCAAAAGAGAGATTCCGATACCGGGAATATCAGAGATGAAATTGCTCAAACGTTTGAAGATAAATTGGGGTTGACTAAAAAAGTAGCTGCGCCGGTTGCTGCCGCGCCTGCTGATGTTATTTCGTCAGTCGATGTCCCCCCTGCTGAAACCGCTCCGCCAGTTGTAGCTGATGTTGCCAGTGTCAGTCCCTCTCAGATTGAGGACAATCAAACAAAAACAACGTCTAAAGAAGAGGCACAAATTGCGGTATATAAATGGTTAAACAGCTGGAGATCTGGCGATATGAAAGCTTACCGCGGCAGCTATGATGAAAACTTTAAATCAAAAAATATGAAACTTGATGAGTGGGTTGCCTATAAAACGAATGTGCGCAATAGAAGTAAAAATATAAACATCGATATTGATAATTTAAACATATCGACAGATGGGGATAATGCCACAGCCGTATTTACACAGACTTATTCTTCTTCAATATTCAAAGATAAAGGCGAGAAGACGCTGGAATTGAAAAAAGTCGGCAACGAATGGAAAATATTAAAAGAAATTATGTAAATTTTTCAAAATTTGTCTGCCCATGTAAAAACATTTTTTCAAATGGCAATTGCTTGTAAAAGCAATTGCCATTTTTATTAAATATTAAATCCCTTAAGGCTGAAAATATGAAAATAGACCTGAAAAAAATAGATTTGATCAAAGGATTTTTAGATCAACGCGAGGCCCATTGCCTGTACACTATCGCTCTGGAAGCCGGCCAAAAAGGCCCTTGTCTGGAAATTGGAAGCTATTGCGGAAAATCGGCCGTTTACCTGGGCACGGCCTGTAAAGAAAATTCCACAGTCCTTTTTTCTATTGATCATCATACCGGTTCCGAAGAACAGCAACCCGGAGAAGAATATTTCGACCCGGATCTGTTCGATAAAGAAACGGGAAAAATTGACACCTTAAGATTTTTCCGTAAAACAATCACGGATTTTGATTTGGATGATGTGGTCATTCCCCTTGTTGGCCGCTCGGCAACAATAGGACGGGCATGGGAAACACCTCTGAGTTTGATTTTCATCGACGGCAGTCATGCGTATGAATCTGTGTTGAATGATTATGAAATTTGGGCAAAAAATCTGATGATCGGAGGGAATCTTTTGTTTCACGATATTTTTCCCGACCCTGCAAAGGGTGGGCAGGCTCCCTATCTGGTTTATCAGAAAGCTGTTGCTTCCGGAATTTATGAAGAAAAGCCCATGTGCGAATCGCTGGGAATCTTAGTCCGTAAGAAATAATTTTAAGCTGGCATTAAGACCAGGACCACTGACACCCTTTTTCTGAAATATCGGCTTTAAGATATTTTCGTCCGGCAAAATCACGGATCGTATTATCAAGCACATTGGCATCCACATTGGTCATTTCTTGTACCCGGCGGCAGAGCTCTTTCAAGGCAGACTGCTTTGTTCCATTAAATAATGCCGGTTCAATAAATCCGCACTTTTCAATAATATCATCCTTCAGAATCTGATAGGTCAACTTCATGCGCAAATTGCCTTCAACGTGCATGATATCTTCTACAGAACCTTTGCCTTCATGATATCGTTCCAGGATCTCATTCCAGTCCGTTTCCATTTCTTCAAAATATCGGGTCCCGAACTCATTCATCTGATGAGGGAGCAATGATGATGTTTTCACGATGGCATCATTGGCATCGTAACGAGACCAGTCGTCGGTCAATATTTCCAGATCATAATCCTGAATTTTTTCCCGTACGGTTGTGCCGGGAAAAGGGGCCAGAAAATGATATCCATAAACGGCATCCGTGCTTTTTGCAAATTTGTCTGTTTCCTCCAACGTTTCCATGGTCTCTCCCGGCAAGCCAATCATAAAGGAAGCGTGGGCAATCATTCCGGCCTTCTTGCACATTTCAACCGCTTTATAAACCTGCTCCAGTTTGATTCCTTTTTTAATGCGTTTGAGCATGTCCGTATTGCCGGTTTCGACCCCGAAACTGACACTGTCGCAGCCGGCTTCGGCCATCAGGTCAAATACCTCCTGACTGACCGTATCCACACGGGCAAAGGCACTCCAGGGAAATTTTAAAGAACGTTCTTTAATCCCCTTGCATATTTCCTGAACACGGTCTTTATCCGTGGTAAAAAGATCATCGGCGATATTAATACGATCAAAGCCACAACCGATGATGGTTTCTATTTCATCCAAAACGAGTTTTGGATTTCTTTTCCTGACCTTGGAACCGACCATTTTACGCCCCAGACAAAATATACAGGAATAGGGACAGCCGCGTCCGGTGATGAGACTGACCGGAAATCCCAAAGCCCGATAACGGGAAATGGGCAGCAAATGCCTTGCCGGCAGGGGAATTCTATCGATGTCCGTTATAAAATCCCTTTTGGGCGTGCGGATAATCTCATCGCCGTTGCGATAGGCGATTCCCCTGACCTCATGCCATTTTTCTTTCTGCTTCAGCACGGGAGTGAGCTCGGCGATGGTATCCTCACCTTCTCCGATGACGATCAGATCTATTTCCGGATAGCTTTTCAATGTTTCTTCAATGGTGAAAGAAACGTGAGGGCCTCCCATAATGGTAATGATCTCAGGATTATAATTTTTTACATCTCGCAGAATCTTTTGCGCATCATAAAAATTCAACGTGACCGACGTGCACCCCACCGCATCCGGTGAAAAGGCAGCCAACTGCTTTTCAATTTTTTCACGGGAATATCCGGAAACAATATAATCCAATATTTCTACATCCGCTCCGGCTGCTTCAAAGGCCGCGGCAACATAGGTCACCCCCAGGGGCGGAGAAGGCATTTCTTCCAGCGGATAAGGCGGGGCTATAACAGCTATACGCAATTTTTTAATCTCCTTTACGAGGAAACAACACCGATCGGAACCAACCTCTCAGCGTGTTTCCCTTCATAAACGCACGATCGATAATTTCAAAATTTTTCGCCAGCATCGCCGGATTGGAAAGCCAATCACCCCTGGTTTTCAGCGGTTTGTCCGGATCAAGATATTTTATGATCCTTGCCGGATTCCCCGCGACAATGGCGTTGGCCGGAATATCTTTAACCACGATGGAGCCGGCGCCAATGACAGCGTTATCTCCGATCGTTACCCCTTTGCTCACAATCGCGCTGTCTCCAATCCAGACGTTATTGCCAATGATCACTTCTTTCGTATTTCCCACGGGCATACTGCGGTCATACAAATCATGCCAGTCGGCATCACCGATACTCACATTTTGAGCTGTCATACATCCATCACCCATTGTCACGGATGTAGCCGACATGATTCTTGTGCCCGGACAAATCAAACAATACTTGCCTATTTCAATTCTCCCCTTGCCCATCCAGGCAGGCCAGACGGTAAATCTCACATTTCTGTCCGAAGTGGCAATCACCGTCGTGTAGTCGCCCAGTAAAACCGGTCCACCGAATATTTCGACATGCCAGGGCTTCATAAAAACCAGCCCCTTACCAAAATACTCACATTGGGGAGCCAGATAATATTGTGAATACCACTTCTGATATTTGTTATAGAAGCGTTTAACGTAATATGGACGATGATCCTTGAGCACTTTCTTTCCTGTTTTCAAAATGGATTTTTAAAGCTGAGTAACTTTTGCCGCAATCATGGATCGAGGACGCATGGTGAAAAAAGCGTACTGACAGAAAAGATTTTCACTTACTTTAACGAAGCCCAGAACTTGTGATTGAAAAGTTTTCCTGCAGGAGTTATTTCATTTAAGGCATCCCAGGCCATCATTGCCGCTGCTGCGGTCCAGCCCGTTTTTTCCTCCGGCCAGATAACGCCATCCGGAAACGTTACACCCATCCAGAAAGACCCGTCGGAAAATCTCTTATCATTAAGCCAGCTGAATATCGCTTTCGCCCGGGGCATATCATCCATCGCCGCCAAGGTTAAAATAAACTCAGCCGTTTCCGCCATGGTCACCCAAGGCCGGTCACTGACACAGCGCACCCCCCAGTCCGGAACAACAAATTTTTCCCAGGAATGGGCTATTCTCTTTTTGGCTTCCTCTCCGGTAACGGCTCCACACAAAATCGGATAATACCAGTCCATGGAGTAACGTGACTTGATCATGTTAAAGAGATCCGGCCTGTTTTTTATCGCCGCACCCAGCGCGTCCATCGCTTTGCGCCATTTCGGGCGTTTCTTGCCCAGCACATCGGCAATGGCCAAAGCGCATTTAATACTCATATAGATCGAACTGGACCCGGTAAGCAAAGCCATTTTATCAATCTGACCATGCTTATTTCTTGCCCAGTATATTTCGCCATCAGGCGCCTGCAGGTTAATTGCATATTGTATCCCCTGCGAAATAGTATGCCACATTGTTTTTAAAAATTTTATATCACGAGTGATCAGATAATGATGAAATGCGCCGACCGCAATATAGGATGAAAAATTAGATTCTTTAGTGGAATTAATAATCTTTCCATCTTGAATTTCCGACCACCAGCTGCCGTCGGGAAGCTGTGTCGCCGCCAGCCATTCATACGCGCTTCTCGCCTCATGATAAAAGCCGCCTGTACTTAAACCCATCGCACTCTCGACATGATCCCATGGATCAGTCTTTCCTCCATGCGACCAGGGAATCTCACCATTTTCTTTTTGAAGGGAAACAATAAATGAGGCAATTTTATCTAATGAAATAGGCGTTAGTTCTTCGCTTACGGAAAGTTTCAATTCCATTCAAATCAACCTTTTCTAAGATAATAGACAATGCTCTTGCCCAGTAGTGGATTCAGCAATTCTTCGAGCGCCCGAACCGTTCTCGGTTTTTTCATAATATCCCATTCCAGAAATTTTTTATAATATTTAACCAGGGGGTGTTCCTCGTTTTTTACACCCACCAGGCATTTCAGCCACCAGTAGGGAGAATGCAGCGCATGCTTGTAATTGATGTCCCGGCATTTAAATCCCTGATTCATCAACATTTTGTGGAGCTGTTTTTTTCTATAAATCCGGATATGCCCGCCTTCGTTATTATGATAATCATGAGAAATAAACCAGCAGATTCTTTCTGCAAAATAACGGGGCACACTCACAGCAAGGGTACCGTTCGGCTTTAATATTCGATCCAGTTCTTTGATTGCTTTTGTGTGATCAGGAATATGTTCCAGAACTTCCGAACAAATGATGCAGTCAAAAGAAGCATCGGCAAAAGGAAGATTATTGATATCGGCAATGGAAACCAGGTAATCCTTGGAAAGCGCGTCGGGCTGTGATTCCATCGCTTTCCCCGTTTCAGACAAAGACCACGTGTCCTTATCTATACCGAATATGTTTAATCCCGGAATTCTTGCCAAATGACGCAGATGTCTGCCCAGTCCGCAACCGGCATCCAGGACGAAATCATTGGGTTTCAGATTCAGTTTATTAATATCTACGGTAACCATCAATGGCCTCTCTGTAAACCTCCACCATATCCCTGGCGGCCTTTGACCAGTTAAAAATAGCATCAACCCTTTCTATCCCGGCCTGAGCCATTTTCTTTCTCTGCTCAGCATTGTTTAGCAAAAAGACTATCTCTTTGGCCAAGGCGTCTGAATCAGCAGGCGGTACTAGGATTCCCGCATCTCCGACAACTTCGGGAAGGGCGCCGCCGCTGGTACTGATCAGAGGAACTCCGCAGGCCATCGCTTCGGCTGCCGGAAGACCGAAACCTTCATACAACGAAGGCACAACCGCAATGGTGGCTTTTGAATAATAATCGGCAAATTCTTCGTTTTTAATGCGACCGGTAAAATGAACAATATCCGCTATTCCCAATTCTGCGACAAGTTTTTTGATCGTTCCGTTCTTTTTGGGCTCTCCAATGACCGTTAACTTAACCGGTTGCTTTTTTCTCACCTGAGAAACCGCTGCCAGCAAATAACGCAACCCTTTTAATGGCGTGTCTGCGCTGTTGGTCACAATAATGGAATTTTCCGGACGCGTCCCATTATTATTCACAGGATAAAAGAATTCTTTATTGATACCATTGGGAACAACACGGAATTTCGATAAATTAATTGAAAATTCCTTGGCAATGTCGATTTTGGAACATTCCGACACCGTAACGATGCACGATAATTGCCGGGCGACTTCCTTCTGCATCTTGATAAAAGAATACCATTTTTTAATCTTCTTTATTTTTCTTTCCGACGTTGCCGATTTGAATTCTTCTCTCCTGTCAACGGTTATGGGATGATGAATGGTCGCTATCGTGGGCACAACTTTCTGATCTATTTTAACGATTCCATAAGAAAGACATTGATTATCATGAACAATATCATACTTTTTTTTCATTTTTTGTAAATATTTATAAGCCCGTTCGCCAAACGTATATGGTTCAGGAAACTGCCCGGAACACATGGTTAGAAATTCATACATATTCAGTGGATTAACCAAAGACCGTACTTTGGGAACGCGAAAGGGATTCTCCATATTATAAAGATCAAGGCTCTGAACTTTGTGCAGAGTCACGTTAGGATCAAGATGAGGATAAGGCGGTCCTGATAAAACATCAACCTCATGCCCAAGATCGCTCAGTGCTTTACTTAAATGTTTAATGTAAACGCCCTGTCCACCGCAATTGGGATTGCCACGATAGGTTAGCAGACAAACTTTCAGCGGTTGGGAATTTGATTTACTTTTCATACCTGTAACTTTTTTACCATCCTTCTTGAGTTTTCAAACATAACGGCCATTTCTTTATCATTCAGCCCCGCACCACGGGCAATGAGTTTTGCCCTTTCAAGGCCTACGAAATCAGCCGGTGAATGAGCATCGTTATTGAGAATTAGCCTGGCTTTAAATTTTTTCGCCATCTGCGCAACATGACCGTTGGAAAAACTATGCCCTCTCCGTGTTGTAATTTCCAGATAAATTCCCCGTTCGGCGGCAAGCCGCGCCTCTTTCTCCGTCAGGAGTCCGGGATGTGCCAAAATATCTATTGACGATTTGAGAGCAGCTAAATTGGTTCCTGCCGGCACAGGTTCAACAATTGTTTCTCCATGCACAATGATGATTTTCGCTCCCATTTTTCTTGCATCATCAGCAAGATCGGCAATTTGTGACGGAGCAACATGTGTGATTTCGACGCCGGCAAAAACCTTTATTTTTCCTGCTTGATTAATCTTGGAGCAAACCTTGATAATCCGGGGAATGATGAAATCGATATTGGAATGATCAACGTGATCTGTAATGGCTAATATTTTATAACCGGCAGCACATGCCCGCTGCGACAGTTCCGCCGGCACTAAGTCTCCATCACTGAAAATGGAATGTGTATGAAGATCAATCAACTAAAACACCCTGATTTTAAAATATTTTTGAAACACTTCATTCGAGGTGATTTAGCAAATTTACGACTGGGAGTCAATAAGGATATTCAGATTTACAGAAATTTAATTTCCCTGATTTTTCTTCAAAAGCAGAAATGTTGCGGAAACGCGGCAGATATTTTTCTCTTTATTATCAACAACTAAACAATCTCCAATGACCAGACTTTGTCCCTTTTTAAAGACTGTGGCAGTGGCAATAAGGTCCCCTTCACTGACGCCGGCAAGGAAATTGCTTTTTAATTCAATGGTGGTCAACCCTTCCTCTGGACTTAATTTGGTCATCATGGCATGGGCGATTGCCTCATCCGCCAGGGCGACAATCAACCCGCCCTGCATCGCTTTCGCTCCCTGCAAATATTCCGGACGCACCGGCATTTTAAAACGGGCATAACCGTCCTTTATCTCATCGAGAGTTATTCCCAAAAAATCCAGAAAAGGATTTATTCCCTTCTGTCCTTTTTTCAGTTTTTCCAGATAAATGCCGTAATTCACAATAATCCACGCTTTCCGTGCAAATTCACCAGCAATTATAAATCATTTCGTTCAATTTTCCAATAGATTAAAAGGCTATTTTTCCCGGGGAATCACATGAACGGACGTGGCTTTGAAGGAAGCCACCACCGTGACGCCGGGCGCAATGCCCAGATCCTCGCACGACGGAATGGTGATATAGGCGACCAGGGGGAAACCGCAATCCAGAATAAGTTTATTGAAAAATCCCTGACGGATGACATTGGATACCCTGGCTTCAAAACTATTGCGTGCGCTGATTTTTTCCTGCGTCCGGCTGGATATGATGACATTTTCCGGACGCAAACAGCAGAATACTTTTTGTCCGATGGAACAAGCACCGATCGCTTCTATTTCTTTACCGTTGACATCGACAATCATATTCCCCGCTGTACAGTTTCTCACCGAGCCTTCCAGAATCGTTTCCGTGCCAACAAAGCCCGCTACAAATTCCGAATCGGGCTGATTGAAGATCCGGGCGGTGGTGCCACTCTGCACAATGCTGCCGGCATGCATAACACAGACATCCTGCGCCAGACGCAGCGTCTCTTCCCGATCGTGCAGCGCCAGCACGGCAGTCATCTTCGTTTCTTCCAGAATCTGCTTTAAATCTTCAATGATGGTTTCCCGCGACGGCGGATCAAGCGAATTGAACGCCTCGTCCAGCAGAAGCATCTGCGGTTCGATGGCCATCGCACGCGCCAGCGATACTCTTTTGGCCTCTCCGCCGGAGAGCGCCCGGGCGGACCGTTTTTCCAGATGGCTGATGCCAAAGGCTTCCAGGGATTTTTGAACTTTGTTTTTGATATCGTCACGGCTCATCTTCCGGAACTTCAGCCCCAGGGCGACGTTTTCAAAAACATTGCTGTTCAGAAGCAGCGGTTCCTGAAAGACAACCGACACGTTCC
>CAYZRT010000050.1:0-18737 GCA_964480875.1 uncultured Smithella sp. | reverse complement strand
ACCCAAAGACAAAAGTAAACATTTTTTCCTGCTCTGCCCTTTCTGTCAAAAAGGATTCCTGATCCCCATGATGGTCATTCCCCGGCAATGGAGGGGGCCGCCATGAGCGTTATGTTTCTCATCTATCCTCAACAGGGGTTGTACAACTCAACGGAAAGGGCCTTGATGCATTTTCTGTTATCGTCTTCCTGCGCCCCGATAACAATTTATGCCCCTTTTTCACGATTACAGCGTCTTATTCCAACCATAGTTTGTATCCGGCAGGTCCTCAATTTGAAAAAATTCCTGGATTTATTGCTTGATTTCAACGAAATATTTTCGCATAGTACTGCACGAATCAATAATTAAACGATTAAATTTCCAAAGCAGTACAAAAAACCCGCGTGAGGGTTTGTTCAACTAAGTTTTTACGCCGGCTTCGCGTCGTAAAAACTCTTAGTACGTTAAACAAATAAAACTGAAACTACATGGATATGATGAAATTCAAAGGTTTGCTATCATTAAAAGGGTGGACGATAGCTGGATTCATAATACTTTGGAACCTTGGTATGGGCATAGTTGTTTATTTCAATAATGGTCTGGGAGAGTTTTCCAACTCTTCTGCATGTTTTGCTGGAAGTATTTTTTTGATTGCCGTTGCAATATTATTATTTTTCTTCACTTTAAACGAAAAAATACGAAACATATTTATATCTCCTAAACGAAAGCATTTATATAATGAATTACCTTTTGAACTGATTGGTGTAGTTTGTTTTATTCTATCAGGTTTTTTACTTCTTTACGGTTTTATTCTGAAATTCGTTGTGAAAACTTGACAAAAAAGAAGGAATAATAAATGGTTTAACCCGTCAATACAGCCGATCGCTACGCTCCGGCTGATTTTTTCGTTACTACATCAACAATAAACTATGTCAAATTTTATTATTCGCACCTGCACACTGGAAGATATCGGGATATTAACAGAGACTATCCGGAAATCTTTCCACGATGTGGCGGAGCGTTTCAACCTGACTGAGGAAAACGCCCCCAGTCATCCGTCGAATTGTACGTATAACTGGATCAGGCACGATATGGAACGCGGCGTCACTTATTTTGTTTTGGAAAACAAAGACGGCATTGCCGGCTGTGTGGCCTGTGAAAAAGCGAGTAAAGATATATGTTACCTGGAGCGGCTGGCTGTGCTTCCTGAAAAAAGAAACCAGGGCTTTGGAAAAGCCCTGGTCGAACGTGTTTTGTTAAAAGCCCGGGAACTGGACGCAGATTGCGTTAGCATCGGCATCATCGCCGAACACACCGAGCTGAAAAACTGGTATAAAAAATTAGGCTTTGTCGAGGGCGAAACCAGGAAATTCCTTAATCTGCCCTTCCTGGTCATCTTTATGTCTTACCATCTGAAAGAAAAATAGCCCAACAGGCAATGAACCTCCGCCCAGCAAGCGGGGCGGTATCATGACGATGTTTTGGTTGCACAAAAGATTTTTTAATTACCGGTAAATCCCCCTCTTATCCCCCTTTTTCAAAGGGGGAAGTTTAGGTCAAACCGCCCCGCAAGCTGGGCGGAATGGTCAAGTTCAGATCTTTTTGACAACAAACAAATTTTAGAAAAACACCTTTAAACCCAGGGTAATCATACTGGTGGAAAAAGTCAGATCTTCGTCTTCGTCTCCCTCAAATTCCATTTCCGTTATATAGTAACGATAGCCGACATCCACCGCAATCTCGGTCGTCAAATAAAGCTCGACTCCCGTAAGAAATTGCCAGGCGTAAGACGTGTAATCTCCGTCGTCAATGCCCCTGATATCCTCAAAAGACATGTCCGAGTAGGCGAAACCAAGACCTACACCGACGTATGGTTTTACTATTCCGAGAGGATACTTGCCGATGACGTTAAACATCAGATTGCTTATCTTTACATCGCCATCAATATAACCGGCGTCTTTGATATCAGGATTCAGATAGCTGTATTCGGCTTCGAAAGCCAGAAATTTTAAAAACGGATTGGTATAGCCGATTTTTGCCCCCCACGCGGCGGTTTCCTCAATATCCAGATCGTAATCTTCATAATAATCCCAATCATCTTCACTGGTCTCGGGGTTTAATGTATAGCCTCCCCATCCACCGATATATAATCCGGCTTCAGCCAACGCTGAATGAAAGGGATAAACTGCGAATAATACAGCAAGCATAAAAATAAAAATATAACCGGTAACTTTTCTCACAAGACTTCTCCTTTCTTTTCTTTATTATTGGAATGGATTTTAAATCTTAATATGCTTCTTTTCAATATGTTTTTATGATTATTTTGACTGCCTTTTTCGTCACCCTTACGCCTTCGCCGCTTTTTTGCCCAGTTCAAAAACCTCTTTTCTGGCTTGGTCGTTCTTTAAGATGTCTCCTTTATCGCTGGCGGAGGCCATGACTGCTCCCAGCCAATGCATTTTCGTCATATCGACCGTTGACTTAAAGCTATGGACAACCGGATCGGCTGTGTGAACATTGGGATCTCCACAAACGGTAATCACGCCGATGCGCTTGCCTTTCATTTTTGGATAGTAGGCTTTCTGCCAGCTCCAGTTGGCATCAAACAGCGCGCACCATCTGTCCAGATACGCTTTCATCTGCGCTGTCATCGACCAAAAATAGACAGGCACACTGTGAATGATAGCATCCGACTCCAATATTTTTTTGTGGATTTCCGGCATATCGTCCTTGATAACACAAAGGCCGGTTTCGTTGCATTTCTTGCAATCCAGACAACCCGAAATTTTCTTTTTCACTAAAATAATTTTCTCCACCTGTACACCAGCGTCCTTGGCCCCGGCCAGAGCATCGTCCAGAAGAATATCACTGTTGCCGCCAATCCGCGGGCTTCCCATAATGCCGAGAACTTTCATTTTATTCCTCCCGAAGAATTTTTAGTTAGCTGAAATTTTTCTATTAGTAAAACTTTCAGGATCATTTGTAAACAATAAAAAAATGAAGAACTATGCCGTGAAATATGCTAAAAAACTTAAAGTAAGGAAGAATGATCGCCGTCATCGGAGTTTGCGAAAAAGCGTAAGGAGAAAAGCGCTGTTCATGTTTAAGCCTTATCATTTATTCAAATATCATCCGCGCGAAGATGATAACTTCACCATCATCGCGCATCGCGGAGCGTCCGCCTATTATCCCGAAAATACGATACCCTCATTTGAAGCTGCTATATCTATGGGCGCGGATATGATTGAGCTTGATGTTCAGCTCACTTCGGATAAGGAAGTCGTTGTCTATCACTACAAAAAAATATCGACCCGTACGGATGGGTGGGGAAAGATCGCCGATCACACTCTTCTCGCACTGAAAAAACTTGATGCGGGAAGCTGGTTCGATAAAAAATTTAAAAACACCAGAATGCCGACATTGGCTGAAGTTCTGAATATCTGCAAAAACAGAATTGCAGTCAATATTGAAATTAAAACGGAAGCTGTCAGCGACATATTCATCGGCGGCATTGAGGAAAAATGCCTGAAGATTGTCGAGCATAACGGCATGCGGGAACACATCGTATATTCCAGCTTTGATCCGCGCGCGATCATGCATGTAAAACAGATCGATCCAACAGCGCCGGTTGCCGTTTTATTTGAAAAAAAATATTACGGTTCCAAACTTCCTGCGGATGTAATAAAATCAGTGAATGCGGACGCTTTTAATTGTTCGGCCTCCGAGCTTAGCAAGAAGTGGCTTGGAAATATCAGGTCAAAACATATTCCCGTGAATATTTATACGGTCAATGACGAAAAAAAAATGAAAAGATTTTTGGACATGGGGGTGAATGGAATTTTTACCAACAAGCCGGATGTTTTAAAAAAAGCGCTGGCTGATAAGGAAAAACTGGAGCTCAAACGCTAAGATAATGCATATATCCGAAGACTTGATCAAAATTATTGAACTGGCCGTTGATACCCTGATTAAAGCGGCAGGCATCGATCTCCGTCTGCACGGAAGAGAAAATATTCCCGATCAGCCTGTTATCTATGTGGTGAATCATTTCACCCGTCTGGAAACAATTTTGATGCCGTACATCATCAAAAAATACTTAAAAAAATATTCGGTTTCTCTGGCGCATGAATCCTTTTTCAGCGGCAGAATGAAAGATTTCATGGAGAACGTGGGCGCTGTGTCCACCGCCGATCCCGATAAAAATAAAATATTCATCCATGCTCTTCTGACCGACAAATATCCGGTGATCATTTTTCCGGAAGGACAGATCATCAAGGACAAGAAGATTATTGAAAAGGGCAAATACCTGGTTTACAACGCCGGCATCCGTCGGCCGCCTCACTCAGGGGCGGCGCGAATTGCTTTACTTACTGCATTCATACGTGAAAAATTACGGATATTTCACTTTCGTAAAGACAAAGCTTCCATCGCCCGAATCGCATCACGTTTTGATCTGAACACGGCGGCTGTGGAAAAAATTATTGATAAAGAAACGCATATCGTGCCGGTCAACATCACCTATTATCCCGTGCGGGCCCGGGAAAACGCGCTCAGCAAACTTGCCAGGAAATATCTCAATAATCTCTCAACAAGACTCCTGGAGGAATTGGAAGTAGAAGGTCCCATTTTGTTGGGCAAGGTGGATATTGATATAAACTTCGGCAGACCGATTCCGGCCAAAAATTATATCCGGTCCAAATGGACATTAAGAAGAATGATCGCAGATGATCATGCTTATCTGGATATCAAAAAATTTAAAGACGTTCCCGCCTTCAGAAAATCATGCGTCAAACTGATGCATGATTATATGAACGCCATCTATTCCATGACAACCGTCAATCACGACCACATCATGTCTTACATTCTAACAAGCTACCGGCAAAACAGTTTCAGCGAAGCTGTTTTTAAAAAGCGGGTTTTTCTGGCCATTGAACATCTGCGAAATATAGGACTGCCCAACTGTCACACCTCCCTTTATAAAAATCAGTTTTATCTGCTCACAGACGATTATCACGAAAAATACGAAACCTTTATGCAAGAAGCTGTTGCCGCAAAATATATAAAAACAGGCCATGGCATCATAACAAAAAACAGCGAACGCTTCAGCACCATATCCGATTTTCATACCATCAGGAGAGATAATATAATTGAGGTTCTACGAAATGAAATAGAACCTCTGCGTAATTTGACCAAAGCTATTGACCGGCAGAAATTCCTGCCGGCATTTTTTATCAAATGGAAAGTGAAAAATACTTTTATCAAGCTGGATAAAAAACTTTTCGACGACGATTATCAGCAATATTATCTGGAAAATGAAAGCAAACCTAAAAATATCGGGGAACCGTTTTTCCTCAAACGTTTTCTCAGCAATAAAGGAGTGATTCTTGTCCACGGATACATGGCTGCTCCGGAAGAAATAAGACCGCTCGCAGATTATCTTTATCAGCACGGTTATAATGTTTACGGCGTGCGGCTCCGGGGCCACGGCACGGCACCCGAGGATCTGGCCCTTCGCAATTGGGAAAAGTGGTACGATTCGGCGAGCCGCGCTTATATCATCATGAAAAACAGCGTAAGAACGCTTTCAATCGCGGGCTTTTCCATGGGCGGTGGTATCGCGCTTTTGCAGGCCGCCAATAAACCCGGCCGGTTTGATTCCGTCATATCCATCAACGCCCCTCTAAAACTGAAGGACGCAGCCGCAAAATTTGCTCCTGTTGTCGTGGCCTGGAATACAATGCTGACTAAAATGAACGTGAACAAATGGAAAATGGAATTTGTTGAAAATGATCCTGAAAATCCTCAGATCAATTATGTCCGTAATCCCGTCAGGGGCGGATATGAACTGGAAATGCTCATGCGATTTGTGGAAAAACGTCTTAAGGATGTAACCGCCCCATCTTTGATTATTCAGGCGTCTGATGACCCGGTGGTCGATCCGGTGAGTGGCCGTGAAATCTTCAATAAGCTAGGCACCAATGAAAAACAATTCCTCATGGTGAATGCCAATCATCATGGCATTCTGCGCGGGCAGGGAGCGGATGAAGTCAATACAAAGGTATTGGAATTTTTAAATGAGTTAAGTTTCAATAAATAAGGATGGTCTTATGATTGATCAGTGGATAAAAGAGATAAAGAAAGATGCACCGGCCGACATGCTGGGAATGATTCTTTCCCATAACGGAATCGTTCGGGCAACAACAAAGGACGGCGGAAAGGTCGGTTCAATGAATCTTTCCTATGACAAAGCCAAGCTCGAACGCACAGTCAACGAATATAAAAAGAAAGAAGGTATTGTTGACATCCGGGTGTGGATTAACGAAGGCCATCTCCAGATAGGCGACGATATTATGTTCGTTTGCGTGGCCGGACGCTTCCGCAAGGATGTTCTACCCGTTTTTCAGGAACTGATCTCCATGATAAAAACGGAAATCGTGAGAGAAGAAGAATTAAAATGACCTTTTAATCCAGAAGGCTTTTGTCGCGACGATACCAGTAATTGGGAAGGATGCGGTACATCAGCCTGGATAACGCGTCTATATATTCTTTGCTTCTCTTATCATACTGGCAGGCGTGAATGATCATCTCGCGTATCGCACCTTTCTCACCGGCTTCATTAAAGATATGATAGGCACAGGAAAAGAGCGGGCTGTACATGTTTTTCTTTTCCAGATATTTATGCACGTTCCTTACTGTATTGGGGCCTTCGGGCGTTCCGTCGATTTTTTCCAGCACGCGCAGATTGGTTTCAATGGGATTACCCGTGTAAAGCTCATAAAAATATTTTCCGTAACGGTAATTCTTGCTGGCCAGTGACGAAACGGTCACATACATATCCCCCACCCCAGCCTGGCTGTGGAAAGCCTGAAAGCTCCCCCCCAAAAGACGTGACAGCGATCTGATTTCGACGCCGGAGCGGGCGAAGATGGTGCCGGGAATGGAATCGCCCAGTTGAAGGGAATCCGCCAATCCCTTGATGTTCGCCACAATATTTTTTAAAGCGCCGCAGGCTTCAACTCCGACAATGTCAAAATTATAATACGAGTTTATTTCGTGGCGGTTAAATTTGAGCAAATCTTCCCTGATGATATTAGCAACACGCTTTTTACCGGCAACGGTCAGACAAACAGGATGGCCCAGTGCGATATCCATATCAAAAAACGGTCCGCCGATGCAACCGATCTGATATTTGTGTTTTAAATTGTAGAGTGCATTGTTGATGAGTTGCGAAGGCGTGATCAATTCCTTGGTCATTTCATCGGAAATCAATCCCTTAATGGGAGAAATCAGACAGGTGTTACCGGCTTTTTTATCAATCATCGGCTTGAGATAATTGAGCATCTCCGGCAGACGGTTCATGGTGATGCACAGAATGATGAAATCGTTATTTTCGACGATATGTTCCAGATCGTTGGTGGCGCATACTTTGTTCGAGAAACGGGGAACTTTTTCCATTCCACCCAGACGGCTGGCCAAATCTTCAGTCAAATGAAGGGGATTCAAACGATCCCTGTTTATGGCCTTGCACACTTCCGAATCGTGGTAATAAATAGCCACGCGCTTATTATCGCGGTCAAACTTATAAGCAAACGCCGTGCCTAAACGACCGGGACCAATAATGGCAATTCTTGTTGTATCCAGATTAGGCGTAAACATCAAATAATCTCTTTACCACAACAATTATTTACTTTTGCAGGAACAATAGTTCTTTTGTCTGCTTCTCATAGCTTTTTTCCGGAAAAAATTAAACTAAATTTATTAATGAGCCTTGATGCCTTGCTAAGCCTAGCCCGCGGGATAAATCTCATCCCTATCCGTCTGGTTTTTCCAAATGGGTTCAAATCCCGCTCCGCTGCGGGGATATCACAAATATCTTCGATATTCTCCGCTAATGCGGGATAGTTCAACTAACAAACATTACTGCGCTTTGCTTGTAATGTTTGAGTTTCACTAATTCGACTAACGCTTCGAACTTCGTTGCACTCGTTCTCGTCGAGTCTCATTTCCTACGTCGCTCCGCTCCTAGGATAATTCGACTAACGCTTCGAACTTCGTTGCACTCGTTCTCGTCGAGTCTCATTATTTTAGTTGCATTATCATAAATGATTGTTTAAAAAAAGCAATGCCTTGATAATAATAAGATCATATGCCCTTATAGAGGGCATCTTTTAAAAAAACAATGATTGAATTTTAATCAGGATTCAATTCATTGAAGAAAATTAAAATGTTAGAGAATAAGTGTTTTTATGACCAACTCAGCACCTAAAGAAAAAATAATGTTTTTCGCTGATGGCAAGATTAAAGAAAGAAAATTTGTCCGAGAAGGCAGACTGGAGGGTGAATATTTTTCTTACTACCGTAGCGGCCAGGTGCTGTCGCATCTGAATTTTCTTCACGGCAGGAAAAACGGTGAGGCGGTAACTTATTATCATGACGGTCACATCAGAGAGAAAGCAACCTTCATGAATGACCGGTTACATGGTGAATATATTTCTTATTTTGAAAATGGCAATCTCAGAGAACATGAATATTATAAACACGGCAGACTTGATGGCCGATATGAACTCTACTACAAAACAGGACAGCTCAAGGAGCAGGAAAACTTCAAGAATGGTAAATTTGATGGAGAATATGTTTGTTATTTCAAAAACGGGCAGATTAAAGAAAAAGGTTTTTTTAAGAATGATAAAAGAGAAGGCGACTATTGCGCATATTTCAAAAGCGGCAAATTGAAGGAAAAAGCCGCATTTAAAAACGGAAAATCCGTGGGAGAATTTCTTGTTTTCACAGAAGTAAGCATCGAAACTCAGATTACGGACAGTGAAGAAGATGGATCTTCGCGTGTCTGGGACGAAAAAGAAGTCGCCAGTCTGCTGGAAGATTTGAAGCACTTCGACAAAAAACAAAAATAATGGTAATCATGATTACAGGGAGGAATCCTAATGATCAATAAAATTTTAATTCCGACGGATGGTTCCGCCAACAGCCTCACCGCGCTGGACTATGGAATTTATATCGCCCGTAAACTGGACGCTTCCCTAACGGGTCTTTATGTCATTGACGTTAACCTCATTCAGGGGCCCCTGCTTACCGATATTTCCGGATCGGTCGGAATGCCGCCTTATGAAGGCTTCTTTGATGCCATAGAAAAATCCCTGGATGAAAAAGCGGAGTTTATCCTGCAAGAATTTCAGGAACGCTGCCGGAAAAGCGGGATACAGTCCGAAGTAAAAAAAACGATTGGTAAAATCAGTCCGGTCATTATTGAAGAAGCTCAGAGCGCTGATATGATTCTGATGGCGAAAAAAGGCGAACACTTTCATTTGAAAGAAGGCGGACTTCTTGGTTCGGTTGCCGAATCCGTCACGAGGAATTCCGGCAAACCGGTGTTGATTACTCCGGAAAATTTTGCAGAGATAGAAAGCATGGCGCTGGCTTACGACGGCAGCGAATCGGCTTGCAAAGCCCTTCTCCTTTCTCTGGAATTGTCCCGGCAAAACGCCTGGCCATTGTCAGTGATCATCATCACACCGGATTCTGATAAAGCTGCCGCTTTAATCGCTCAGGTAGAAGAAGCCAATCAAAAAGACCCGGATGAGCCCCCGATTGCCGATTGTGAAACAATCATTCTCTCCGGAAAAGAATCCGATGAAATCATCAAGTTTATCCGTGAAGGTTCCGTGGAACTAATTGTCATGGGCGCCTACGGCCATAACCGCCTGCGCGAATTACTGCTGGGGAGCACAACTTCACAGATTGTCCGCAAAAGCCCGATTCCGGTTCTGCTAATCCGGTAACTGGTTTTATTTTTACTCACGAACGGATGATGACCATAAATCAGATCGATAAAAAGACTCTGGAAAAAAATTACGGCAAAAACATTCTTCCGCTGTCGACATTCGATAATGAAAATTTCATCGGGTCCCCTCCTCTGGAAATTTTATTTTTCTACAAAAAAGATCTTCCCATATTAACGCTCAAGGAAAGTCTTTTAGAAGCAATCCATTATTACAATCTTTTTTCCAGTCGACTGATCATGATCGGCGATCATAAATTTGCGCTTCAGTATTGCACGGATGGCGCCGTTGCCAATGATCTGCGGCCTGTCGATGCCTGTTTTGATGACAGCCGCATTGACGAAATCAGGGACGAAATGGTGCATGTTCAAACCTTGCCGGGCGAACCTCTTTTTGCCGTAACCGGCATTCCTTTCAGAAACGGGATACTGGCCGGCATTAGTTGCTCTCACGCGGTTGCGGACGGCATTTCACTGATGCTCTTTCTATACGCCTGGATGTGCATCACGGACGGGAAAAATTTTCTTCCACCGTCGCCCCAGAGATTATTTCAAGGCCCGCCCGTCCATTTCGATCCAACAGACAGAGCGCTTGTTCCCCCGTTATCCGCGCTGAGCGATAAAATCCGGAAAAAAGTGATCGATAACACCGCAGAGATTTTCACCGCCACCGAGTATTTTACCGATGACTTTCTCAATGCAATGAAAGCGGAAGCAGGAAAAGAGAAATACGACATTTCCAACCATCAGATCATGACGGCCTTTTTATTAAAAAAATATCATCATCAAATCCTGCCGGACACCGACCGGATTATTTTAAAAAATCCCATCAATCTCAGGGATGTGCATCCGGATATGGATCCGATGTATATCGGCAGTGCAAATTTCAATAACTTCATCCAGTTCACCAAAGAAGAAATCGGCAGGCTGTCGATGCCTCAGATCGCGTATCGCATTAAAGAATCAATCGCTGATGTGCGCAATGAAAGCTATGCGCGGGAAATAGCACATTTATCGCCGTACGGAATTGAAATCAAGATGGATGTCTTCAGAAGAAACCGCCCTGCCTACAGCGTGGAAACGAATGTCGTCTCCAGCAATCTGACGCATCTGAACGATCTTGAATCCATGTTTGTGGGACCAGAAACCGGAAGCCTGTTGCATATCGGTCTGGCAGTCCCAACCGGGTTTACCATGCTGAGAGAAAAGAGCGGGCGGATCTTTGCTCAAATAACCAGCAGGTACCCATTAATCTGAGTGTGATTGCCGATTTATCAGCATCTTTCTATTTACCGGTATTTTGATATTCAACAGCAAACCATTTTTTATACAGCATCCACAGTGCAATCATTGAAAGGGCATATAACAATAGCCAGCCATAAACACCGGCCTGGGGTGAAACATCAAAAAAAGCGGTCAGCGCGTTGTTGGCATTAAACCTGCCGGCGAAAAAATCGGGTAAAAGAATGTGCAGAAAGGGATTAAAAAATCCTTCGTATTCCGGAAAGGGCACCATGTAGACCACCGTTGCTTTGGCAATCCATGCTCCCGCAACTCCAAAAAATGCCGCGGTAAAAAATAGAAGAAAGTTTATTTTTTCACGGGTTATAATCAGCATCCCTTCATAGAGCAAAGGCACTGCCAGGACGATCAAATAACGCGGACCATATGACCAGCCACCCCACCAGGTAAAAAAGGAGCTGATCGTCACAAAAAACGTTAAGCCGAACCAAGTGAGGCATTTTGCCTCCATGGGAAAATGAGTTTTTTGATTTCTGATCAACATCAGAATAACATAAAAGGCAATACCGTAGAGAACCGGCGCAAAATTAAATAATCCCATCCAACCACTGAAAGATAATCCCCATAAGGCTTTCAATGATGGAAAGGAAAATCCGTAATGGTGATGCAAAGCCTGAAATTCTTCAGTAGCGTGATAAGCATTAAGCATTGTCCACGGATATCCGGTGATCATCCAATTATATATGGCGATCAATGCTATTGATGGCAGCAGTCCTGCGGCAAAAATAAGCGGCTGGCGTATCTTCTTTTCTTTCATCCAAATGCATATCAGCCAAAAGGGCGCCGCAATGATTACCGTGTATTCACTAAGAAAGGAAAGCCCCAAAACCAATCCCGAGAGGACATAATTATTTCTCTTTAGCAAAATGAAGCTGACCAGCAACAGGAAACCGGCAAAAACATGATTGAAGAAAGTTCCCGAAAAAACAAAAATAAATGAACCGTACCAGGCCGCCATTGCCATCAGAACGGGTGAAACGGAAGGTTTCATTTTATGCAGCGCGACAAATGACATCATAACGATCAGGGAAAAAGGAATCGAGCCGAAAACAAAGCCGCCCACGATCAGAAGAGGAATAAGCCACGGAATCATAGACGATCGCAAATCGTCTTTTCCTATGTGATAGCCGATATAAACGGGATACTTTTTCCCGGCATCGTCTTGCACTAAATCAAGGTCAAACCATTTCATTATTTCATACAACGGTATCATGCATAACGTAGGCAGCGGAGCCTTGTCTGAATAGAAATGTTCTCCTACTTTGCTTTTATCCAAGGTGAAATCAGCGTATTGATCTATTTGTAATGTTTTGCTTTCGGAAAAAGTTAGAACGGGTAACGCACGGGAAACGCAATTCGGAGTGGGCCAGATGTCTATAAAATAGGAAGACAATAAGACATTAACAAGAAAAAATAGTGATAGATAGATTATCCGTTTATTTTTCCGGCTTAGTTGCTGAGCCATAGAGGACTCTTTTCTATACGGCGTTTTTTGTCACGGCCGCAATCAAGAAATATTTTTATGAACAACGTCCTGCAAGGTTTTAATTAAATCGTGCCTGGTCAAATCAAATTGAATGGGTGTAATGGTTATATAGCCCGCAGCCAACGCCCCGACATCGGTATCTTTCTGCTTGCGGGCGGCTTGAGATTCTTTAGCAAACCAATAATAAATATTTTCCCGGGGGTCCACGCGTTTTTCAAACGTTTCAACGATGTTGCTTTGAGCCTGCCTGACAACCACCACCCCTTTGATTTTTTCACGCGGAATACAAGGAATATTCACATTAATCGCGCTTCCCTGAAATTGTTTCGGGGCACGCAGGATTAAACGAGTCATCTTACGGGCAAATTTTGCTGCATAGGTAAAATCAGCTTCCTTATGAGTATCCAGAGAAACGGCCATAGAGGGAAATCCAAGAATTGCTCCTTCCGTCGCGGCGGAAACCGTCCCGGAATAAAGAACATTAATGCCGGCATTGCCTCCTCTGTTAATTCCGGAAACAACCATATCAACAGGCTTGTCCGATAGTTCCGTTATTCCTATTTTTACGCAATCCGCAGGAGTGCCGCAAACCGCGTAGCCTAAAAAAACATCATTTTTAGTGGCGCGTCGCACCATTAAAGGACGGGCAATGGTAATGGCGTGTCCCACCGCGCTTTGTTCAATTTCCGGCGCGACAATCAGGCAATCAGCTTCTTTGGAAAGCTCTTTATAAAGAGCGTTTAGTCCTTTGGCGTAGATTCCGTCATCGTTTGTCAGCAAAAAACGCATGGATATTAAATCCTTTCATATCTTATTTTTAATCGATCATGCATCCTTGTCACCTTATCTGCTGGAACTTCCCGTCTTTAATTCTGAATACAAAAGGTGTTTTCCGGGATACCCTGTCTGAATCAAAATACATATTCCCTGTTGCTCCGTTGTAATTTACTATTTCTTTTAATCCGGTTGCAAGATCTTGCCTTGTTCTAACTTTTTCGCTGCGTAAAATGCTAAAAATCATTCCGGCGGTGTCGAAAGCAAGCGCATCAATATTTTCCGGTTCGCGCTTATAAGCCGCAACATATGCGTCTACAAATTTGTAACTCCCCGGATATGAACTATCTTTGGGAAAAATGTCCACGAAAAAAGCTTTATCCAGATTTTCAGAAGCATTTTTCAGCAAATGGGGATCATTCCATAAACTTGTGCCCAAAAGCACAAACCCTTTAACATTATAGAAATCAAGTTGTGAAGTAAGCATTTTCACCCTTAAGGGAGAATCAGGAATAAAAAGAGCTTCAAATTCCACTGGCGCTACGTCTCGTTTATCATTCTGACTGGTTATGGAAGGATACCGGACAACGATGCCTGTCAATTTACTTATTTCTCCCGCGAAATCAACTTGATTGATGCTGTAGGAAATAGCTTTGTCCACCTTTCCTCCGATCATCTTAACTTCTGTACTAAAAATCTTTAACATCTCTTCTCCGTATTCATCCTGGGGGTACAAAACGGAAAATATCGCGCAATTTAAATGATTCAAGGCATATTCCGCCAGCGTTCTGATTTCCTGAGAATGGGTAAGAAAGTGCTGGAAGACAAACTCCCCCGCTGACGTGACGCCTTCCTTGGACGTTATTAAAATGATTGGAACTTTCCATTTATTCGCTTCTGTTGCTGTTTCCAGAGCATTTTCTCTTGTATCAACGGCAATGATTGCCATAACGTTTTTGATGTTTGCCAGATTTGCCACAGCCTGTTTTGTTTTATCGGGCAGCCCCTGAGAGTCTTCAACAATCACTCCCCAAACGTCGTTATTTTTTCTCTTTATCATCCCCGCGGATAACATTACGGCGTCTAATGCTTTTTGCCCCAACGCGGCGTATTTGCCGGATAAAGGAAACACACATCCAATCGTGTTACGATGAAATTTTTCTGTCTCAGCCATAAGCGGAAAAGGAGCGTATTGAGGAGGTATGGCTGTATCAGGTTTTATTTCAGTCGGATCAATGAATGACTGATGATCAGAAGCAATCGATGTCTTAAAAACGCAAAGGATGCTGATAACAAACAGCAGCAAAAATAATTTATTTTCAAATTGCCGGAGAATGATCATTGCCCCTCCCCGATAATCTTCAGGATATAATCGCGAACATTTTTCGCCAAATCCGGCCTGTCCAATAAAACAGAAATTTCGTTGTTATATTTTAAAGCAGACTGCGTAAAATTATGGCTTCCCAAAAAAATCAGCCGTTGATCAATTACCGTAAGCTTTGTATGCGTGGTTTTACGCGGCGAATCAAAGAAAACTTTTATTCCTTTTTCTTTCAGAAATCTTCCAGACTTTCTGTTTTGAATACTGAGCGTGTCTGATCTATCTTTGGTAGCTTCTAAAACGACCAGAACTTTTACGCCTCTTTTTACAGCCTTTGCCAAATGATTGGCAATGCGGTCAGGATAGCTTTTTTTATGCTCCCCTGCTTTAAAAGAGAAGACGGACATCAGAATTTCGTCCTGCGCCTCATCGATGGATTTTATCAGCCTGGGCAGAAAATTTTCATTGGTCAAAATGACCGCCTGATATTCGCCCGATGTTTTCTGGCCGTGTTTGCCCTCCGCCGACACCGGCGAATTACATCCGGAAATCAGCAGTGTCAGGCCGAACCATAACAGAATATTTCTCTGGAGAACCTTCATGTTTAATTTCTATTAAATTTATTGTATGAAAGTCTATAACATTTTTCAATGTGCGTCGATATAAAAAAGCCCGGCGGAAAAATTTTCCCCCGGGCTTTGAAAATCATCAATGGATGATCTTACTTCACGTCTTCAAAGTCAGCGTCAACAACGTCATCCTTCTTGTCTGATGCCTGCTGGTCGCCACCCTGTTGAGCTCCATCACCGGCTCCGGAGCCGCCCTGACCGCCGGCTGTTTTCGCATACATCGCCTCGGCCAGTTTGTGAGAAACATTCATTAAGTCATCCTGAGCTTTTTTGATGGCCTCAACATCCTCACCTTCCAGAGCTTTCTTTGTTCTGGCAATGGCTTCTTCAATCTTTGTTTTTTCCGATGCATCCACCTTATCGCCGAATTCCTTAATGTTCTTTTCCACGGAATAGACCATGGTATCGGCCTGGTTTCTGGCTTCGATAAGTTCTTTGCGCTTCTTATCTTCTTCCGCGTGCATTTCCGCATCCTTGACCAGTTTTTCAATTTCCGCCTCGCTCAAACCACTGGAAGCGGTAATTTTGATACTCTGTTCCTTGCCGGTGCCGAGATCCTTGGCGTTGACATGCACGATGCCGTTGGCATCAATATCAAAAGCAACTTCGATCTGAGGCACACCGCGTGGTGCCGGAGGAATACCGACCAGTTCAAAGCGCCCCAGCGTTCTGTTATCCGCCGCCATCTGGCGTTCGCCCTGCAGAACGTGAATGCTCACCGCCGGCTGATTATCCGCCGCGGTGGAGAAGATCTGACTCTTCTTGGTGGGAATGGTTGTATTCTTCTCGATTAATCTGGTCATCACGCCGCCCAGAGTTTCGATACCCAGCGAAAGCGGAGTGACATCCAGCAGCAGAACGTCCTTGACATCGCCTGCTAAAACGCCGCCCTGAATAGCCGCGCCGACAGCGACAACTTCATCCGGATTGACGCCTCGGTTGGGTTCCTTGCCGAAAATTTCTTTCACCTTCTGCTGAACGCGCGGCATACGGGTCATACCGCCGACCAGAATAACCTCGTCAATATTTTTGGGAGACATACCGGCATCTTTGAGAGCTGTCTGACATGGCCCCACGACTTTATTGATTAATTCTTCCACGAGAGATTCCAGTTTGGCACGGGAAAGCTTCATGTTCATATGTTTTGGCCCCGAAGCATCAGCCGTGATGAACGGCAGATTGATATCCGTTTCCATTGTTGTGGAAAGCTCCATTTTGGCTTTTTCCGCCGCTTCCTTCAGACGCTGCAAAGCCATTTTATCGTTTCTCAAATCGATTCCCTGATCTTTCTTGAATTCGGCAACCAGATAATCCATCACGCGCAGATCAAAATCTTCTCCTCCAAGGTGAGTGTCGCCGTTGGTCGATTTGACTTCAAAAACGCCGTCGCCAAGTTCCAGAATCGAAATATCGAATGTTCCACCGCCCAGATCAAAAACGGCTATCTTCTCATCCTTCTTTTTGTCCAGACCGTAAGCCAAAGCGGCAGCCGTCGGTTCATTGATAATACGCAGAACATTGAGTCCGGCAATTTTCCCGGCATCCTTGGTCGCCTGACGTTGTGAATCATTAAAGTAGGCCGGAACGGTAATAACCGCATCTTTTACTTTCTCCCCAAGATAATCCTCGGCGGTTTGTTTCATTTTTGTGAGAATCATCGCCGATATTTCAGCGGGAGAATAGTTCTTGCCCCGTACAGTGACCTGAGCATCGCCATTGGAAGCTTCCGTTATCTTGTAAGGGATGATCTTGATGTCGTATTGAACTTCTTTGGATGTATATTTTCGGCCAATCAGTCTCTTGACGGCATAAACGGTATTTTCTGAATTGGTAATGGCCTGTCTTTTGGCGACCTGACCAACCAGCCTTTCCCCGCTTTCCGAGATAGCGACAATAGACGGTGTGGTGCGGTTTCCTTCCTGATTGGCAATAACCACAGGGTCTCCGCCTTCCATGATCGCCACGCACGAATTTGTCGTTCCTAAATCAATTCCAATAATTTTTGCCATATTTTCCTCCTTATTCTCCTGAATCCTCCATTATTTCAAATTCATCATTTTTATTATTTGCTTGTTTTGTTCTTTTGCAGACGCAGACCCGTGACGGTCTTAAAAGTCTGCCGTTTAACAAATACCCTTTTTCCATTTCGCTGACGATTTTGTTTTCATCATGTTCACCGCTGTCCATTTGCATTAAAGCTTCATGGAAATTCGGGTCGAAATCCTTTCCGGCCGCATCAATCCGTTCCACGCCATGTTTTTTCAAGCAGCATAAAAGCTGATCCTGAATCAGGGCAACGCCATCCTTGAAGGCCTTAATATCACCTGTGTCATGTTCCAGCGCCCTGTCCAGACTGTCCATAAAAGGGAGAATGTCTTTTATTATCTCTTCATTGCCGTACTTTATCGCATCGGCTTTGTCTTTGATTGCCCTTTTCTTGTAATTGTCAAAATCGGCAACAGACCTGAGATACCTATCATAATTGGCCGCAGCTTCTTTTTCTTTTTCCCCGAGTTTTTTCCTTAAATCTTCAATCTCTTGATTCTGATTTTCCGCAGCTGCCTTTTCATTATTATGCTCGCCGGACTGAGCGTGTTTTGCATTATGTTCATGATGTTCTTTTTTTGTTTTCACCATTACCTCTGTAAATAATTATTATTTAAAATCAGGTTTTTGAAATAATCTTATATCCACCAATTCGCAAATCACGTGACCGGCTGTTATATGCGCTTCCTGAACGCGCGCCGTACTGTTTGAAGAAACATGAATGGAAAAATCAACGATTTTGGCAATATCTCCGCCATCCTTGCCCGTGAAAGCGATGGTTGTCAGCCCTGTTTTTTTTGCCATTTCCAGACCCTTTAAAACATTGGGAGAATTCCCGCTGGTGCTGATTCCCCAGGCAATGTCACCCGGCTGGCCTATTGCCCTTATCTGTTTGCTGAATATTTCCGAAAAATCATAATCATTACCGATACTGGTAATAACCGATGTATCCGTGGTCAAAGCAATTGCAGGAAGCGGAGGCCTTTCTATAATAAAACGATTGACGAATTCCGCTGCAAGATGTTGCGCATCGGCAGCTGAACCACCGTTGCCGAAAATTAAAATCTTGTTTCCTGCCTTGAGAGCTGACGTTATCGTTTCAATAACACTAACGAGTTTCCCAAGATTCTCATTAAGAAAAGTATCTTTGACTCGGTTGCTTTCTTTAAATATTTTTATTACGTGATCTTCCATACTTACATACATCAACATCTTTTTTAAATCAGTACTTACAAGCGGACTTAATATATTTACGGGTATATTCAGTGTCAAGAGCAGGAGGCCGAAATTTCTTATCTTTATTCAATAGATATTAATATTACGATTGTAAGTACACCAACTTCAGGAACATTTTTTCAGCAAACCTTGACAAAAAAAAATTCATAAATATATTTAGATTGAAAT
>CAYZRT010000049.1:0-18838 GCA_964480875.1 uncultured Smithella sp. | reverse complement strand
TACCCTCTGCTGCGCAGGATTGTTCAACTTACCCATTCCGCTACGCTGCGCTTTCGTAATGGGAGTTTCACAATAAAAATGAAAAGATTACTATTTTTTTTCAGATAACAGACTCTGCCAGGTGTGACGTTCCAGAAAAGAACCGGGAACATTTTGTTCCATTTCTTCGAAAAGCGCAAAAGGAACGGCAAAAGTCATAAAATTCGGATCACCCAATTGTTTGCGAATATAAACTCGGGCGGAAAGGTCAGTCAGGCCGACAACGGCGCGAGGTTTGGGTGTCTTCGCTTCGCGATAAGGATATATGCCGATGGTTTGACAGCCGGCGGCATAGGGGATAATGACATTTTCATTATCGCCGCGACCATAATTAGCCAGAACGGTTAACGCAGACAATTGATCAGGATTGACGAAAAATATTATCGTTCGTGGTTTCTCTTGGATTACATTGACATCGGACAACGGTTTAAAGACGACATAGCTCGAAGGGATGTCGGTAAGAGGCAAGGCCTGGATAAATTTTTCGACCTTGTCAGGGCTTTTGACGTAGCGCTCTCCGTTCAGGAAATTGTCGTAACTTTCTTTGGTCATGAATGGTTTAATTTTTTCGGCAACCTCTATACCATCCTTTCGCCCGGCATTTCCGCTGGACAGAAAATGGCAGAAACCTTCTTCACCGCCGGGAAAATTTTTGTACTGGTTGCCAAAGCCTAATCCTACGCCGCCGCCAAAGCATCCGAATGTTTTCTTATCAGCGACAGCGGTTTTGCCTTTGGCTGCATGAACAACCAGCCACATCACGCAGCCCCATTTGCCCTCGGCAAACTGCATGGCATCAGCCGGTTTTTGATCCGACCACATCAGCGCCACCGGATGGTATTTCAATTGAATCGCTTTGGCAATTGCACTTTCCATTTCGTTTCTATGTCATCCTGATTTTTAAATTATATTTAAGACTACGGTTCTGCCTTTCTTTAATTCTACGTATAGCCGTTCCTTTAACGTCTCACCTCAAAGGCGTTGGGAAGTTTAATTTAAAGGAATCGTCCCTGCCTCCTATAAAGAAGGCTCAAGAACAATGATCTCTGCCTCTGGGGGAAGAGTTGCCCTGTCTATGGACACATCAGAATGGTCCAATTTGCGAATGTTATTCTTCCCGTTTATAAAGTCTTCCGGAGGAGCAATGGGAAAACCGCACTTCTGCGTTTTATAATGCATGGGAATAGTAATGACTGGTTTAACAACATTCATGAGTTCTGTCGCCTCTGCTGCATCAATTGTAAAAAGACCGCCGACAGGTAAAAGCAGTATGTCCACTTTTCCTATTTCCTTTAACAGGGCATTATTAAGATTGTGGCCGAGATCACCCAGATGAACCAAAACCATATTGTCCGCCTTGATGATGGAAACCAGGTTGTCGCCTCGCTCCTTTCCTTCCGAAGGGTCATGGAAAGTTGCTATCGTCTTAATCTTCAAATCCTTGATCTCATAAGTTCCTGCTTCCTTGATCAGTGCATACTCGCCCGGAATGTCTTTTGTATAATTGTGATCTTCATGATCATGGCTGGTGATTACGACATCGGCCTTATCTTTAATCGGACCATACGTCAGAGCGTTATTAAAAGCTCCGGGCTTATAAGGATCAATGATGATGCTTGTTTCTTGATCAGTCACAATATGAAAAGCTGAGTGACCATACCAGTTGATCTTCATCGAGATGACCTCCTTGTTCTTTAATATACGTTGTATTAACCGCCAAACGAAGCTGATGCAATTTATATTAATATTTATACCATACGTTGAATTAAAGTTCAGTTACTTTTTACTTAGCACTTTTGGGTTTTGATTTCTATTCTGACGTTGTGCGCAATCATGAGATGTTTGATGATGAAATAATCTGCAACAGCGCTACCGCAACAATTTAACAAAATTTATCTGATGATCTCCAGACCAAACTAACCCCTTAGATATTTTTCGAATAATTCTTTGTTCCAGTTCAGTTGAGTGCCTGCCGCCTGCAAAGATGCCAGGAGAAGGGCTTCCGAAATTTCCTCTCTTGTGGCTCCCGCTTCCATGGCATCTTTAAGATGATGTTCCGTGCAATGATTGCATCTAAAGACGGAGGCTACCGCCAATCTTATCAACTCTTTCGTTTTCGCATCCAAAATAGTTTTCTGCCTCGCGACATTGGAAAAATGCTGATAGGCATTGCCCAGGGGTGATTTTTTCAAATACCATGGGGTTTCTTCGCTCATAATATTTCTCCTTTTTAAAATATTTTTGAATAAGGATTGACAAAAGAAACAGGCGCTACTCTAATAGTCACTCAGTTGCTTTCAGAAAAAATAATGAAACTTTTGTACCTTTGCCCAATTGACTTTCGATTTCCATCCTGCCGCCATGGGCGATCATTAGATGCTTGACAATGGATAAGCCCAGACCGGTGCCGCCCAGTTCACGCGAACGGGACCTGTCCACGCGATAAAAACGCTCGCCCAGACGCTGGACTTCATCACCGGGAACGCCGATGCCCGTATCTCTTACAGAGACAGCAACGAAATCTCCTTCTTCTTTTTCTTCAATAAAAACCTCGCCGTTCTCCGGAGTAAATTTAACCGCGTTATCCAGAAGATTGACAAATATCTGTGTGAGCTTGTCTCTGTCCGCCTTTATCGGCGCAAGGTTTTCGCGTACATTATTATGAATGGTAATGTTTTTCGATTTCGCTTTCGTGTCCACCAGAGAAACAACATTGTTCACCGCCATATTTAATGAAACGTCCTCGAAATCTAGCTTTGTTTCTTTCATTTCAATATTGGATATGGTCAGCAGATCTTCGACCAGACGATTGAGTCTTTCGGCCTGTTTCAAAATGATGTCGATGAATTTTTTTGTCTCCTCAATATTATTGATTGCGCCGTTTTTAATGGTTTCCAGATAGCCAATAATGGCCGTCAGCGGTGTTCTGATTTCGTGGGTAACATTGGCTGCAAAATCCATCCTGATTTGCTCAAGTTTTTTAAGCCGCGTCACGTCATGAAAAACGATCATCGTTTTCCCTTCATCGGGAAGACCGTGAACGGCGGAAAAGCTGACGCTCAGAATAACCTTTTCCATATTACCAAGAACGATCTCTCGAGATATATTAATTTGCTTTTCCTTGAACTCCTGAAAAGCTTTCTGCAAATCAATATTGCGAAAAGCCTCCATCAACGTTTTGCCATTGACATCACCATATTGAACCGCCAGCATATTGCTTAAAACCGGACTGATAAATTCTATTAAGTCCTTCCCGTTGATAATCAACACGCCTTCGTTCATACTGGTGAAAGCCGTCATCAGCTTGCTCTTTTCTTCATGGGCGACTCTAACTTTATCCTTTAATTCTTCCACGAGATAGTTGATATTATCGGCCAGGATTCTTGTTTCATCGGACGTTCCCAGAATGATGGAACCGACCGGTTCTCCTCGTCGTAATTTCTCTGTGAATTGTTTCATGGTTTTTATCGGCTCATACAAACGATATGAAAAGAATAGCGCAATTCCGAGGGCAAGAATTGCCACAATGCCAATGCTCAGGAGGATATATTGATAAACTTTGTCGATAATTTTCTGCACCTCATGCAGCGGACGCGCCAATCTGATGTACCCTTTAATATCTTTTCCGTCTTGAACGGCAACAGCAACATAGAGCATGTCGATACTCAGAGAATCACTGTATCGGACTGATTTTCCTGTTCCACGAAGCCTCGCCTCCTGTATTTCCGGACGATTAAAATGATTTTCCAGCAGGACTGCATCTTTCTCCGAATCGGCAAATACCTTGCCGCGTGTATCAATCAGTGTGATTCTGGAATCGGATATCTCTGCAATTGGCTTGACGTGTTCGGATGCTTTTCCCGAAAAAGTCAGGTCAATAAGCTTGGCGTAAGAGAACAATTCATTTTCAATCCGGGAAGTAAGAACTTCCTTGACCTCATCGCGCATGAATATATCTAAAAGGAAAAAAGACACGGAGATGATAACCATATAACTGAAGAATATTTTATAAAAAAGGCTTCTCTTCATGCTGTTGACCTCTAATTTACTTCTTTGGAGAGATGACGCACGTTTTCACCTGTTATCATATACGTAACCATATCTGCAATTCCCTGGGCATGATCGGCCATACGTTCCAGATTTTTCGATACATGCATAATCAACAAGGCCCGGTGAATGGATTTGGAATCCTCCATCATAAAAGTCAGGAGCTCCCTGAATATCTGCTCATTGAGATCATCGACTTCCTGTTCAATCTTCCTGACTTCATCAGCGATCTGCAAATCCCTTTTAATCAGAGCATCCAGCGCTTTGGCAACCATCTTCTCCACGATGGCAGACATATGGGGCAAATCAATATAGGGCTTTAATTTCGGTTCTTCATTGAGTTGCAAGACTTTTTCCGCAATATTTACGGCCATATCGCCGATTCTTTCCAGATGTCCGGTGATTTTTATGGCTGTGGTGATGAATCTTAAATCTATCGCCGTCGGCTGTCGCAGAGCCAGCATTTTGATGCACTTTTCTTCGATTTCCTTGTCCATCTTATCAATATCATAATCATCAGTGATCACCTTATTCGCCATGGCCGTGTCTCTGTCGGTCAGAGATTTCATGGCGAGGTGAATGGCATTTTCCGTCATCGCGCCAAGATAAATCAGGTTATTCTTAATCTCCTGCAACTCCATTTCATAATGCACGCTGGTGTGTTTTTTTTCTTCCATAATTCCTCCAGTTAAAAACCTAATTATCTTTATCTATAATAAACGGCTTTGCAAAAAGGTTTAGATGCAAGGCGCGCGAGTTCTGAGGAATGAGGCGTATCTTTTCATACGCTGCAATAACGAAGAACGAAGCGCAACGCCGCAGATAGGCCTTTTTCCAAAGTCGTCCATTCATTAGCCGAATCTTCCTGTTATATAATCTTCCGTTTGTTTTACATCAGGATTAGTAAATATTTTTTCAGTTTTATTATATTCAATAAGATTCCCCAGATAAAAGAAAGCCGTCTCATCGGAAATCCTGGCCGCCTGTTGCATATTATGGGTCACGATAATGATAGTATAATCTTTTTTCAGCTCTTCAATCAACTCCTCAATTTTAGCCGTGGAAATGGGATCCAGCGCGGAAGTAGGTTCATCCATCAGTAAAATGTCCGGCTTCATAGCCAACGCACGGGCAATACATAGTCTTTGTTGCTGACCACCGGAAAGGTTCATTGCTGATTTATTTAAAATATCCTTCACCTCGTTCCATAATACGGCCTGTTTCAGGCTCTGTTCTACCAAAGCATCCATGTTCCCCGTTCCAACGCCAGTAAGTTTCGGTCCATAGGAAATATTGCTGTAAATTGTTTTTGGAAAGGGATTGGGTTTCTGAAAAACCATGCCTATTTTGCGACGGATTTCCACCGGATCGACATCAGGAGCATAGATATTTTTATCTTCAAAAAGTATCTCGCCTTCAACTCTTGTACCATCAATTAAATCATTCATTCGATTAAGAAGTCTTAACAGTGTGGATTTACCGCATCCGGAAGGGCCGATAAGCGCCGTAACTTTATTTTTCTCAAACGTCATCGAGATATTGGTCAGGGCGCGGCTTTCGCCATAATAAAAATTCACGTTGTTCAATTGAATAATCCTGGAATCCATTCCTACCACCTTTTATTTTTCCTCATATACCCGCGAATGATAATCGCAATGAGATCAATGCCCAAAACAACCGCCAACAAAACAAGGACTGTCCCGTACTGGATGGGACGCGTGGCCTCAATATTTGTGCCGGCCGTTGCCAGCACATAAATATGATACGGCAGAGCCATGACTTCGTCAAATATGGAAGAAGGAAGCTTCGCCGTGAAAAAGGCGGCGGCAGTAAACATGATGGGCGCTGTTTCCCCAGCGGCCCGGCCGATCCCCAAAATGGAACCGGTCAAAATTCCCGGCAGTGCGCTAGGCAACACAATTCGATAGATCGTCTGCCATTTAGAAACACCCAACGATAAAGACGCTTCACGAAAAGTTTGCGGCACGGCCTTGAGCGCTTCTTCTGACGCGCCGATAATCGTGGGTAGAATTAAAAATCCCAGTGTCAGCGAACCGGACAGAATACTCGAACCGAATTTTAGAAATATGACAAAAAATCCCAGACCGAAAAGTCCGAACACAACGGAAGGAACGCCGGCCAGGCAATTGATACCGAGTTTGATTAATCGGACAACCCGGCCATGTCTGGCGTATTCCGTCAGATAGATTGCCGAGGCAATGCCCAGCGGCAAACCGATCGCAATAGCACCCACTGTAAGGTAAATCGTTCCCAGGATAGCCGGCATAATACCGCCTTTGGTCATGGAATCCGTCGGCGGTTTGGTGATAAAATCCCAGCTAATCACAGAAATGCCGTTGATCAGGATGTAAAATATTATTCCGCCCAGCGCGAACGTTATTATCAGCGCCGACAGACGGACACAGGAAAAAAACAATCCTTGTTTAAAATAGCGCCATTTCATCGAATGAGTTTGAGGTATCTGCATAACGTCACCGTTTATAGCGTTCCCGATCCTACCTGCTTAAATCTGTGCGAAATGTAATCGGCAATCAAATTGAACACCAGCGTCAGACAAAACAGTACAATCCCGATGGCAAAAAGCGCCTGATAGTGAAGACTACGAAAGGGCGTTTCACCCATTTCAGCAACGATACTTGCAGGCATCGGTCGCACTGAATCAAACAGACTCTCCGGAATCGCGGCAGCGCCTCCGGCCACCATCAGGACAACCATCGTTTCGCCGATGGCCCGGGCCATGCCCAACATGACCGCCGTCGAAATACCGGAGAGGGCGGCCGGGAGAATCACCCTGGCGATCGTTTCAAATTTCGTGGCGCCCAGTGCGTAAGAGGCTTCCTTGAATTCCCGCGGCACAGCGTACAGCGCGTCTTCAGAGATGCTCGATATGGTGGGAATCGCCATTAGGGCCAGAATCACGGATGCGTTAACAATATTAAGACCTGTCGGAAGATCAAATGTTTCCTGCATCCAGGGCGCCACAATGACCATGCCAAAGAAACCCAGAACAACGGACGGCAGACCCGCCAGCAGTTCGATAACTGACTTGAGAATTGCCTTGATATTCTGCGGCGCAATTTCAGCAATGTAAATGGCGGCCATAACACCAAGAGGAACGGCGATTAAAGTGGACAAGAGCGTAACAATCAATGACCCCACTATCAGGGGTAAAATACCAAACGACGGAGGATCATAAGTTGGATACCATTCCAAACCAAAGAGAAAATCTTTGATGGACACCTTAATAAATAAAGGAAGTCCTTCCCGGAAAAGAGAAAAAACGATCAAACCCAGAATGACTATGGACACCATTGAAAAAAGAAAAAAGATATATTTAATAATAATTTCCCTGATATATCGGGTCATGGTCGTACACCTAGAAAGAACTCTTTTTACTTTTTGCTATTTTTATTTATGTTTTTGACATCCATCAGCGGAACAAAACCCTCTTTGACAACAATTTTTTGACCTTCGACAGATTTGACGAAAGCAAGATACTTGGCCACGCCACCTTTCGCGTCGCCGTCTGTGTACATATACAGTTCACGCGACAGAGGATACGCCTTGGATAGAGCCGATTGCACGGATGCGGTGATACCGTTTACCTGTAATGACTTTACACTTTTATTGATATAACCAATACCCAGATAACCGATGGCATAACGATTCTTGGCAATCGCCGTAACAATGGCACCGTTGGAAGCCAGCATCTGAGCTCTGGGCGTGACCTTGGCTTTTTTCATCACAAAATGATCCCATGATTCAAAAGTGCCAGACGAGGAATCCCGTGAAATGACCACAATTTTGAGATCATCGCCGCCAACTTCCTTCCAGTTTGTGATCTTTCCCTGATAAATCTGACTTAACTGGTCAACAGACAAGTTGGTCACTTTGTTTTTAGGATGCACAACCGGAATAATCGCGTCATGTGCCACGACGTGCGCCAAGGGATTAATACCCTTTCTTTGAGCCAGAGTAATTTCTTCCTTTTTAATCTCTCGAGACGACGTAGCAATATCTGTAGTCTTGTCAATTAATGCTTTTATGCCTTCACCCGATCCCCCCCCGGAAAGAGACATCTGCACCCCGGGATTTTTTTTCATAAATGCTTCCAGTGTGCCCTGGGCCACAGGCAAAACCGTGGTTGAGCCTTTGATTACTATGGACGAACCGGCAAAAGAAACTCCACCCATTAGAGTAAAGACTGCCATTGTCATTATTCCTTTTTTGAAAAGACTTAACATTAAAATGCCTCCTGATTTTTTAATTTGGCGTTAATTTACAAGATTAATGTTACAGTTTGATGACAGGCAAATGAATATGTGAAAACAAGTGGGCGTAAAAGTTACGATGCGGAGATACTATTTGAGATCGGCAAATTTATAACCAAATCCCCGAACAGTTTGAATACATTGAGGATGTTCCATGTCTTTTTCGATTTGAGAACGGAGTCGCCGGATGTGTACATCTACGGCGCGATCAGTAATAAAGGTTTCATCACCCCAGACGTGATCGATAATCTGGTTTCGGGAATAAACCCTGCCGGGATGACGCGACAGAAAGAAAAGAAGCTTCAGTTCGGTCGGACTCAAAGTTACTTCTTTTCCGTTCACTGAAACAAGACAAGAAGCATAATTTATTTTTAGTCCCTTGTAATTAAACTCTTCCTTATGTGTGTATATCGCTCCTTCCTTCAGGCGGCGAAAGATACTTCGCACTCTGGCAATCAATTCTTTAACACTGAACGGTTTGGTTACATAATCATCAGCTCCGACTTCTAAACCTATTATTTTATCAACTTCATCACTTTTCGCAGTTAGCATAATTATCGGTAAACCTGCGGTTTCCGGATTACGGCGGACAGCACGGCAGACATCCAGTCCGTTCATTTTCGGCATCATCAGGTCCAGGATAATCAGATCCGGATTTTGCTTTTTGAGGCTATGCAGAGCAGCCTCACCATCGTAGGCTTTTGCAATGGAAAAACCCTCTTTCTGCAGGTTGTAGGAAATTAAATCAACAATATCTTTTTCATCATCAACGATCAGTATTTTAGACATAGAATCACGAACCGCCTGAAAGATGCCTCTATTGAGGAATGATAAATATCTTAGAGCTTTTTATATAATAACAAAATCTCTGATACTTGGAGAAGGTGAATTAATCCGGTATAACTTTAAACACCTCATCCCCCGGGCGGACACGGTCGGAAACTTTGATGCCGATAAAATCGCCGACTACCGCTTTTGGCACCGATTTGTTGTCCACTTCCATCGATTGAATCACATCGGTAAAATCGGTGGTATGGCCAGAGAACTTGAGGCTGTCTCCCACAGCCACTTCACCGTCAGTTATTTTTACCGCAGCCACTGAAGGTTTCGAGAAAAACTTCATGACTTCGCCGATTTTCTTTTCTGACATAATCAAACCTCCATTGTAATTTTTTCTGCAATTTACTTCTTTTACCACTAAAAAACAACAATAAAAAAGGCAGGGTTTTATGCCTGCCTTTTTTACTTTATTCTATACGGAAAAGTTATTCTTCAGTTTTTTCTTTTGCTTTTGCCTTGGCCTTGGCTTTGGCTTTTGGCTTTGCTTTCTCTTTCTTTTTTTCATCAGAAATAAATTCCAGGATGGAAACGGGCGCATTGTCACCATAACGATACCCGGCCTTGACGATTCTTGTGTATCCTCCCGCCCGATTGCGGTAACGTTCGGTCAGTTCACCGAAAAGCTTACCGACGGTTTCCTTGTCCCTGACCACAGCCAGCGCCTGACGACGCGCATGCAGACTGCCTTTTTTTCCCAAGGTGATCATTTTCTCCGCCAGCTTTTTCAATTCTTTGGCTCTGGTATCCGTTGTACGGATACGTTCATGCTTGATAACCGACGTCACCATATTACGAAGCATCGCTTCCTTATGGCTGGAAGTTCTGCCCAGTTTACTGCCCGCTTTACCGTGATGCATTGCTGATTTACCTCTTTCCTATTAATAAATACAATGTGACTCTTTATTTTTCCCGAAGATTTTAATTTTTAGAGTCGATATCCATGCCGAAAGTAAGATCATATTCGCCGAGAATATCCTTGATTTCGCTCAATGACTTGCGGCCGAAATTTTTCGTCTTGAGCATTTCGGCTTCCGTCTTTCTCACCAATTCTCCAATGGTGTTGATCCCCGCGTTTTTCAAACAATTTGCCGAACGAACCGACAGCTCCAGATCTTCCACGGAACGGGACAACACTTTATTCAGCGTGTCCGGTTCATCTGTTTTTTCCGGTAAAATTTCTTCTTCAACTTCCTCAAAGTTAATAAATACATCCAGTTGCTGTTTCAATATTTTAGCGGAATACGCTATGGCATCCTCAGGTTTTACGCTGCCGTCCGTCCATACTTCCAAAGTCAGTTTGTCATAATCGGCAATCTGACCGACACGAGCGTGGGAAACAATGTAATTAACTTTTTTAATGGGTGAAAAAATAGCATCGATATTAATCGTACCCTTAGGTTGATCCGCTTCGAGTTCTTTTCTAGCCGGCACATAGCCTTTACCCATCTTAATCATCATTTTTGCTTTGAAAGAACCATTGGATACGGTGGCAATATGATGTTCGGGATTCAGCACTTCGACTGTGCCATCCGTTACGATATCGGCCGCAGTCACCGTTCCTGTTCGAGTAATATCAATACTGACTTCTTTAATATTCGCCTGACCCATTTTGAAGCGAACGCCTTTTAAATTCAGAATAATGTCCGTGACATCTTCCTTAATGCCGGGAATCGTGGAAAATTCGTGTAATACTCCTTCAATTTTCACCGAAACAATGGCAGCCCCTTGTATGGAAGAGAGCAGTACTCTTCTTAACGCGTTACCTAATGTTATACCAAAACCTCTTTCCAGAGGCTGCATGGTAAACTCTCCATAGAAATTCGTATGTGTCGCATCATCAACATCAATACGCTTGGGACGAATCAAACTTGACCAGTTCCTTTGCATAATTAAACCCATCCTTTAGTTGCTGGTTTATGAAAATAGTTTATTTTTACTTCGAATAAAGTTCGACAATAAGCTGTTCCTGTATCGGCATGGTTAAATCTTCCCGCACCGGCAGTGTTTTAATCCTGGCCTTGAAATTGTCTTTATCCAACTCCAGCCACTGCGGGACACCTCGCCTGATGACCGTCTCAAGAGCGCCCATGATACGGGTTATTTGACGACTGCCTTCCTTGACACTAACTTCATTCCCGGCTTTAAGCAAATACGATGGAACATTAACCGGTTTGCCATTCACCAGAAAATGACCATGACTGATTAACTGTCTGGCCTCGATTCTGGAATTGGCAAAGCCCATACGAAAAACCATATTGTCCATTCTTCTTTCCAGAAGCACCAGTAAATTCGTACCGGTAATACCCTTTTGCTTATCTGCCTTTTCAAAATAACTTCTGAATTGCTTTTCCAAAAGCCCGTACATTCTTTTGAGCTTTTGTTTTTCCCGCAACTGAACACCGTAATCAGAACGCTGTTTCTTATGCATCTGACCATGATCACCCGGAACATAATCCCTTCTTTCAAAGGAACATTTTTCCGAATAACACCTGTCGCCCTTGGAAAAAAGTTTTAGTCCTTCACGGCGACACAATCTGCATGAGGAATCCGTATATCTTGCCAAAAAAGCCTCCCTATATTTCCTTTAAATTAATATTATTCATTGATATTTACACCCGGCGACGTTTCGGCGGCCGACATCCGTTATGCGGAACAGGCGTCACATCGCGAATCAAAGTTATCGTTAAACCGGCTATCTGCAACGACCGCAGGGCCGATTCCCGTCCCGCTCCGGGTCCCTTGATATAAACCTGGACCTTGCGCATTCCCTGTTCTTTGGCCTTGCGAACAACATCTTCCGCGGCCATCTGCGCTGCAAAAGGCGTACTCTTGCGCGATCCCTTGAAGCCCTGCAATCCTGATGACGACCACGCGATGACATTACCGCTCATATCGGTTATGGTAACGATTGTATTATTAAACGTCGACTGAATATGCGCAATACCCTCAGTGATATTTTTCTTTTCTTTTTTCTTGCCAGTTTTTCTGACTGCTTTAGCCATTATGCCTCCAGCTGGAAATAATTAAATTACTTTTTCTTGCCTGCAATCGCTCTGCGCGGACCTTTTCGGGTTCGTCCGTTCGTATGGGTTCTCTGACCTCTTACGGGAAGTCCTTTGCGATGCCGCAAACCCCGGTAAGTTCCGATATCCATCAGACGCTTGACGGACATGGATGTATCTCTGCGCAGATCACCCTCTACCTTGTGATCCTTGTCAATGATACTTCTGATTGCTGATATTTCCGAATCGGCCAGATCATCGGTTCTTGTGTCCGGACTGACACCGGAATTCTTGAGGATCTGCCTTGCCTTAGCCGGCCCGATGCCGTAAATGTAAGTTAAAGCAACTTCCATTCTTTTATTTTTCGGTAAATCAACACCTGAAATTCGTGCCACCTATAAACCTCCTGAATATTAAAAACTAACCCTGTCGTTGTTTATGTTTTGGATTTTCACAAATCACCCGCAAAACACCTTTGCGTTTGACGATTTTGCATTTCTCACATATTTTTTTTACCGACGATCTTACCTTCACGATTTTAACTCCTCATCTTCAGTAAATAAATTTACTTTGTCCTGTATGTAATGCGGCCCCGGGTCAAATCATACGGAGAAAGTTCTACGGTAACCTTATCCCCTGGCAGTATCTTGATAAAATGCATCCGCATCTTACCGGATATGTGAGCCAGAACCTTGTGTCCGTTGTCCAGTTCCACCCGGAACATGGCATTGGGCAGGGGTTCAATGACTCTCCCTTCGACTTCTATTGCTTCCTCTTTGGCCATACATTTTTTTCGCTACTGTTAAAAGTTACCCGGTCTTCTACCGGACAAAAAATTAATTCAATTTACTTAATATGTCCGGACTGTTCTCCGTAATCGCTATCGAGTGTTCAAAATGCGCCGACAAACTTCCATCTTTCGTAACGACTGTCCAACCATCCGGTAATACCTTAACGTTGTACTCTCCTACATTAACCATTGGCTCAATGGCCAGGATCATTCCCTTCTTCAGTTCAATACCGCGTCCTTTTTCCCCAAAATTGGGAATCTGCGGTTCTTCATGAAGGTTTCTGCCTATCCCGTGGCCAACAAAATCGCGAACCACTGAAAAGCCGGCGCTTTCCACCATGTTTTGGACAGCAGCAGAGACATCACCGAGCCTGTTGCCTTCTCTGGCCTGCTCTATCCCGGCATATAAACTTTGCTCGGTAACCTGCATGAGCTTTAAGGCTTTCTCAGCAACTTTGCCCACCGGCAGCGTTATGGCTGAATCACCATAAAAACCCTGATAATAAATGCCAAAATCCAAACCGACAATATCACCTTCCTGCAATACGCGTTTGGAAGGCATTCCATGCACAACTTCTTCATTTATTGATATGCAAAGAGAATGCGGATAACCCCGATAACCTTTAAATGCCGGCTTGGCTCCTCTTTTTTCCGCGATCTCCTCCGCAAATTTATCCAGATCTTTTGTTTTAACACCGGGTCTGATTTTTTCTCTAAGCCTGCTTAAGACCTCTGCAACGATGCGATTACTCGCTCTTGCTTTTTCAATCTCATCCGGAAGCCTGAGGATAATTCCCATGATGAATATCTTCCGTTATCTTCTGCGGGCAATATGGCCCTTTTTCATAAATCCTTCGTACTGTCTGGTCAGCAAATGCGATTCAATCTGACTTGCCGTATCCATGGCCACACCGACAACAATCAAGAGCGCCGTCCCGCCAAAATAAAAAGGAACATTGAGTTGAGCAATCAAAACACTGGGCAGCACGCAAATGATGGAGACATAAATCGCTCCGCTAAAAGTCAGTTTTTCCAACACGTTTTCAATATATTCCGCGGTTTTTTTCCCGGGTCTAATTCCCGGAACGTAACCGCCGTATTTTTTCATATTTTCAGCAACATCATCCGGCTTGAACGTAACCGCCGTATAAAAAAAGCAAAAGAAGAAAATAAACGCCACATAGAGTGCTTCATAAGCCAGCCTTCCAGGAACCAGATACGAAGCAATGTCTTTCATCCAGGTCTGCGGCGCAAAATTAGCAATGGTCGCCGGAAACATGATCACCGATGAAGCGAAGATCGGAGGAATGACGCCTGACGTATTCACTTTCAAAGGCAGATGGGTTGTCTGCCCCCCATACATTTTACGTCCCACCACTCTTTTCGCGTATTGCACGGGGATACGGCGCTGTCCGCCTTCAACAAAAACGATTGCACCGACAACCACCACCATTAATGCGGTAATCAACAAAATCACCAGGACTCCCAGTTCACCTGCTGTCGCCAATCTGAATGTATTGCCGATGGCTGCGGGTATCCGGCAAACAATACCCGCAAAAATGATCAGCGAGATGCCGTTACCGATGCCCTTTTCTGTGATGACCTCACCCAGCCACATAATGAAACACGTACCGGAGGTAAGCGTTATCATCGTCATGAGAACAAAACCGATACCGGGCTGTAAAACAATCGGCGCTCCGGACGGGCCGGCCATCTGCTGCAACCCGAAAGCAATTCCAAAGCCCTGAATCATACTTAACAGAACCGTTCCATAGCGGGTATATTGCGTGATCTTCCTTCTGCCTGACTCTCCTTCTTTGGAAAGTCTTTCCAGATGAGGAATCGCAATGGTCAGCAGCTGTAAAATAATCGAAGCACTGATGTAGGGCATAATGCCCAGAGCGAAAATGGAAAAATTACTGAATGCACCGCCCGCAAACATATCCATCAAGCCGAACATAGTGTCTTTGGCCTGGTCGAAAAAAGCCAATAAAGCCACATTATCAATTCCGGGCGTGGGAATATAAACGCCAATGCGATAAACACCCAAAAGAAGCATGGATACCACAATTCTTGTGGTTAATTCCGGAACTTTTGTGCGTTTAAACAGATCTTGTAACAAATTACATTACCTCTTCTACTGAACCGCCAGCGGCGGTAATTTTATCTTTCGCGGCCTGGCTGATTCTGCCTATTTTTAATGTAACGGGGAAATCAATTTCTCCCTTGGCCAGAATTTTAATATTGTCACTTTTCTTCTTTACAATTCCGCTGGTCAAAAGAGCTTCAACATCAATGACCGCTCCCTTGCTGAATTTGCGGCATAAATCCAGGATATTTACGACAATATATTGCTCCCGGAAAGGATTACGAAACCCCCTCTTGGGCAATCGGCGGGACATCGGCATTTGTCCCCCTTCAAAACCCACTCTGACTTTCCCGCCGGAACGAGCCTTTTGCCCCTTATGGCCTTTACCGGACGTTCCCCCATGACCGGAAGCATTTCCGCGTCCCACGCGTTTACGTTTTTTTACAGCACCGGCAGGAGCTTTTAACGAACCCAAATTCATATTTTTACCCCTTTGACTCTTCCACGGAAACCAGATGAATAACTTTATTGATCATCCCGCGTATCTGCGGGGTATCCACTAACGTTACAGTTTTATTTAATTTGGTCAGCCCCATACCCTTTAAAATTTTTCTTTGCTTTTCGGGACGACCGATGACGCTTTTTACTTTTGTGATTTTTAGTAATTTAACCACGCTACGTTACCTCGTTGTATAATTGGCAGATCTATTTGCCTCTCTGCGCTGCTATTTCCTCAGGATTTTTCAACTGACAAAGCCCTTCCACGGTGGCTTTTACCAGGTTATGCGGATTATGAGACCCCAGGCATTTGGTCAAAATATTATGGACACCGGCTACTTCCAGTACCGCTCGCACAGCGCCGCCGGCAATCAAACCTGTCCCTTCTGAAGCCGGTTTTAACAAGACTTTCCCCGCACCGTAACGGCCTATGACTTCATAAGGAATGGTTCTTTCCACAACGGCCACCTTCACCATATTCTTTTTGGCCATATCCATGCCCTTGCGAATCGCTTCGGGCACTTCATGAGCTTTACCCAAACCCGTTCCAATCATACCCTTGCCATCGCCGACAACAACAATGGCGCTGAAGCGGAAACGCCTTCCTCCCTTGACGACTTTTGCCGTTCTGTTGATGGCAACCACTCTGTCAAGAAGTTCCACATCTTTCATTTCTTTCTTATCCAAAGATTTTTCCCTTTATTACTTTTATTTAATATAATTAAAATTTAAGACCGCTTTCCCGAGCGGCTTCAGCCAGCGCCTTTACACGGCCATGATAGAGAAACCTTCCCCTGTCAAAAACCACTCTGTCAATGCCCCTGGTTTTTAACCTTTCAGCAATTAATTTACCCACTTCCCTGGCCACATCTATCTTCTTTTTATCTTTGATAGTCTTCGCTAATTCTTTACAAAGCGTAGAGGCTGTTGCCAGAGTATTTGCTGTCGTATCATTAATGGCCTGAACATAAATATGCTTATCACTCCGGAATACGGAAAGGCGCGGCCTATTCTCTGTTCCCGTAAGCTTAGCCCTTGTTCTTTTTTCTCTTTTTGCTCTTATCTTTAATGTCTTTTTGGAAGCCACTGTTCTACCTCTTTATGGCACTTTAAAAATTTTATTAAGCCGTCGCCGACTTGCCGGCTTTACGCTTAATATACTCGTCAACGTACTTAATGCCCTTGCCTTTATAGGGTTCCGGTTTTCTCAAAGCTCTGATTTCCGCGGCAACTCTGCCAACCAATTCTTTGTCAATACCGGAAACGATGATACTCACCTGTTTGTCCACTTTAACATCTATCCCTTTGGGAATGTTGTATTGAACCGGACTCGAAAACCCTAAAACGAGTTTTAGATTTTTGTCAGCCAACTCCGCTCGATACCCCACGCCGGATATTTCCAGTTTTTTCTCAAAACCGGTGGTTACCCCCTTAACCATATTGTCTATGAGCGTTCTTATTAAACCATGAGAAGAACGCATTTTTATCTCGTCCGATTTTCTCTCCACAATGATGCTGCCATCGCCTATTTTGACGGTAATCCCTTCCGGCAATTGCGAAGAAAGAGTCCCTTTGGGTCCTTCCACCTTAACCAAATCAGCACTCTGACTGATTTTGACATTTTTGGGGAAACTTATTATTTTTTTACCTATTCTCGACATGAACCACAGCTCCTGTTATTATCTTTTCAGTTACCAAACATTGCAAAGAATTTCTCCACCGACATTTAATTCCCGGGCTTCCGCATCCGTTATAACGCCCTTGGATGTTGAGAGAATCGAAATTCCCAACCCATTGAGAACTTTAGGAATGCTGTCTGAGGTCACATAAACTCGCCGACCCGGTTTGCTCACTCTTTTAATATCCGTAATGACGGTGCGTTTGGCATCAGGATATTTGAGAATTATTTCCAGCGCCTGTTGTCCTTTTTCACTTTTCACCTTGTCATAATTGCTTATGTATCCTGTCTTCTTCAATACTTTGGCGATATTAACATTGATCTGGGACATGCCGACATTGACCTTCTTGAAACGAGCCTTGTTGGCATTTCTGATTCTGGTTAACATATCGGCAATAGGATCCGTCATCCCCATGCTTTTTCTCCTTAGACTAAAATTACCAACTCGATTTAATAACCCCGGGAAGTTCTCCCTGCAGGGAAAGTTTACGCAAACAAATTCTGCACATATCAAATTTTCTGTAATACGCCCGCGGCCTTCCGCAAAGCGGACAGCGATTATATTCTCTTACTGAAAATTTCTTCTCTTTTTTCGCTTTCGCGATTAATGACTTTTTCGCCACGCAATATCCTCCGGAGCTTTATCAATTTACTGTTTAAAAGGGACTCCCATCATTTTCAGTAAAAACCTCGCTTCCGCGTCGGTTTTCGCCGTTGTCACAATGGTAACATTCATTCCTTTGATTTTTTCGACCTTATCATAATCTATTTCAGGAAAAATGATTTGTTCCTGCAAACCAATGGAAAAATTTCCCCTGCCGTCAAACGCGTTAGGTGATATGCCGCGAAAATCCCTTACTTTGGGTAGAGCCGCATTCACCAGACGATCGAAAAACTCGTACATGATCTTTTTTCTCAGCGTTACCGAACAACCGATCGGCATTCCCTGTCTCAGTTTAAACGTCGCTATGGATTTCTTTGCTTTGTTTACAATTGGTTTCTGACCTGTAATTGCCGCCAGTTCCTGTACAGCACCATCAATTATTTTAACATTCTGAATGGCCTCGCCCAATCCCATATTGATGACGATTTTCTCCATTTTGGGCACCTGCATCGGATTTTTATAGTTGAATTCCTTGATCAGAGCCGGCACTGCCGTTTTTAAATAATAGTCTTTTAATCTTGCCATTTTATTTAACCCACATTAAATAACTTCTTTGCATTTGCTGCAGATGCGAACTTTCTTACCGTCTTCAAGCGTTTTGTTTTGTATCCGAACGGACTTGTTACATTTATTACAGAACAAACCGGCATTGGATACATGAATAGAACCCTCTTTTTCCACAATGCCACCTTTGGTTTTCTGATCGGGTCTTTTATGTTTTTTTATGATGTTGACCTTCTCTATGACGATTCTGTCTTTTTCGGGAATAACCGCGATAACTTTTCCAGTCTTGCCCTTGTCCTTACCGGCAAGCACTTTAACCATATCCCCTTTTTTGATTTTGTTTAAACTCATTTTTCCCCTCTGCGAAACATTTTTACAAAACTTCAGGAGCCAGA
>CAYZRT010000048.1:0-18998 GCA_964480875.1 uncultured Smithella sp. | reverse complement strand
GCGCCGGTTTCCAAGGCGAAAAGCCTCATGGAATATCGATGCATTTTTTCCGGAGAGAGCAGTGGGGAAAAATCCGATTTCCTGGTTGGCGTGATCGTTCCCGTTACCACGGTTTGTCCGTGTTCCCGGGAAATCAGTAAATTCGGAGCCCACAATCAAAGAAGTATTGTAACGACAAAAGTCCGCTTTAAAAAATTTTTCTGGATTGAAGATTTAATCAAAATCGTAGAGGATTCCGCCAGCGGCGAGGTCTATTCGCTTTTAAAGCGAGTCGATGAAAAATACGTGACGGAACAGGCATACGAAAATCCCAAATTCGTGGAAGACGTGGTTCGCAGTGTTGCGGTAAAATTAAATAAAGACGATAATTTTACCTGGTATTGCGTCGAAGCTGAAAATTTCGAAAGCATCCACAACCACAGCGCCTATGCGCTGGTGGAGAAAGGATAATTCATGCCGGTGAAAAAAACGCAAAGTTTCTTTAATCTTTATCATCAGGGCTTCATCCGCGCGGCTGTTTGCATCCCGGAGGTCAAGGTGGCCGATCCCGTTTTCAACACTCGGAAAACGATTGAACTGGCTCGCGAAGCTGCAAAACAAAAAGCGATTATGGCGATTTTCCCGGAAATGGGATTATCCGCCTACTCGAATGAGGATTTGTTCCACCAGGATGCTCTTTTGCTGGGGGTGCGGGAAGCCATTGTCGAGGTCAAAAAAGCTTCCGCGAAGATCAACATGATCATGATTGCGGGCGCGCCGCTTCAGGTCGATTGCCGGCTTTTTAACTGCGCGATCGTTTTTTACCGCGGACAAATCCTCGGCGTTGCGGTCAAATCCTATCTGCCCAATTATCGCGAATTTTATGAGGGCCGGCAATTCACTCCGGCATCCGCCGCGTTTTCTTCCACCATTGAACTGGCCGGACAAAAGGATATTCCCTTCGGCGCGGATATTATTTTTCAAGTCGCCAATATCAAGAATTTCAATTTCTTTGTCGAAATCTGCGAAGACCTCTGGGTGCCAATTCCGCCGTCGAGTTTCGCGGCAATGGCCGGCGCTACCATGATTGGTAATTTATCGGCATCCAACATCACCATCGGCAAATCCGAATACCGCCAGCAACTGGCCGCCAATCAATCAGCGCGTTGCGTCGCCGCTTATCTTTACGCCGCTGCCGGCACGGGAGAATCGACGACCGATCTGGCCTGGGACGGTCACGCCATGATTCATGAAAACGGCAATCTGCTGGCGGAATCGCCTCGTTTTTCTCAACAGGCTCAAATCATTGATGCCGATATAGACCTCGACCGTCTGGCGCAGGATCGCATGCGATTAACCTCTTTCAGTAAAAACGCCGCCGCTCATCAAGAAAATATTCTATCCTTCCGGAAAATCGAATTTGACGTCAGCATTCCCGGAGGGACTATTCTCCTGAAGCGGGAATATCCACGGTTTCCCTATATTCCGGCCGATCCTTCCAAACGCGATCAGCGATGCTACGAAGCTTACAACATCCAGGTTCAGGGTCTGGCCAAACGTTTGAAATCTTCCGGAATCCCCAATATTGTCATCGGCGTTTCCGGCGGTCTGGATTCCACGCACGCCCTGATCGTTGCCGCAAAAACAATGGATTTGCTGGAATTGCCCAGAGAAAATATTAAAGCCTACACCATGCCGGGATTTGCCACCTCCCAAAAGACCTACAATAACGCCATCAAATTAATGAAGGCACTCGGCGTTGAGGTCAATGAAATTGACATCAGGCCCGCCTGCCTGCAAATGCTCAAAGACATCAAGCACCCGTATTCCCGCGGCAAAAAAATATTCGATATAACATTTGAAAACGTTCAGGCCGGACAGCGCTCGGCGCATCTTTTCCGCCTGGCCAACATGCGCAACGCGCTGGTGGTCGGTACGGGAGATTTAAGCGAACTGGCCCTGGGCTGGAGCACATACGGCATCGGCGATCACATGTCGCATTACAATGTCAATGCCAGTGTTCCCAAAACGCTTATTCAGCATCTCATCCGCTGGGTCGCCAATACGCATCAATTCTCATCGGCGGTTTCCGAAATTCTCATTGATGTGCTGGAAACTGAGATATCGCCGGAATTGATCCCGGCAAAAAACAAAGATCAACTGGTTCAGAGAACGGAAGATACGATCGGCCCCTATGAATTGCAGGATTTCAATAATTTCTATATCACCCGTTTCGGATATCTGCCTTCCAAAGTGGCTTTTCTGGCTTATCACACCTGGAAGGACAAGAAAAAAGGCCTCTGGCCCGATATTGCGGTGGACAAACGGAATGCCTACGGCTTGAAAGAAATAAAAAAATGGCTTCATGTTTATCTGTACAGATTTTTTAAAACATCTCAATACAAACGCTCCTGCGTGCCAAACAGCCCCAAGGTCGGGTCCGGCGGATCGCTTTCACCGCGAGGCGACTACCGGGCTCCGAGCGACAGTGAAGCCGACATCTGGCTGAAGAACTGGGAAACAATTCCGGAGGATGACATCAGGAAATGAGAGAGACCTACAAAGACTTTGACGCCACGGAATTGTTTTGTCCCCGATGCAAAAAAGCGGTGCCCGTCAGAAAGAGATTGCTGCTGATTCTTCAGGAAGGCGAAAAATACGATTATACCTGCGTTTACTGTGGAACCTCTATTGGCGACAAACTGGTCAAAGAAAATACAAATTCCGGTCTGATAATTAACTGAAATTATTTTTCGGATTTATTTTTCTTAAGCGCTGTTTTCAATTTCTCTGCCAGCAATCCTGACCCCAGTTTTTCCTGCGTGTCGTTATAAACCAGGCTGACTTCTTTTCCACTGGCACCCTCACCCAGATACTCCGCCAGAACCTCTCGGCTGTGAACGTCTTCATGGCAATAGACGCAAAGATTTTCCCAGTTGCTTCCATCGGCGGGATTGTTGTTATGATTGCCGTCTTTATGATGGACGGTTAAAAGATGTCTTTTTGATTCAGGAAACTCCCGGCCGCATCGCGCGCAGACAAGGCCATTAATCGTCAGCGACTTTTCCCGGTAATCTTCTCTCCACGAAGACTGTTGCGCCTTCTTCATTTCCCGCACCAGATCCTCCGTTGATTTACCCGACTCGGATAAAGGCGCAGCGGGCTTTTTCTGTACCTTTACACTGCCCCACTTGCTGGAAAATGTCATTTTGGCCATATCAATTTATTTTAACGTTTCATCTTTTTCTTTGTTTAAAAGCACTTCCGCAAAAACCCGCATGCCTTTGGCAGCTGCCACAATATTTTTAATGATGTGGAAAATGGGAAGCTTCAGGGCCAATGGGGCTAAATACTGCATATTGTTTATAATATCAGCAAGAAGAACTCCAGACACATTCGGCGTGCTGGTGAAGGATTGAATCTTCTTATTGACCAAGGAAGTTGAATGATTCACATGGGTGGTAATCTCTTCCATATTCTTCAATATGAGGGGCAGACTTTGATTTAAAGTCTGCTGGGTTATAGAAATATCTTTTGATATGCGCCATATTTGTATAACGACTGGAATACAAAGAATCACCAACACGATCAGTATACTTACTAAAACGGATAAGGCAATTTGCAGATACATTAATCATCTCCTGTATTTTTTATTGTTCTGTTTTCTCAATCTATAATTTCTGCAAGCAACTAAATTTTCTCTTTGGAGCTTTCTTCTTTATACGCTTCCAACCCTGCATCAATCGCTTTTTTGAATCTACTTTTGTTATTTTGCAAAGAGTCAACACTCTGGGCGGCTAATTCGCCGACCTTATTTCCCATTTCCGCGGCTTTTTCTTTTGCCGATTCATTAAAGTCTTTCAAATGTTTCAGAGAGACTTCGTAAGCCAGCCTGCTTTTTTCTGCTGCCTTTTCATACTCTTCCTTGGCTTTGGCGAGCACTTCATTGGCCGTACGTGAAAGATCTTCACGGGTTTCCTTCCCGCTCTTGGGAGCAAATAAAATACCCAACGCCATGCCAATCAATCCACCGATAAACAAGCCTTTCAATAAATCACCATTTTTCTCCGTCATAATAACCTCCTATTAAAGTCAAAGATTCGTATACTTGATAAATATTTTTTTATTTCAGGCCAACACTTTTTTATCTTTTTACCAGTTTTTTTATCTGTTTGGTTGCAGTATAACATATTATTAAGATTTTCACCTTATGCGGAATAAAAAAAATCGGACATTCCTTGATAGGAACGTCCGATTAATTTATCCTGCTGATTTACTTTCAAGCAATTATTTTGCAGGTGCAGGCGCTGCTTCAGGTGCGGGAGCTGCTTCAGGTGCGGGAGCTGCTTCAGGAGCAGGAGCTGCTTCAGGAGCCGGAGCAACCGGCGCTTCAACCTTAGGAGCTTCTGCAGGTGCAGGCTCTTCAGCTTTTTTGCATCCGACGACTGCCAAAGACAAAGAAGCAACAAAAAGCATAGCGATAAAAATGGCAAATAATTTTTTCATTAACGGCTAACCTCCTTTCAAAGATTTCATAATTCCTGGCAAAATTCGCCAAGTCTTTGTATTGAAGCGGAAGGATACGCTTTTTTGGGGCGTTGTCAAGTACAATTTTCTACAAATTTTCAGGTCAATTTCCGGGTAATTTATTGTAAAAAACTCAACTTAAAAAGATTCTTTAGCGTGACGAATTAAAACAATATCGTTATGATATTATTGATAATATTTAGAAGTTGTCAAATCCGCATCGGCTTCATTTTAATCAACAAAGTGGGATTTTTCTTCAATCATATTTTTCAAGGAAGCAGACTGGATATTGTCAGTATTTTTTTTCTATGATACTGACCACGGCAAAATCACTATAACGTTTTTACAATATAACAATTACTTTTAAACGAATGACACGAACGCATAGCAAAAAATTTGAAAAACTGGCCGATTTGATTGAGCTCATCAGGAAACTGCGCGCACCGGATGGCTGTCCCTGGGATCGGCAACAAAAAAAGGAAGATATCGGCAAATACATCCTGGAAGAAGCGTATGAAGTGATTGACGCTCTCGGCAGCCCCGATAACCGGGGATTAAAAGAAGAATTAGGCGATCTGCTTTTTCAAATATTATTTTTGACTGAAATATGCGCTGAATCGGGCTTGTTTTCTCTGAACGATGTTATGAACGGCATTTATGGAAAGATGATCCGGCGTCATCCGCACGTATTTGGAGACATCAAAGTCAATTCCGTGCAGGACGTAAAAAACAACTGGCAGAAAATAAAAATTGAAGAGCGTACCGGGAAGGAGAATGACAAAAATATTTTTGCCAGTATTCCTCGCTCACTTCCCGCCCTGAAACGCGCTCAGAAGATTACTTCCATAGCATCAACTTATGGTTTTGATTGGAAGAACATTCCTGGTGTTCTTGAAAAGTTGAAAGAAGAACTTCAGGAATTTGACACTGCCTTAAAAACAAAGAATAACATCGCCATTGAAGAAGAACTTGGAGATATCTTATTCACTATGGTCAATGTAAGCCGTTTTCTTCATGTTGATTCCGAAACGGCATTATCCAAAACAACAGAAAAATTTTTACGGCGTTTTTCCCGGGTAATAGAACGGCTTTCCTCTCTCGGAATTCCGCTGGAAGAAGCAACACTGGAACAAATGGACGAACTTTGGGTTGAAGAAAAATCAAAGGATTTAAAATGAAGGATTTTATTTGCGTACTGGGATTAATTTTTATTATTGAAGGTCTTCCTTATTTTCTTTTCCCGGAAAAATTAAAAATCTATCTTGCCAAGATAACAATGATTCCCGATTCCACGTTAAGATTTCTGGGAATCACCGCCATGATTGCCGGTCTTATTCTCCTGTACTTTGGACGCCGGTGAAAACAATGGCCATGCGAGTGAAATTATCCTCTGATTATTTTTTTAAACATGGTTTCGATGAAACGGCCCTATGGATTTAAAAGATTTTTCATATCATTTGCCGGATGAGCTTATTGCTCAACATCCCTGTGCCCGGCGCGATCATTCGCGGCTGCTTTTTCTCGATAAGCAAAAACAAGAAATGAAGGATTTATTTTTCTTTCGTCTCCCTGATTTACTGGAGAAGGGTGACGTTCTTGTCATTAATGATTCCAGGGTCATTCCGGCCAGGCTTTTCGGCAAAAAACAAACCGGAGCCATGATGGAAATACTTCTGCTGACAAAAAAAAAAGCGGATCAAGAATCGCAAACATGGGAAGCCCTGATCCGACCGGCTAAAAGACTGCGTGAAAACGACGTTATCAATCTGGAAGATAACGGCAAAGCAAATGTTTTAGCGCGAATATCAGATAAAAAATGGCTGCTGGAATTTTTCTCGCCGGATGGATTCGACAACTATTTAGAAAAATTCGGCAGAGCGCCTCTTCCTCCTTATATTAAACGCGAGAAAAACGTTTCGCCTGACATCAAAGACCTGGAACGTTATCAGACTATTTACGCGCAGAATCCCGGTTCGATTGCGGCGCCCACCGCCGGATTGCATTTTTCAGAAGATGTCATTAAAATCTTGCGTGCCAAAGGAATTCACATTGCTCCGATTACCCTACATGTGGGTTTTGGAACTTTTCTGCCGATAGAAGTCAATGAAATCGAAAATCACGTTATGGAATCCGAGTATTACGAAATCAGCCCGGAAAACAGCACGATCATTAACAATGCCCGGCGCCTTATTGCCGTGGGAACAACATCCACGCGTACGCTGGAAAGCGCTTGCGATCGTCATGGATATGTCCATACGCAATCCGGCTTCACCAATCTTTTTATCTATCCCGGCTATAAATTTAAAAGGGTTAACGGGCTCCTGACTAATTTTCATTTGCCGCAATCATCATTGTTCTTGCTTGTTTGCGCTTTTGCGGGTACGGATTTGACAAAAAAAGTATATGCCCACGCAGTGGAAAACCAATACAGGTTTTACAGCTACGGTGACTGCATGCTGATTCTATAATGATTAAGAATTTATTGTTCACGTCTTGGACAGAATAATATGCCTTTTCAATTTAATCTAAAAAAACAAGATACGGGCACTTCCGCAAGGCTGGGCGAAATGGTTACTCCCCACGGAATTGTGCATACGCCGGCTTTCATGCCGGTGGGCACGCAGGGAACCGTCAAATCGATGCTCCCGGAAGAAATTCGAAATTGCGGCGCGGAAATTATTCTGAGCAACACGTATCACCTTTATTTACGTCCCGGCCATGAAAACATAAAAAACCTGGGAGGACTCCATCAATTCATGAACTGGTCCAACCCCATCCTGACCGACAGCGGCGGTTTTCAGGTCTATAGTCTGGGAGCTTTACGTAAAATTACGCCGGACGGCGTTATGTTTCGTTCACATATTGACGGCTCCAGACATTTTCTGACTCCGCAGAAAGCAATTGAAATCCAGGAAGCGCTCGGAGCGGATATTATGATGTGTCTTGACGAGTGTACCTCCTACCCTGCTACAGTCTCTCAGACGGAAAAATCATTGAATCTGACGGCCAAATGGGCTCAACAATGTAAGAAGGCCAAAACAAACAGTGAGCAGGCATTGTTTGGTATTATACAGGGCGGTTCTTATCTTGATTTACGTCGACAATCACTGGATCAAACTGCCGCCCTCAACTTTGACGGCTATGCATTGGGTGGCGTAAGCGTCGGCGAACCCAAGGAAATTATGTATAAAATAACGGATTCCCTCACGCCTTTGCTCCCCCGGGATAAACCGCGCTACCTGATGGGTGTCGGCACGCCGGAAGACATCGTTTTCGGAGTATCCTGCGGAATCGACATGTTTGACTGCGTTATACCGACCCGATGCGCCCGCCACGGATTATTGTTTACAAATTCTGAAAATGTTGTTATAAAAAACGCCCGCTGGCGGGAAGATAATAATCCCATTGATGAAAATTGTGATTGTTATACCTGTAAAAATTATTCCCGGGCCTATTTAAGGCATCTTTATTTTGCCGGCGAAATACTGGCGATGGTGTTAAACACCATTCATAATATTCGCCATTATATGCGTCTCATGGAAAATATAAGAACGGCAATAAGTGAAAACCGTTTGGGTGACTTTAAAAAGAGTTTTAATAAATGAAGATGAATTTATAAATAATTCTGATAAAGAGCATATATTAAGGAGGAAGTTAAATTGATATCATTAGCATACGCAATGGGTGGAGCGCCAGGCGGCCAGCCGTCCGCTGGAGGGGGAGATTGGGGATTTATCATTACGATGGTGATCATATTCTTTATTTTTTATTTTCTAATGATTCGCCCGCAACAGAAAAAACAAAAAGAACTCAAGGCCATGCTGGACAACCTCGCCTATGGTGATATGGTGATGACCACCGGAGGAATACACGGCAAGATTACCGGGTTGACCGATGCGGTCATCACGCTGGAAATTGCCGATAAAGTAAGAATCAAGGTTGCCAGAAGCGCCATCGGGGCTGTTATGCAAAAGTCCGGATCTGCCGCTCCGGCGCCTTCAACAAAGTAATCATTATCGAAAGGGGCATTTCATGTTCAAATCTTTGAAGCTCAGAGGAGCGATCACTTTAATTGTTTGTCTTGGCTCTTTATATTTCTTAATCCCGACATTTATCTCCAACATACCTTCTCCCTGGGATAAATACATGTTTAAAGAAAAAATTCATCTGGGACTTGATTTGCAGGGAGGCATGCACCTTGTTCTGGAAATTGACACCGATAAGGCTCTGGATGCCATGGTCGAGCGGACATCCGCCGATTTAAAAGAATCCCTGATGGACAACAAAGTGCGTTTCCGTAATCTGGAGAAAGCGCAAAACGCGAAAATCTCCATGGAACTGGCGGATTCCGACGGGAAAACGACGCTGGAAAAAGTTCTTCGCGACAATTATCCCGACTTCGAAATAGAATCGACCGCTTCGCGGGAGGGGGGACAGTTTGTCACGTTGAAAGTTAACGACAAACGGGCGGCGGAATTAAAAAAATTAACGGTGGAACACTCCCTGGAAACCATCAGAAACAGAGTGGATCAGTTTGGAATCTCGGAGCCGGAAATTATACCGGAGGGAAACAACAGGATTCTCGTTCAACTCCCCGGCATTAAAGATCCCGAAAGGGCTAAAAATCTGATCGGTAAAACAGCTCTGCTGGAATTCAAGCTGGTTGACGATGAAAATTCCCTCGAGGAAGCCCTGCGCGGAAATATTCCTGACGGAGATGTGATCGCTTACGGTTTGCGTGCCAATCGTTCCACCGGAGAAAGGGGTTCCTCCCCCTTCTTATTGAAAGACAGAGCCCTGCTGACCGGCGCTTCACTGGAAACAGCCAAGGTGCAGATTGCCGACCGTTTTGGCGACGTTACCGTCGGATTGAAATTTAATTCCCAGGGAGCTGTTGATTTTGAAAGAATCACCGGAGAAAATGTGCGCAAACGACTGGCCATTGTTTTGGACGGCGTGGTGCATTCCGCCCCCGTCATTCAGGAACGTATATCAGGAGGCCAGGCTCAGATTACAGGCAATTTCACCATGGAAGAAGCGCGAGATCTCGCCATTGTTTTGCGGGCCGGCGCCCTGCCCGCACCGGTCAATATTCTGGAGGAAAGAACGGTCGGTCCGTCGCTGGGCAGCGATTCCATCCGGCAAGGCGTCATGGCCACCCTCATCGGATCGCTTTTGGTCATTTTATTTATGATCATCTATTACCGCCTTTCCGGCGCAATCGCCGACATTGCCCTGATCACAAACATTTTTCTTGTGCTGGCCATTCTTGCGGCTTTCAGGGCCACACTGACCCTGCCGGGCATTGCCGGACTGCTTTTAACGGTGGGTGTTGCGGTGGACGCCAATATCCTGATCTTTGAACGGATTCGTGAAGAACTGCGCACGGGCAAGACCATCAGAATCGCATTGGATACAGGGTACAATCGGGCCTTCATTACGATTATTGACACACACATCACGGGAATAGTCGCCGCTGCTTTTCTGATCATGTTCGGAACAGGCCCGATCAAGGGATTTGCCGTAACAACCATCATCGGCCTGCTGGCCAGTCTTTTTACGGCCGTTTTCGTCACCAGGGTAATTTTCGACTATATCACCACAAACTTTAACATTAAAAAGCTGAGTATTTAAAAATATACAGGCAGGCAGGAGACATGATATGCAGTTGATAAAACCGGGAATCAATCTGGATTTCGTTGGAAAAATAAAATACGCGATAACATTTTCAGTCATTCTTATCATCGTCAGTATCGGATCGGTTATTTATCATGGCGGGTTAAATCCCGGTATTGACTTTGCCGGCGGCTCGGTCATTCAGGTGAAATTTTCAAAAAATATTTCCGCCGATCAAATCCGGGGGGCTCTCAAATCGACCAGGCTTCAAAACAGCACCATTCAACAGTTCGGAACCAACGAATTTTTAATCCGCACGTCAGAATCTTTTTCGGATCAAACGGTGCTGGCCGCTAACGTTGAGCAGCCGCTGGCCGCCGCGTTCAGTAAAGATTTTGAAATCAGGCGCGTGGAGGTCGTCGGGTCAAAGGTCGGCGCCGACTTCAAACGTAAAGCCGTCATTGCGGTCGTCTTGTCCTGGATAGCCATGCTCATTTACGTCGGCTTTCGTTTCGAATTCCGCTACGGCGTGGGAGGCATCGTTGCGCTGGTTCATGACGTCATCATCACGATCGGAGCTGTTTCCATCATGAACATGGAATTTACCATCTCCATCCTGGCGGCGCTGGTTTTTCTCATCGGTTTTTCGATCAACGACACCATCGTCACTCTGGACAGAATCCGGGAAAATGTTAAATTGAATCCCAAAAGACAACTCCGCGAGACCATCAATCTGAGCATTAATCAGACGCTCAGCAGAACCGTTCTGACCTCACTGACCGTTTTTCTCACGGTTCTCGCCCTGTATCTTTTCGGCGGCGCGGTTATTCACGATTTCGCCTTCGCGCTGCTGGTGGGTGTGGTCATCGGAACTTATTCCTCTATTTATATAGCCTGTACGATTGTTCTTTTTTTCGAAAATCTTCAAATTTTAAAAACGAAGAGGAATCCATAAATTGTCTTTTTTCGCCGGCGCAGGATTTACGATTTTCATTTTAATATTATTCGCGGGTATTTTTTTAAACTTGTTCGAATTACCGGGAACCGTCGTTATTTTTTTTGATGTTTTGATTTATTCCATTTTAACCGGTTCTGAACAAATCGGCTGGAAAATCATAATGCTTCTTCTCGTCCTTTCTGTCATCGCCGAGGCAGTTGAATTTTTTTGGATCATCAGTGAAGCGCCCCAACAAACCGTTAGCTCAAAGAGATCCATCAAAGCGGCGGCATTAGGATCTATTACAGGTATTTTCTTACTGACACCATTTTGGGGTGGGCCCGGCATATGGATAGGATTTTTCTTAGGAGGTCTTACCGGAATTATCATTATGGAAATCATAAGACAATCGAAACTGAAAGCCCCCTTCCGGACACTGAATTCGTTTATCTTCAATACCATCGGGAAAAACGCAGTTAAAGGATTTATTTCTCTTTGCATGATTGCCTTTTCTCTATCGAATATTTATTCTTAGGAGCCGTTTTAAACATGACAAAAGATGACAAGCCGAAATCAAAAGTTAAGGAATACGTTGAATCCATCATTATCGCTATTTTAATTGCTCTTTTTATCCGCACGTTCATCGTATGCGCTTATAAAATACCTTCACGGTCCATGGTGCCGACACTGCTCGTCGGCGATCACATTTTGGTCAACAAGTTTGTTTATGGCGTAAAAATTCCGTTGTTAAGAAGAACGATTATTCCCGTAAGCGAACCCAAAAGAGGCGAAATCGCGGTTTTTATTTTTCCCAATGACAGGTCCAAGGATTTCATCAAGAGGGTTATTGGCGTTGCCGGGGATAAAGTTGAAATAAAAAACAAAAAAATATTCATCAACGATCAGGAATTTAAAGATCCTTATGGAACGTTCAGTGACAGCTTAATTTTGCCAAAATCCATGCAACCGCGTGATAATTTCGGCCCGGTGATCGTTCCTGAAAAATCGATTTTTGTCATGGGCGACAATCGGGATGAAAGTCTGGACAGCCGGTTCTGGGGATTTGTTAACCTGAAGGATGTGGAAGGGAAAGCATTCATCATTTACTGGTCCTGGAACCGCGATGAAAAAAATCTTCGTTGGGAACGTTTGGGCAGCCTGTTACACTGAGCGGGTTTTCCATGAAAAATGATAAGTTACCGTGCCGCAAAACCATAAATATAAGCTATTAGTAAAATGTTTTTTTAAATCTTGACACGTGAACTTCATGGTTGTATAAGAAGTTTAAATAAACCCTTTTAATTTAATCCGGTGAGATTGAAAAAGGAAATGTAATGAAAGACCCATTAAAATACCATCAAGCCTTTTCCCGCCCGGGGAAAGGCTTTTTTTGTACTTTGGTCGAGGTTTGCCCGTATGTCGAATAATAAAAACACAAAAACGGTCATGGACAAAGAGGGAATTGAACGATGCCTGACCAGAATAGCTTATGAAATTCTGGAAAAAAACAAAGGCATGGAAAACATTGTTCTGATGGGAATCAGGACCGGTGGCGTATTTCTGGCTCAAAGGCTGCAAAAGAAAATGTCCGATATCGAACGTGCGACTATTCCTCTGGGAATACTTGATATTACTCTCTACCGGGATGATATTTCCGCATCCAAAAAGAAACCGCATCTGGGAGAAACAAAAATCAATTTCTCTCTGGATAATAAAATTGTCATACTGGTTGATGATGTCCTGTTTACAGGACGAACGATTCGCGCCGCCATGGATGCCCTGATTGATTTCGGAAGGCCTAAAATGATTCAGCTTGCCGTTTTAATCGATCGCGGCCACCGCGAGTTGCCCATCAGAGCCGATTTTGTCGGTAAAAATCTTCCTTCTTCCCTATGGGAAGCAGTTCGGGTGGATCTGGTGGAAAAAAATGGCGTCGATGAAGTCGTCATTGAGGAAGGAACTTAATATTAAAAGTTTAAAGGTGATATGAAATTCGAACGAAAAGACATATTGGGAATACAGGACTTATCCGTTAATGAAATCAATCTCATTCTGGAAACGGCTGAGTCTTTTCTGGAAATTTCCACCCGTCCGATAAAGAAAGTACCGACTCTGCGCGGGAAAACGGTCATCAATCTGTTTTACGAAGCCAGCACCCGCACCAGAACATCTTTCGAGATAGCGGCTAAACGGTTAAGCGCCGATACCATCAATATTTCATCTTCCACCAGCTCCGTTGTCAAGGGAGAAACGCTTATCGATACAGCCCGTAATCTGGAAGCCATGAATCCCGATGTCATTGTCATCCGCCACAGCGCTGCCGGAGCCCCGCACTTGCTGGCAAAACTTGTCAAACAATCCATCATCAACGCCGGCGATGGCGCGCATGAACACCCAACGCAGGCGCTTTTGGATATGATGACGATAAAAGAACGTAAAGGAAAATTCTCCGGTTTAAAAGTAGCCATCATCGGTGATATCGAGCACAGTCGCGTAGCCCGTTCAAATATTTATGGCCTTTCCAAAATGGGAGCCAACGTTGTCTTGGCCGGTCCGGCCACCATGCTGCCGCGCGATATCGAACAGATGGGCGTCAAAGTTTTTCCCAATGTGGAAGATGCGATTACCAAAGCCGATGTTGTGATGATGCTGCGCATTCAGCTTGAACGGCAGAAACAAAACATCTTCCCGTCGCTGCGCGAATATTCTCAACGTTTCAGTCTCAACCGCAACAATATTAAATTAGCCAAAAAAGATGTGATCGTCATGCATCCGGGACCGGTTAACCGCGGTGTGGAAATATCGCCCGATATTGCCGATGATCCTTCTTTCTCCGTAATTCTTGATCAGGTGAACAAAGGCATTGCCGTAAGAATGGCTCTGCTTTACCTGCTCACCGGAGGTAACGAATGAAACTTTTATTAACCGGCGCAAGAATAATAGATCCTGCTCAAAACCTGGATTCCCGTCTGGACATTTTTCTGGAAAACGGCAAAATTGCCAAAATCGGCACGAATCTCTCCAAATCGGCAAAATCAAAAGATGCGGGAAAAATAACCAAGATTATTGATTTGTCCGGAATGATTATTACGCCCGGCCTCATTGATATGCACACGCATCTTCGTGAACCGGGATACGAGTACAAAGAAACCATCGCAACGGGTGCCGCAGCCGCTGTCGCCGGAGGATTTACGTCCATTGCCTGCATGCCCAACACCGCTCCGATCAACGATAACCGTTCCGTCACCGAATTTATCAGAAGAAAAGCAAGCGAGGCAGCGCTGGCCAATGTTTATCCGATTGGCGCCGTCAGTAAAAATTCCGAAGGCGTTCAGCTCACAGAATTCTGGGATCTTAAGGAAGCGGGTGTCGTCGCCCTTTCGGATGACGGCAAGCCTGTAATGAACGCCGCTTTGATGCGCCGTGCAATGGAATATGCCTACTCACTGCAATTACCGGTTATTTCGCACTGCGAAGACATAAATCTTTCCGCAAACGGTTTGATGAATGAGGGCTATTATTCCACTATTCTGGGACTCAACGGCATTCCCGCCACTGCGGAAGAAACCATGGTCGCCCGTGACATTCTGATCGCTGAATTCACGAAAACGGCTGTGCACATCGCGCACGTCAGCACCGCCGGTTCCGTCCGGTTGATCCGCGATGCAAAAGAAAGAGGCCTGAACGTTACGGCGGAAACAGCTCCGCACTTCTTCACGCTGACCGACGAATCACTTCAGACTTATGACACCAACTTCAAAATCAATCCCCCCTTGAGAAGCGAAAATGATCTCAAGGCAATAAAAGAAGGTCTTGCCGATGGAACGATCGATGTTATCGCCTGCGACCACGCTCCTCACGGTCGTACGGATAAGGAAGTGGAATTCGAATACGCCGCCAATGGAATCAGCGGGCTGGAAACTTCTCTTTCCTTAAGTATGGACCTTATCAAAAACAAAACCCTTAACTGGAAAGAATTAATTACCAAGATGAGTTTGAATCCGGCGCGCATACTGAATTTGCATAAAGGAACACTGCAGACAGGCGCGGATGCCGATGTCACCGTCATTGATCCTCTGTTGAATTGGACGGTTGACGTACAGGCTTTCCGTTCACGCGGTAAAAACTCCCCGTTCAATGGACGTCCGATGCAGGGAAAAGCCCTTCTGACTATCGTCGGCGGCGAGATTAAATACGATGCCCGTTGAAGAAGAAATATATTTAAAAGTCGGGAGACGACTTTATAAAATTAGCCAGAGACAAGGCACGCGAGTTCTGAGAAATGAGGCGTATTTTTCTATACGCTGCAACGCCAAAGGACGAAGCGCAACGCCGTATATGGCAATTTGATAAAGTCGTAATTATGATGGTCGCTAGAGAACATTTAAAAACAACCGGATTCGTTCTGCGTACTTTAAGCTACAGTGAATCGGATTTAATTGTCAGCTTTTACAGTCACGATTTCGGCAAACTCAAGGGAATCGCCAAAGGGGCCAAAAGAAGCAAAAAAAGATTCGCCAATGTCTTTGAACCGTTTTCCCTGACCGACATCATCTTTACCCGCAAAAGCCGTGATATGCTCGCCTTCATTGAATCCTGCGATATTGTAGATCACTATCCGTCCATCAGGCAGGATATGGAAAAAACATTAATCGCTTCCTATTTTATCGAACTCACCGATCACTTCAGCCCGGAAGGAAAAAAGAACGAAAAAATCTTTCAGCTTCTGCAGGATTTCCTAATCCTTCTGGGCAGGGAAAAAGCATCTGACGCCCTTGTGCGCTTTTTTGAGATGCGGCTATTGAAACTGACCGGTTTTGAACCAGCCATCGAACACTGCATCGTCTGCAAAACTCCGGTGACTAACGGAAATTCTTATTATTTTCATGCCCATGAAGGCGGTATCAAATGCAGCGCCTGTGCCAAGATCCAGCGATACGAACAGCCCATCTCCACGGGCACCGTTCGCACATTGCTGATGGGAAAAGACATGGACATCGATAAAATCAAACTGGTCACCCTCACCGATTCTTCAGCCGCGGAATCACGCTGCCTTCTCACCGGGTTCATATCCCATGTGCTGGGACGGGAAGTCAAATCGCTCAAGGTCATGGAACAGATACGAAAACTATGTCCTTAAACTTACCATGAGCAACTTTAATTTTCACACGACTTCCACAATTGACAAATATCATTAATCATGAAGAATAACTGTTAAGTTTTACGACAGAGACCCTTGCTTTGAGCAGATTTTAAAAGACTACAGTTCCCTTTAAACAGAAGAAAATCCTTCATACCGGCAACAGGGAGAGCATACAACTACGGCTTTTTTCGCATATCATAAATATAAATTGTATTATCTATAATGACAGATGGTTGAAGTTTTCGATAGTTTTCAAAATAATTCAGATCAACCAACAACAAATTTTTAGCATTTTCTGCCAACAAATAATACGGTCGGCCCACCAGATAATTTATACTAATGGCATAAATTCCTTCCCGCGGTTCTTTTTCAGCAAGAGAATATTTGATGCCGTATATGGAAGGATCGACTCGTCCGAAATATCCAAGTTTTATATTTTGAATATTATTTTTATCCATATATTTTTTCAAGCCGGGCAGACTCTGCCCCCAGTCAAGATTTGAATCAATCAGCCAGAATGACCCGTTTTGCGAACCACCGGAAACCATATTGAAATAAGATAAATATCGCGGGAAAACTGAAAGCCCGATGAACAGATAAGCAACAGCCAGCAAGGCCAATAGGGTCTTGATGTTTTTTTGTTCCAAAAAGAATTGATTAAACAAATAACCGCTTGCCAGAAAAAGCAGAGGAAACACGGGGAGTATGTACCTTATGCCAATCGGAATATGCGTAAAAAATGAAAAATAGATAAAGTATGATATCGTGGGAATCCATATACAAAGAACGCTTGTCGTATTCGGTCGTCCTTTTTTGCTTCCCAGCCATGCCACACCGGCAAGAATTATGATGATGAAAAGAGGCTCCGGGTTTTTAACAAAGAAAGCGATAATGTAATAATACCACCATCCTGTCAGTGAATGCTCACCCATGAGATAACTGACGTAAAAAGGAATTCCTCCCGCTGCAATGCTCATCTGAGTATCGAAACCCATGAGATAATCATAGGGCAAAGGAACAGGGAATCCATGCCAGAGCAGAGAAGAAACGCTCTTGAGCAAATGACTTGTAAAAGCATACTCGGATAGCGGCCTGAAGGAAGAGGAAAATAAGTAGCCGGCATTGATGACGATCAAACTGATCAACGTTATGATACAAAATTCTCCGACATACCTCATCGCCGCGCTTATTTTGCCTTTTACAAGCTCACTCTGGTTGTGGGTATTGTCGTGTATAAGAATAATCAGAATGATGAAAATGAAAATTGGATATAGAAGCAGTGCCGTGAATTTAGCAAGCTGGGCCAATCCCAGAGCAACACCGGCAAGAATCATGGAGTTGCTATTGCGGTTATTTAAGTATTTCCAGAAGCAATAGATGCTTAAAAATATCATGCAGCTCGCCCCGACATCAATGGTGATTAATGAAGAGTGCGCCAGTATATTGGGATTAAAGACATACAGGAACAAGGCGAATAGGGCTCCCGGATAGCCGTACAATTCTTTGGCCCAAAGATAGATGAACCATCCCAGCAGACAACCCAGAATGATGATGAAACATCGTCCGCATTGAAAAATAGACTGATATCTCTCCTTATTGAGACGCATAAAACTGTACCCCATGGCCCATGTATTGGGCGATTTTCCAAACGACTTTAAATCAATCCGGGGATCAGTGATCAGTATGCTCAATGCCGGGAGATATTTTATCAGGGGCGGTGACTCATTGTTCATGCGCCAGTCGAAAGTCACCAGATTATAGATGCCGGATGGCAAATGGTGGAATTCATCAACAGTCACAGACTGTGAAGCCTGACTGAAAAAACAAAGACATGTGAAAATAAAAAGCAGAAACAGAGGCGCAATTTTTCTCACATTACAAACCGATAAAAGATATGATAATAAAGTCTTCATTTCAGGGATTATTGCGTGAATTTATTTTATATTTCTTTAAGTTAGTCGCTGGCAACGTGTCAAGATAAAAAAGCATGAGCATATTTATTGTTTCTAATGGAAATATTGTGTTATTTGATAAATGTTATTTTTTGTTAATATAACGTTTAGAAAAATTAAAGGTTCTCAGAATGAAAAAACCGGAATTATTGATTCCCGCGGGAAATCTGGAAAAACTGCGGACTGCCATGCTCTATGGGGCTGATGCAGTTTACGTCGGTGTGGAAGGATTGAGCCTGAGGGCAGATTCGTCCGAAATGTCTCTGACCGATTTAGCCACAGGCGTAAAAGAAGCTCACGACAAAGGAGCCAAAATCTACGGAGCAATCAATACATTTGCCCATAACGCTGATATAGATCAGTCAAAAAATATTATTCCTGAACTTGCCGCAGTTGGCATCGACGCCCTGATTGTTAGCGAACCGGGCATACTAAAGTTGGTTAAAGATTTAGCACCGAAAATGCCTATTCACTTAAGCACGCAAGCAAATACAACCAATATCGAGGCGGTGCGCTTCTGGCAGGACCAGGGAGTAAAGCGGATTGTTCTGGCCAGGGAACTGAACTTGAAAGAAGTCGGAGAAATCGCCACCGCTGTCCCCGAAATGGAACTGGAAATTTTTATCCACGGCGCGATGTGCATGTCCTATTCCGGACGCTGCTACCTATCGGCATTCCGCAACCGGCGCAGTGCCAACGAGGGCGACTGTTCTCAGCCCTGCCGCTGGGAATATTTACTTTACGAATCAACACGACCGGATGATCCTTTTATTCTGGAGGAAGACGAACGATACAGTTATCTTCTGAGTTCCAAGGATTTATGTCTTATCGAATATCTGCCGGA
>CAYZRT010000047.1:0-19258 GCA_964480875.1 uncultured Smithella sp. | reverse complement strand
AGAAAGATACATTTCCCAGCCCTGAGGTTTTTTTTCTTCTTCGGAAAGAGCCACATCCGCTGAAAACATCAGCGCTTTAAAGCCCACAATCATCATTTCAAAGAGGGTGATTGTTCCCCGAATAAACATCCATCCGAGTATTTTGTACCGTTTGGTTAAAGGGATATATTCCCGTTCCTGAAAAACAATTTCCTGGTTCGGTTTTCTGACCGCCGCCGCTATTTTATTGCCGTGGCGCATCATGACGCCTTCAATAATGGCCTGGCCTCCGGCTATATCCTCGTGTTGATGTTGTGATGGCATATCAATTTATCTTCCTATGAATGAAAAATTGACTTTTATTTATAGTATTTGAAGAATAGTGTCAAACAATGAATTCAAAATTCGTTGTTGCAAGATAAAAACCCGATGATATAATGCCGCAAATTCAAGTAAAGGGAGATGTAAGATGGCGCAAATGAGCTCGTCGGACTTATTTATCAAGGAATATCAGGAGCGTTTTGAAAAAAAGCTGCGAGAGAATGAAATAAATTCTTTAGAGCACTGGAAGGCGCAACTGGACAAAGTTATAGCGATGAGACCTGACGGGGTTGCTTCCATTCAATTGCAAATAACGAAAATATCGGAAATGATGGCGAATCGCATCAAGGTATTGAAGAAGGAATAAAATGGACAATATCGCAAATTTTTTATTTGAAGTGGGAATGCTTAGTAGAACACCGCGCAGTGGTTATCAATTTCTCGGAAGCGGCAGTGAATCGGTTGCGGAACACGTTTTACGCACGATCTTTGTAGGGTATGCTCTCTGCAAAATGGATGAATCACTCGATGAATCACGTGTTTTAAAAATGTGTATTCTTCACGATCTGCCGGAAGCACGAACCGGAGACATGAATTATGTTAATAAAAAATATGTCCATGTGGATGAAGCAAAAGCAGTCCGGGAATTGACGGAAAGTCTTTTTTTCGGCGAAGATATTAAAAAAGCCATAGACGAATTTAACCGGAAGGAAACAAAAGAAGCATTAATCGCGAGAGATGCCGATCAAATTGCTCTTATTTTACAGCTAAAAGAATGCGGAGATCTGGGCAATAAATATTCGGAAGAATGGATAGACTTTGCTCTTCAGAGATTAACAACCGAAAACGGGAAAAAGCTTTCTGAAAGAATTATCAAGACCGATTCCTCTCATTGGTGGTTTAAAGAAAAAGGGTCCTGGTGGATTAACGGGAATGGCGGTTAAAAATTCGTTTTAACCGGCTTGAAGGGATTGCCCGCTTCCGTTAGAATGTAATATAAATCCGGACAAAACAGATCATTGTCCGGATTTAACTTTTCTTCAGCCAGGATAAGCTTATTTATTGGATTGGCTTTCGCGGAAAAATTTGGTCAGAAATTCCGTATCCTTGGGGGATAAATCAAACTTAAACACGGCTTTGTCAATAAGTTTGGGTAGAGTCTGATTCTCTTCTTCTAAATTTGCAGATACCCATTTGATTGCTTTTTGCACGTTTTCTGATTCCGGCATAATCGTGGCCATAAAAACCTCCTTCTGCTTTAATTTGATTTTATTCTACTATAAATTTAAATATAAATTAAACAATTTTTTAATGAATTGAGATTTCAACGTAAATAATTTATACAAAATTGAAACAAGGACTGTTTATTATTCGTTATTTTAAAAGGAGAATTTATGAAAAAATCTTTTGGCGCCAAAACGTTGATTTATCCAACTCCCGTCTGGTTGATCGGAGCGTACGATAAAGGCGGTAAGCCCAATGTGGCTACAATAGCATGGGGAGGGGTATGTTCGTCTAAGCCGCCGTGCGTTGCCGTTTCATTAAGAGGAGCTACTTATACGCATGGCAATATCATGGAACGTAAAGCATTTACGATAAATGTTCCGTCAGCCGCTCAAGTTGAAATTGCCGATTATTGCGGAATGGTTTCAGGAAGAAATATTGATAAATTTGCATCAGCGAAAATTACAGCTGTCAAAAGTGAAAAAGTAGATGCTCCGTATATTAAAGAATTTCCCATGATTCTGGAATGCAAACTCATAAATTACATCGAAATCGGCATCCATACTCATTTCATAGGTGAGATTATGGATGTCAAGGTTGATGAATCCATGCTGGGAGTGGATGGATTACCTGATTTTTCAAAAATAAATCCGGTTCTTTATGGGCCGGAGATACAATCGTATTATGATGTGGGAAAATGCCTGGGAAAAGGTTTTTCAATCGGAAAAAAAATTAATCAATAACCATTGATTTCTTGGAAGGTGATGCATAAAATTAAATAAATTTAAAGAAAGGAGAGGGAAATGGCCAAGTCAATCAAAAGAACCAAGACAGAAAAAAATTTACTGGCTTCGTTTGCCGGTGAAGCACAGGCAAGAAATCGTTATACATTTTTTGCCAGCGTAGCTAAGAAAGAAGGATATGAACAGATTTCGCGCTTTTTTCTGGAAACAGCGGATAATGAAAAAGAACATGCCAAAGTGTTTTTTAAATATCTGGAGGGGGGTGAAGTTGAAATTACCGCATCCTATCCCGCAGGTATAATCGGTGATACCAAAAGTAATCTTGAGGCGGCTGCCGCAGGTGAAAATATGGAATGGACTGTTCTTTATGCGGATGCTGCAAAGATTGCCAGAGAGGAAGGCTTTCCGGAGGTAGCCAATTCTTTTGAGCAGATCGCCAAGGTGGAAAAATTTCATGAAAGCAGATATCGTAAACTTGCGGCAAACATAGCCAGGGGAGACGTATTTAAAAAGAAAGCTTCCGTCAAATGGCACTGTATCAATTGCGGTTATGTGCATGAAGGTGATGAAGCGCCCCAAGAATGTCCGGCCTGTAAGCATCCTCAGGCTTATTATGAGGTTCTTGCCGAAAACTTTTAAAGAAAAGTTTTTAAAAAGCCCCCTGCTTTTTGAAATATTTTATTTCTCAGGCAGGGGGTTTTTTTATGAACAAATCATTATTTTGTTCTTCTTGACAGTTAAAATAAAATACCATAAGTTGACAAAGTTTTTCAGAGGAGTTGAATGCTTATGTCGACCAAGAAACAATTACGGTCAGAAAATATCAAAGAGAAGAAAATAAAAAAATCGACAAAGATCTTTTATCTGTCGCTTATTATCGGTGGAGGCATTGTTTTGCTGGTTATTTTCTTCGTTACGTTGTTCAGCGCCATATTCCCTCCGGTTGATATGGATGCGATGAAAAGGAAAGAAAAACAAGTTGCCAAAATTTATTTTTCCGATTCACAGGAACGTTTTTTAAAATCTGAAAAACGTTTTGTAACCAAAGAAAGTGATAATGCCCTGCAGGCAAAAGAGATTGTTAAGGCTTTACTGAACGGTTCCCAAAACGGATTGGTGAATACATTTCCCAAAGGGGTTACTGTCAAAGACGTGAAAATCTCGGATGATGGCGTCGCTTCGGTAAATTTCAATAAAAATTTGCTTAAGTCCTATGAAGGCAGTTCCGCGTCCGAAATGGCTACAATTTATTCTTTAACAAATTCACTCACTCAAAATGTATCCGTTATCAAGAAGGTAAAAATTTTAGTGGAAGGCAAAGAAATCCCGTCCATCAAAGGTCACATTTCCACCCGCAAAGCATTTGCTCCTGATTTGGAACTCATTATCCCCGAAAAATAGATCGAACATTTATCTTATGGCATCAAAATCCAAAATATCCCGCACTCGCAATATCGGTATCGTTGCTCACATCGACGCCGGTAAAACAACGGTTACGGAAAGAATTCTTTATTATACGGGCAAATCTTATAAGATGGGAGAAGTCCATGACGGTGAAGCGGTGATGGACTGGATGCCGCAGGAACAGGAAAGAGGGATTACCATTACATCCGCTGTGACGACTTGCGTATGGCGTAATCATGATGTTCATATCATTGATACGCCGGGACATGTTGATTTCACCATTGAAGTGGAGCGTTCCTTGCGCGTTCTCGATGGCGCCGTGGTTGTGTTTTGCGCGGTGGGCGGTGTTGAGCCACAATCCGAAACCGTCTGGCACCAGGCTGATAAATACGGCGTTCCCAAAATAGCCTTCATCAATAAAATGGACAGAATCGGGGCTGATTATTTCAACGTGATTGAAATGATGCGGACGCGTTTTACGTCCATTCCCGTGGCCATTCAACTTCCCGCGGGAAGCGAGGATAATTTTCGCGGCGCGATTGACCTGATTAACGAGAAAATGATTGTCTGGAATGATTCAACCGCTGGAGTGGAAATTGCCATACAGGATGTTCCTGAAGAATTTGCCGGCCAGATGCAATCAAGCCGTGAAAGGATGATCGAAACGCTTGCCGAGGTGGATGACAATCTCGCGGACAAGTATCTCAGTGGTGAAGATATTACCGTGGCGGAAATAGAAGACGCGCTGAGAAAAGCGACAATTTCATTAAAAATAGTACCGGTACTTTGTGGCGCCGCATTACGAAACAAGGGAATTCAGCCGGTTTTGGATGCCGTGATCAAATATCTTCCTTCTCCTGAAGATATTCCTCCCGTAAAGGGGATTAATCCATTAACGAAAAAAGAAGAAAAACGACATAGCTCGGATAAAGAGCCGCTGGCTGCTTTGGCGTTTAAAATCATGCTCGACGAAGGACGAAAACTGACTTACCTGAGAATTTATTCGGGAAAATTACAGGCCAATGATGAAATTTATAATTCCATAAAAAAAAGGCGGGAAAAAATCGCGCGCCTTTTACGGATGCACGCCAATAAACGGGAAAGAATAGACACGGCTTCCGCGGGGGATATCGTTGCTGTGTTGGGGCTTAAAACGACAACCACCGGTGACACTCTGTGTGCGGAAGAACATCCGATCATGTTGGAACTGATAGAATTTTACGAGCCGGTCATCAGCCAGGCCATTGAAGCCAAGACGCCTGCTGATCAGGAAAAACTGACGACAGCGTTGGATAAATTAGTAGAAGAAGATCCCACCTTGAAAGTGAAATATGAAGACGAAACAGCACAAACCATCATTTCCGGCATGGGTGAACTGCATTTGGAAATCATTGTTGACCGTTTATTCCGTGAGTTCAACTGTCATGTGAATGTTGGAAGACCAAGAGTCGTCTATCGAGAGACGATTCAGAAGAAAGCAGAAATTGAAGGAATATTTGAAAAAGAACTGGGCGAAAAGAAACACTTCGGACATGTTCGGCTTTCTTTAACGCCGCGTAAGAGAGGTTTGGGCAATGAAATAATCATTAATGTTGATGACAGTGTTATTCCCGCCGAATATTATGATGTCATCGAAGAAGGCATCAAAGAAGCCATGATGAACGGAGTATTAAACGGTTATCCCGTCATGGATGTTGGTGTCATGGTTACCGGTGGTTCTTTCCGGGAAGGAGAATCTTCAATCCAGGGTTATAAAATTGCGGCATCAACCGCTTTTCGAGATGGGTGCAACTTAGCGGATCCGATTATGCTGGAACCGATTATGATGGTTGACATCATCACCCCCAGTGAATTTATGGGTGAAGTGATCGGTGACATTAACGCGCGAAAAGGTGAAGTTCAATCCGTCAATCCCAAAGGAACTGTAAGCGAAATAGAAGCAAAGGTTCCCCTCAAGGCCATGTTTGGTTATTCTACTGATCTGAGATCATCGACACAGGGACGAGCCATTTTTTCGATGATTTTTTCAGAATATAACAAGCTGTAATTTTTCAACCATTGAATCAAATAATCCACCTATCCATTTGAGTTTTCATAGGAATAATTTCCTAAAAAATATTTTATTATTTTCTTGAAAATTACTATATATAGTGGTAGTATCCAAAAACACCCCAATATATAGCGTTATTTGTTATTATTTATATATTATTTTTTATCGCATTGATGGAGTATTTTTTATGAATTTGAAAATCAGAAAAAGAGATGGTCGGTTAGTTAAATTTAACGCGGAGAAGATTACCAATGCCATAGCCAAAGCCGGCATTGCGACCGGTGAATTCGATATGAAAGAAGCGCGTAAATTAACCATCAAGGTTTTGAATCTTGCCGAAAAGCTTTTTGACAGTAAAATTTTATCCGTGGAAGAAATTCAGGATGTTGTTGAAGAAGTTCTCTTGAATTCTACGTTTCGCAAGACAGCAAAGGCTTACATCATTTACCGTGATCAACATTCCCGTTTAAGAGACATTGCCAATAGAATGGAAGTGGATCTTGTCGATCAGTATTTAAAAAAACTGGATTGGAAAATCAATGAAAACAGCAATATGGATTATTCCTTGCAGGGTTTGAATAATTATATTTCTTCGGAAGTCAGCAAAGTTTACTGGCTCAATGAAATTTACTCGCCGGAAATTCATAAAGCGCACACGGAAGGTGATTTTCATATTCACGATTTAAGTCTTCTTTCCGTTTATTGCGTAGGCTGGGATTTGTACGATTTGCTCTTGCAGGGGTTTCAGGGCGTTTCCGGCAAAGTGGAGAGCAAACCCGCCAATCATTTGCGCAGCGCACTGGGGCAGGTGGTCAATTTCTTTTATACCCTGCAGGGCGAAGCAGCCGGTGCCCAGGCTTTTTCCAATTTCGATACCCTGCTTGCCCCGTTTATCCGTTACGACAATTTGACGATCAAAGAAATTAAACAGGCGCTTCAGGAATTCATCTTCAATATCAATGTTCCGACACGCGTTGGATTCCAGACCCCTTTTACCAATGTGACTTTGGATGTTACCGTTCCTAAGTATTACGCGGACCAGAATGTCATCATCGGCGGCAAACCGCAGAAAGAAACCTACAAGGAATTTCAGGAAGAAATGAATCTTTTCAATAAGGCGTTTCTGCAGGTGATGGCGGAAGGCGATGCCAAGGGAAGAGTTTTTACCTTTCCCATCCCGACCTACAATGTAACGAAAGATTTTAACTGGGACGATCACAACATCAATGATTTGTGGGAGATGACGGCAAAATATGGCGTTCCTTATTTTTCCAACTTCATTAATTCCGACATGAATCCGGAAGACGCCCGCAGCATGTGCTGCCGTCTGCGCATAGACAATCGGGAACTGGAAATGAGAGGCGGCGGCCTGTTTGGCTCCAATCCTCTAACCGGTTCTATCGGCGTCATCACCATTAATATGCCGCGTATTGCCTATCTGGCCAAATCCAAAAAAGATTTTCTGATCAGGCTGGAACGGTTGATGGAACTGGCCAAGGAAAGTCTGGAGACAAAAAGAAAAGTTCTGGAAAAATTCACAGACGGAAATCTTTATCCCTATACGAAGTATTATCTGCGCGGCGTTAAAGAGCGATTCGATGAATACTGGAAGAATCATTTCTCGACCATCGGCCTTGTCGGGATGAACGAAGCCTGTTTGAATCTGCTGGGCGTGAACATAGCCGCGGAAAAGGGGCAGGAATTCACCAAGCAGGTTCTGGATTTTATGAGAAAGGAACTTATCCGTTTCCAGAAGGAAACCGGCAATAATTATAATCTGGAATCAACACCGGCCGAAGGCACGTCCTATCGCCTGGCTAAAATTGATAAGGAAAAATATCCGGATATTATAACAGCCAGCGAAGGTAAATCAAAAAACGCGGAGCCTTTTTATACAAATTCCACGCAACTGCCTGTGGACTATACCGATGATATATTTGAAGCGCTGGATCTTCAGGATGAAATTCAGACAAGATATACCGGAGGCACAGTGTTTCACACCTTTGCCGGAGAAAGAATTGATGATCCTCAATCTGTCAAGAGACTGGTACAGAAAATTTGTAACAATTATCATCTGCCTTATATAACGTTTACACCCACATTCAGTGTGTGCCCGTCTCACGGCTATATTAAAGGCGAACAGGGAAAGTGTCCCATCTGTGCCGATGATTGCGAGGTTTACTCGCGTGTCGTCGGTTATTTACGTCCTGTCAAACAGTGGAATAAAGGTAAACAGGAAGAATTCGATTCCAGGCAGGTATTCAAATTAAAATAATCAAATAATGTTTAACGTTGACATAATCTGCGCGACGGATTTGTGTTTCTAAAATCAGGGGAGAAAAATGAAAATCGGCGGTTTGCAGAGAGTATCGCTAATTGATTATCCGGGATTTATTTGTGCGGTTGTTTTTTTGGAAGGCTGTAATTTCAGGTGCCCATATTGTCATAATCCGGAACTGGTTGATCCTTGCTTATTCCGGACATGTATTAAAGAAAGTGACGTCATCGAATTCCTGGAAACACGCAAAGGTAAGCTTGACGCGGTATCCATTTCCGGTGGAGAGCCTACGATGCAACCCCATTTAACCACTTTCATCAGGCACATCAAGAAAATGGGATTTGCCGTCAAAATGGACACCAACGGTTCGCATCCGCAGATTATTAAGAATCTTCTGCATGAGGAGCTGCTTGATTTCATCGCAATGGACGTTAAGGCGCCGATGGATAGGTATAAGGACGTTATTAAAGCTCAGGTGAATACAGATTTCATCAAAGAAAGTATCACGCTTATTCTAAAAGCAAAAATTCCATACGAATTTCGCACAACCATTGTTCAGTCTCAACTGGATGAGAATGATATTCTCGAAATTGCAAGGCTTCTCCCCAAGGCCAGAAGTTATGTTCTGCAAAAGTTCATGCCGACAAAAACGTTGGACAATAAATTCCTTAAAGAAAAATCATGGCCGGACGAAAAATTACAGAATATTAAAGCGATTTTGGAAAAAGAAATTTCCTTCGTCTCTATCCGGTAGCATGCGAATCAGGATAGTAATTATAAAACAAGCACTTAAGAAAATAACATACATAAAAAGATAAACCATTAGATTAGAGCGAGACTATCAGCAATCGCCAATCCCCGCCTGGTTGGACATAGAAAACCATGCTTTATCTCAACAATTTTATTTTTGATCAGAGCGTCAATCATAACGCCCTTAACAGAAAATAAATCGATGCCAAATCTTGTTTTGTAATTTTTAATGTTGATGCCATCTCTCGTGCGTAATCCGAGAAAAAAAGTCTCCAATTGCAGTTGCTCTACTGAAAGAGATTCCGTATTTTCCACGGGCATTTTATCTTGAGCAATATCGTTTAAATAGGTTTTAACGGCGGCTTTGTTCCACCACCGTTTGTTATTCAAAAAAGAATGCGCGGCAGGTCCTAAGCCCAGATAAGGCACATGTTGCCAGTATTTCCGGTTATGCCTGGATTTGTACTTATCGTTCAGAGCGAAATTTGAAACTTCATAATGAAGATAACCGGACTTCTCCAACTCTTCAGCGGTGGTCAAAAATAATTTTAATTCTGTTCTTTCGTCAGGAAGGCGCCAGTTATTTAAAGCGTATTTTTTATACAGGGGCGTGTTGCTGCAAAGCGATAACTGATAACAAGAGATGTGTTCAGCCCTGAAAGAAAGCGCTTTGAATAAAGTATCTTTCCATGATTTCATTTTCAATCCGTGGACGCCGTAAATCAAATCGATTCCGAGATTATCGAAACCAGCCGCCCTTGCCGCTTCTATCGCGGCAATTCCCTCTTGGCTGGAATGCCTTCGTCCAAGGAACTTTAATATTTTATCATCAAACGATTGAATACCGATGTTCAGGCGATTGATTCCAAGATTCTTTATTTTATTTAAATACTTAAAAGAAATATCTCCAGGATTAGTTTCTAATGTGATTTCAGAATTGGTATCTATATTGAAATATTTATTTATTGATATAAATATTTCAATAATGTGTTCCGGCGTCAACAATGATGGCGTTCCGCCGCCGATATAGATGGTATCGAATGATGAAAAGGCATTGCGGTAATACTTTATTTCCTTTTTGAGCGCCGTAATATATTCGGGGATAAGATTGACTGATTTAATTGAGTAAAAGCTGCAGTAGCCGCATTTGCTTAGGCAAAAAGGAATGTGAATATAAAGCCCGGCTTGTTCTTTTTTCATAGGAGATATCGATTTCGATTATTTTTAATGTCATTTCGAAGCGAAGCGAGAAATCTTGATTGTTAAGATTGCCACGCCGCCTGAGAGGCAGTTCGCAATGACAATATTTTAAGATTCCTCATCCCGACCCATCGGGATTCGGAATGACATTCTCTGCTCTTGCGGTCCAGTATTGCGCTGGAATGACGTGTCAAGGTAATCAATCTGTGTCGGATTTAAGCACCGCCAAAAACGCGCTCTGTGGAATGCTCACCGATCCGATCATCTTCATGCGCTTTTTGCCGGCTTTCTGTTTTTCGAGCAGTTTTCTTTTGCGCGTAATATCCCCGCCGTAGCATTTGGCTGTTACATCTTTGCGGAAAGCGCTGATGGTGCTGCGGGCAATGATTTCACCTCCGATGGCGCCCTGAATGGCTATTTTAAACATCTGACGCGGTATTTCGTCTTTGAGGCGTTCACAGGCCAGAAGCGCGCGTGAGCGGGCGCGTTCGCGATGAACGATTTGCGATAAGGCATCAACTTTTTCGCTGTTGACCAAAATATCCATTAAAACCAAGTTGCTTTCGCGATAATCAATTAAATCGTAATCAAATGAGCCGTAACCTTGTGTTACCGATTTAAAGCGGTCGTAAAAATCATAAATGACTTCTGAAAGCGGCATTTCATAGGATAATTCCACACGTCCGGGTCCTGTATAATTCATGATGGAATTGACACCACGCTTTTCCATGCAAAGCTTCATGACCGCTCCCAGGTAGCGCTCCGGAAGCATCATTGCAGAGCGAATATAAGGTTCTTCGCCTTTCTCAATTTCTGCGGGATCTGGATAGTGCGAGGGATTATCAACGTAAATAACTCTGCCGTCTTTTAGCGTGAAGCGGTAACGCACGCTGGGTACGGAGAGAATAATGGACAGATCAAATTCTCTTTCCAGCCTTTCCTGAACGATATCCAGATGCAGCAAACCCAAAAAACCGCAGCGGAAACCCTGGCCGAGAGCGGCGGAAGAATCCTTTTCGTAAATAAACGAGGCGTCATTAAGCTTATATTTTTCCAGCGAATCTGCCAGATCCTGATAATCATCAGAAGCAATAGGATAAATAGATGCAAAGACAACCGGCTTGACTTCTTTAAAACCCGGCAGCGGTTGGCTGCATGGTTTGTCCTGCAGCGTAATCGTATCACCCGTGCGAACATCCGCGACGGTTTTTACGCCGGCAATAATATAACCCACTTCTCCGGCGCTGAGTTTTTCGCGCTTAGTGCGGGTCAATAAAAAATGACCAACTTCTTCTACTTTATAAGTGGCGCCATTGTACATGAATTTGATAATATCGCTCGCTTTAACCGTTCCTTCAAAAATGCGGCAATGAATGATTGTGCCGCGGAAAGAATCATATTTTGCGTCAAATATCAAAGCGGCCAGGGGATTTTCAGCGTTACCCTTGGGAGGAGGAATTCGCTGAACAATGGCTTCCAGGACTTCTTCAATACCGATGCCTTCCTTGGCCGAGCATTTAATATGAGTAAAGGGATCAAGTCCCAATTCCGAATCAATTTCCTCCAGAACACGATCAACATCGGCGGAGGGCAGGTCAATCTTATTAATAATGGGAATTATTTCAAGATTATGTTCCAGCGCCAGATAGAGATTGGCCAGCGTTTGCGCCTGCACGCCCTGAGCGGCGTCAATCAAGAGCAAGACACCTTCACAGGAAGCGAGCGATCGGGAAACTTCATAAGAAAAATCGACATGGCCGGGGGTGTCAATCAGGTTCAGAATATAATCTTTCCCATCATGTGCGCGGTAGGGAAGGGATATGGCATTGCTTTTGATGGTGATACCGCGTTCGCGCTCAATATCCATATTATCCAGAATCTGATCCTGAAAATTTCTTTCATTGCAGACGCCGGTATATTGAATGAGACGGTCGGCCAGGGTTGATTTGCCGTGGTCAATATGGGCAATAATGCTGAAGTTTCTGATGTTTTCCATAAAACTGTGTTAAAAAAAGCCCTCCAGTGTTTCGAAGGGCTTTTATATTCAATCTTTGCTGACCAATTAAGCCAGTTTTTTCATAAGTTCTTCGGTGACTTCTTTTACGCCGACGCTGCCGTCCACAGAAATAACTTTTACTCTTTCCTTAAAGTAATTAACGGCGGCCAGAGTGCCTGTTTTTGTGTCATAATAAATGCCATGACGTTTATCAATTGCCCCTGTATCCTGATCGTCAGCGCGGGCGGACATGTCTTCGCATCCGCATACACGGCAGGTGATTTTGCCGTCATGTTCGTGGGGTTTAATGGCGTCAATGTAGATGTTGTTGGGATGGTTGTTGTCCATTTTGCAGAGTCTGCGTCCCATGATGCGCTTCTTTGCTGTTTCGCGATCAAGATCTATTTCAATGACGTAATCAAGCTGAATCTTCTCTTTCTGCAATGCTGCCCAAAGGGCTTCAGCCTGCGCCAGATTGCGGGGGAAACCATCTAAGAGCCAGCCTTTTTTGCAATCATCTTCTTTAAGACGATCCAGAATCATGGGGATGGTAATATCGTCGGGGACAAGTTCTCCGCGGTCGATAAAAGCTTTCGCTTTTTCGCCCAGGGGGGTCTTTTTGGAGATATTCTGCCGGAAAATAACGCCGGTTTCAATATGGGGCACGCCATATTTCTTTTGCACAATCGCGCCTTGTGTTCCTTTGCCGCTGCCATTGGGGCCAAAAATTAAAATATTCACTTTGAGAGACTCCTTTCATATAGAAATTAAACTGTGAGCCTTATAATGTATTGTGATGTTTTTCGCAATATAAAAGAAAGAAAGACGGATTAATTTTCAGAATCGGAAAAAACGCTTTAATGACAGGAACCTGAAGAGCCACAAGAAGAGCAGGATGATGAGGAGCATGAAGAACAATTGGACTTTCCACCGGCAAACACGGACATAACTTTCTGTACTTGTTTTGTGCCGCATTTGGGGCAGGCAAGATTTTTTTCTTCTGAAGACGAGAAGACCAGGCTTTCAAAAATCTTTTTACATTTTTTACATCTAAATTCGTAAATAGGCATGGTTGTCCCCAACGGTTAAAGTCAATCATAAAATACGCAGAGAATAAACGATTGTCAAGTTTGTTTATGGCATATTTAAAAGATATTGTTGGCGACCCGGCTTGTCTATCAAAATTTTTTTATTTTCTTTTTCCAATTCTTTTATCTCCTTATTAATGGCTGTATGACGTTCCGAATCTCTGAAAAAATAATGTAAAGCTTCTCTAAAATGAAACAGGGCGCTCTCTTTTTTCTTTTCTTTTTTAAAATGCAGGCCGAAATAATAATGCGATTCTCCGAGGTTATTCAATTTGCCGTAAGTCATGGCGATGAAGTAATGTATCTCCTCACCATCGAACTCTTTATCTTTAAGTTTGAGATAACAATCAAGCGCTTCTTGATAGAGGTGGTTTGCAAAATAGGTTTTGCCCAGCGCCAAAGTGATTTCATCTTTCGTGGGATTAATTTTTGAAGCGCGTAACAGAACATCCTGCGCCTGATCGGTCTTGCCCAGTCTCAGGTAAATTAATCCCATATTTTTTAAAATATCATCGTCCTGCGGTGATAAACTTAAAGCCTTCTGATAATATTTTAACGAAGAATCGGTTTGTCCCAGTTGGTCTTCTACATAAGCCATGTTATAAAGTAAATCGACATCATCGGGATGATTCCTCAGCGATTGTTCCAGCCGTTTATGATTCTTGCCGAGTTCAGTAATGTTTTGCGGCACCATGGCTTGAATCCTGTTAAAATTACCAATGATGTTTCGTGCTCCCTCTTTGGCGTATTGCGTTAAAATCAAAGAATCCATATAGATAATACGATCATCAGTGCCCGGATGCGTCAGCAGATAGGACGGCATGGATTTGGATAAGAACTCATGTCGTTTCATGATTTTGAGAAAATCAATAATAGCCGCGGGATAATAACCTGCCTTGACAAGATAGTCCATTCCCATTCTGTCGGCCTCTTCTTCATGTTGACGCATATATCGTAAAGTCATGCTGCTTGCGCCCGCGAGGGAGAAAGCGGCAATAGCCGCTGATGATTGTCCGCCTCCGCCAAGAAAAGCCCCGGCAAGGACAGCCGCCAGCGCCGCGATATTTAATTTTTGAGATTTTTCAATGATGCTGGCAATATGCCGGGCGTTGGCATGGCCGATTTCATGGGCAACAACACCGGCCAGTTGCGCTTCATTTTCGGCTGACAAGATGATGCCTTTATTGATGTAAATGTATCCGCCGGGTGTGGCAAAGGCGTTCATGGCTGAACTGTCAATAATATAAAAATTGAAATGAAAAGGAGCTTTGGTGGTTTGAGCCAGAACCCGATTACCAATCTGGTTTATATAGTCATTTAAAAATTTATTTTTAAGGATAAGTTTATTTTCTTCAAGTTTATCATAAAATTCTTTCCCCAGTTTTTTTTCATCTTCAATGGTGAATTCCGCAAGACAAGGATTGGCCCTCAACAATAAGACAAGGACAACGGCGATAAAATAAATGTATTGATTTTGAATAAATTTACGCATAAACATTTTTCTGATTTTAGAATGCAGCAATAGTACCTTCTTTATTTTTTTTAGACAAGTTTTCATTTGATTTTTAAATAGCAATCACGGGAAGCAACTCATATGAAGAAAAAAGTAGTGATCACCATTGATGGACCGGCAGGCGCGGGTAAAAGCACCGTCAGCAGAATATTAGCAAAAAAATTTAACTATATTTATTTGGACACGGGAGCCTTATACAGAGCCTTGGCTTACAAGGCATTAAAGATGAAAATACAAATTGAGGATCCCGTGGCATTGGAAAAGTTATGCTCGAACACAGACGTTGTTTTGAAAAATATCAGCGGTCAAATAAAAGTTTATGTGGATGACGAAGATGTTGAAGCAAAAATTAGAACGGAAGAAGTGGGATTAGCTGCTTCTAAAATATCGACGTATGCTGTCGTGCGAAAAAAATTACTTGATTTGCAACGGGAAGCCGGCAGGCAAGGCGGTATCGTGGCAGAAGGGCGTGATATGGGATCGGTTGTTTTTCCCGATGCCGATTGTAAATTTTATCTTGATGCCACTTTGGACGAGAGGACAAGAAGAAGATATGCCGAACTGATGAGCAAAGGGATTTTAGCAGAATATGAATCAATTCAACGAGATATGTTGAAAAGAGACGAACAGGATAAGCAGCGGGCCCTAGCGCCTCTAAAAGCGCCTGAAGGGGCTACTATAGTCGATTCGGATGTTTTGACAATCAATGAAGTTGTGGAGATGATTATTTCAAAAATATCCATAAAATAGCTATAAAATAAACTTTTTAAAAAGATTGATTTTGTATTGAAATTTAATAATCAGTGTGATAAATCTTAAAAATTGCTGGCTTTCATAAAAAACAGGGGGTATCGGTTTAATGGTTAACAATAACAACTCAAACTTAATTAAAAAAAATGAAATGGATGAAAAATCTTCATCGAAAGCTCAATCCTGTCCGGTCAAAGAAGATGAAATGAATTTCAAAGAACTTTACGAACAGAGCCTTAATCAGTTCCAATATGGAGATATTGCTACAGGCAAAGTAGTACAAATAAAAGAAGACAGGATCATGGTTGACGTGGGATGGAAAACGGAAGGGTTCATTCCTGTTGATGAGATAAAGGACGCCGACGGAAACATTAATATTGCCGTCGGCGATGAAATAGATGTTTTTATTGATCGGAGAGATTCAGAAGGCAACCTTGTTTTATCAAGAGATAAAGCGTCCAAGGTCAAAATATGGGATGAAATCAAGAATGCCTGTGAAAATGATACCGTGGTTGAAGGCGTTGTTGTGGAAAAAGTCAAAGGAGGTCTTTCTGTTGATATCGGCCTTATCGCTTTTCTTCCCGGATCTCAGGTGGATATCCGCCCGGTTAAAGACCTGGATAAATTTGTCGGCCAGACCATGGATTTCAAGGTGTTGAAATATGATAGAAAGCGCAATAACGTTGTTTTATCACGCCGCGCAATTGTCGCTTCGGAACGGGAAGCAGAAAAGAAAGACATTTTGAAAAACATCCAGGAAGGTAACGTGGTTGAAGGTGTTATAAAAAATATAACGGATTATGGAGTTTTTATCGATCTGGGAGGCATTGACGGCCTGCTGCATGTCACCGATATTTCCTGGGGAAGAATTGTAAAGCCTTCAGAAATTTTTCAAAAGGGCGACAAGATTACCACAAAAGTTCTTTCATTTGATTCAGAAAAAGAAAGAGTATCACTCGGTCTTAAGCAGTTAACGGAAAATCCATGGGAAAAAATTACGGAGAAGTATCCCGTTGGCGCCGTGGTAGAAGGCAAGGTTGTTAACTTGACGGATTACGGTGTTTTCCTGGAATTGGAATCGGGCGTTGAAGGTTTGGTGCATATATCGGAAATGTACTGGACAAGAGAAATCAAACACCCGTCCAAGGTGTTGAGTGTGGGTGAGGTCATCCAGGTTTTAATTTTGGAGGTCAATCCTCAAAACAAGCGCATTTCTTTAAGCATGAAACAAACGACTCCCAATCCGTGGGAAAAGCTTAAGGAAAAATATCCGGCGGGCACCCTCGTTAAGGGGACGGTCAGAAATATCACGAATTTCGGCGTATTCGTTGGCATTGAAGAAAAAATTGATGGCTTAATTCACGTATCGGACATTTCATGGAAGCACAGAGTCAATCATCCTTCGGAATATTTTAAAAAAGGGCAGGAAGTCGAAGCGGTTGTATTAAACATAGATGTGGAAAACGAGAAATTTTCTCTGGGCATCAAACAGATTGAAAAAAATCCCTGGGACGAATTATCCCAAAAATATGCGCCCGGCAGCGTGGTCACCGGTAAAATAACCAACTTTACGGATTTTGGCATTTTTATGGAGATTGAAGAAGGCATCGAAGGATTGGTGCATATTTCTGAAATAAGTCAGAAGCGGGTCAAAACGTCTTCCGAGCTCTACGCAGTCGGCGATACGGTATCTGCCGTCGTAAAGAGCATTGATCCGAAATCCAAAAAAATCAGATTGAGCATCAAGGAAATGGAAGCGCCTGCTCCGGCTCCCGCATCGAATCAGTATATCAACAACACAGAGAATGTCGGCTCAAATCTAAGCCAGGCCTTGGCTGACGTGAAAATTAATAATCAAACCAAGAGTGAGTAAAATAATGAGAAAGCATCCCGTTATTTTTGGAGTGTTAATTCTTCTGGTTATAAGCGCTTTACTGTATGTTTTTTTTTACCGGGTCGGTATGAATTCGGGAAAAAGCACCCGTTTTTATTTAAGGGATAAAATCGGCGTTGTAACGGTCGAAGGCGTCATTGCCGACTCAATAAAAATTACCGAACAGCTTGATGAATTTGGAAGGGATAATTCAATCGTGGCTGTGGTCTTGCGTGTTGATTCTCCCGGCGGAGGCGTTGCCGCTTCGCAGGAAATTTACGATGCCGTGATCGAATTGAAAAAAACGAAAAAAGTTGTCGCTTCCATGGGATCCATTGCTGCTTCAGGAGGACTGCTGGTCGCTTGTGCCGCGGATAAGATTGTCGCCAATCCGGGAACGATAACGGGAAGCATTTCGGCCATTATGCATTTTGCCAATTTAGAAGAACTTTTCAAAAAAGTCGGCGTTAAATCCGCCGTGGTAAAAAGTGGGAAGTATAAGGATATCGGTTCGCCCTTCCGGGACATGACTCCCGAAGAGAAAGTCATCGTTCAGGACCTGGTGGATGATATTTACAATCAGTTTATCGACGTGATTGTGAAAGAACGCAAGCTGTCCAGAGAGAAAGTGATAGAAATTGCAGATGGTCGTGTTTTTTCCGGTCGAAAAGCGAAAGAACTTGGACTGGTTGATCATCTGGGCGATATGGCTTCGGCGGCAAAGCTTGCCAGTAAGCTGGCTGGCAAAGAAGGGGAAAAATACGATTTGATATATCCTTCAAAAAAAAGAATGTCTGTTTTTGATTTTCTTGTGGACGAAGCGTCCAGTAAAATCAGCAGCTCTTTGAGGGAAAAACTGGAAAGCAACAGTGGCTTAAGTTATTTATATTACCCCGGAAGATAAAGGAATTATTTATTATGACTAAAAACGATTTAATAAAAAAGTTGCAGGAAGAATTAAAAACGTATTCGCTTAAAGATGTAACCTACGTCGTCAACATAATATTTGATTCTATGATTGATGCGATAAAACGCGGAGAGCGCATTGAATTACGAGGCTTTGGCAGTTTTGAAGTCAGAGAAAGAAAGCCGCGTATGGGCCGCAATCCGAAATCCGGAGCCCAGGTAAAACTGAACGAAAGAAAAGTGCCTTTTTTCAAAACAGGCAAAGAACTGCGCCTCATGGTGGATAATAAAAAATGAGTTATCAGACACTGATTGTCGAAAAGAAAAACGGGTACGTCATTGTTAAACTGAATCGTCCTCATGAAATGAACGCGATTTCCAAGGAGATGCGCAAAGAATTATACGACGTTTTTGCCGAACTGGAAACCGACGCGGAAGTCAGGGCGATAGTTCTTACCGGCGGAGAATATGTTTTTTCAGCCGGCATGGATATCAAGGAAATGAACAGTATGCCGGATGACGAAAGCGATGAATTTCTTAAATCCATGATGAAGTATTTAAAAAAGATTTATTCCCTCAAAAAACCGGTGATTGCCGCAGTTGGTGGCATTGCTTTGGGCGGGGGGTTTAACCTGGTTACAATTTGTGATTTGGTTGTTGCCTCCGAGACAGCCATCTTCTGTCACCCTGAATTAAAATTTGGATTCAATCCTTTCTTTTATCCGTTAAGTCAGATCGTCGGAATCAATAAAGCCAAGGAGATCGTCATGCTGGGAGAGCCCATTGGCGCCAATGAAGCGCTGAAACTGGGGCTGGTCAATAAAGTCGAATCGCCGGAAAGATTCATGGAAGTGGCGGAGAGAATGGCGGAGACATTGGCGAAACGTTCTCCAAGAGCCTTTGAAGAATTGAAAAATCTCTGTTCAATTGTTCCCCGCATGGATAAAATGGCCGCTATGGACATCGAATCATCAATTTGCGCTCTGCTCTTTGCCCGAGACGAACGCAAAGAGCAAATGAAAGAAGTGCTTTCTAAGGATAAATCACATAAGAAGGCTTAATTAAGTAAATCTTAGAGGCTATCCCAATCATTGCCCGGTGCGGCAAAATCTTTAAGCTGATCCCGTCTCTTTTTATGCTGGAGTTTTTTCAGGGCTTTGGCCTCAATCTGGCGGATGCGTTC
>CAYZRT010000046.1:0-19485 GCA_964480875.1 uncultured Smithella sp. | reverse complement strand
CTATTATAAACCGGACAGTTTATGTGCTACAAACCGGACATATTATTTGCTTCTTTCAGTCGTTAATTTATGTCATTGACAGTTTCAGGAGGAAAAGATATGGTTCTTCCGCAAAGAAACAAAGCAAAGGGTCTGAACAGCTGTGCCTAACTTAACAAAATGGAGGTTGATCTATGAAAAAGGTTTTGATTTTTGTATTGATGTTTCTTTTTATTGCTTCAGTAACTTTTGCATCTCAAGCGTCCGATTCCGGTAAAAAAGCTCCGAGCCCTGCACAACTGGCTCATCAGGAAAAAATGAAGACATGTAACAAAGAGGCTAAAGCCAACGCTCTTAAAGGCGACGCGCGAAAAGCTTTTATGAAAAGCTGCTTGTCGGGAAAAGCCAGTGCCGAGCCTGTAACCGCTGCGTCTGCAACAGTAGCCACCAAAACACAGCAGGATAAGATGAAAGCCTGCAAAAAGGAAGCCAAAGATAAGGCTCTTAAGGGCGATGATCGCAAGAAGTTCATGAGCGATTGTCTTAAAAGTTAGCAAATAATATTCTTCATTGTTTTTAAAAAGGCAGAGCCAATGTGCTCTGCCTTTTTTTAAATTCTTTTAAACAGTTTTAAATAATTTTTATGATAACTTAAAGCGGTGGATCACGAAAACACGTTGCGTTTAAAATTAATCAAAATATTTGGTTTTATTGTCCAGTGAGTATCGAGCCTTTTGTTTGGCCATCTCGTTAATCATGCACAGTCCGTTGCCCAGCTTGCAGGAATCCATCGCGATAACCCTGTTAAGCAACTGATCAAACAAATCCGGATCTTTGATGAGGGGGCACAGATATCTGGCGATGAAGACATCAATCAATCCAAATTCACCATTCTCCACTTGGTTGCCTTTAGCGAACGCTTCGCGAGACGTGTTTGCCCCACCGCCCAAGCCGCACATTTCCGGCACGATCGCATAAAAGATGCCCAGAATATTCCAGCTTGCCCCCCAGGCGTAATTTGGGTCAATCTCAATGGCACGCTTTCCAGCGGCAACAGCATCAGGCAGATCTATAATTTCATCCGGATTCGCTAACTGCAAAGTTATCCGCTTGGAAAGGTTAATTCCGTACCAGGTCAACGCTTTCAAATCATCCTTTGTCAGAAGCTTAACAGCCTCGGGAATTTTCGTTCCTTCTTCCACCGCTTTACGAAATTTGGCATTATTGACCTTCAGCGCGCGCATGCCGTAATCTGTTCCGGTGGTGAACAGCGATATGGCGTATTCCACATTTTCATCCTCCACAAAAAGAGCATAGTCCGCATACAGGAAAGATAATGATGCCAGTAGGTTGTAATTGGTTGGCGCCAGTTCGACCAATCCTGTAGCAAACAACAAAGCGCCCGGAAAGCCATCCTTGATAAAGGCAGCATTTTGTTGTCTCATCAGTTTATCAACAAGATCATCCAGCGATGTATCCACCAGACTAATGGTGGTATGCTGTATAGTATGCCTTGTTGCGGTACATCCGAATATGCCCATGGTCAGAAAAACAATCAAACAGAGGATTGAAAAAAAATGGAGAATCAGTTTAAACTTGTTCGTCATCACTTCAACCTCCAAATAATATTTTAGAATTATAATCCCATCATCTTTCCAACAATGATTTGCGTTACGGCTAAAGAAATTTTTTCAGGAAAATTGTTTTTGTTTGTTTTTTTGTTGTACGACATAATAAGATTTTTATTAGTCATAGGCAAACTATAGAAAGTATTATAGTGTATGTCAAGGAAAACCGGGCCGCATTATCCCGCTGCGCTTCGCTTCGGGGATAATTCCACCAGCGCTTCGAGCTTCGCTACGCTTGCTCTTAGCGGGTGTCATTAACTTTTACGGCTTCAACTTCGAGCCGCATCATATCTATATGATAATTGCCGAATTTATCCTTCAGGGATCTTGCATCAAAAGCATCAATGATTTCTTCAATGAATTGGTCGCGATGATTTTCCGGTATCATATCCGTAAAAGCTATCCACACGGCTTCAATGTTTTTTCTCATTTCCGCTCTTCCGTGAAAAAACGCGTCCTTGGGGATAAACTCCACACGTTTCTCGACAAATCCAAGATCTTTCAGCCAGGCTTTATAATCATCAATCCCGTAATAAGAAAGAGTTGATGAAACGCCGTTGACAAAATATTTGCCCCATGTTTCTTTTGATATGACATCAACTAATACCCGAGCCGCATTCACCGCGTTTCCCTTGCCGGCCATCTGAAATAATATTCTGCCATGCGGTTTTAAACTTTTTTTCACGCCCCTCAGCACGGCAACGTGATCCTGAACCCAGTGAAGCGCTGCATTTGAGTATGCCGCGTCAAATTCATTATCAAAATCTATTTCTGTGGCATCTACGACCTGCCAGTCAACATTCGGATATTTATTTTTCGGGAATCTTTTTGCGGCAAAACGGATCATTGCTTCCGAATTATCTATACCAACGACATGTCCCTGCGGCACCCTTTTAGCGATTTCTATCGTCAGTTTTCCATCGCCACAGCCTATGTCCAGCACACTCTCCTTTCCCTGAAGCGTCAGCTTCTCTAACAGCTCAAGCCCCCATCGAAATTGATTATGTGAACATTCTTTATACGCTTCAGCATTCCATTGCATCATACACGTGCAGCCTCGTACAAGGATATTTTGGAGAGAGCTTTCTATCTATTTATGGATGTGTTAATCATGTCCAACATATTCTTTCGTCAGAATCTGACCTTATTTCAATAGTTTATTTTAGCTCGTCTTGTCAAGGAAAGGATACTCAGAAAAAAATATCTTCATGTTCTGAAATTCAAATAATATTGACATACAATAAATCATTTATTATATTTTACCTTAAGAAGGACTTCTCATAAACAGGGGGGGACAGTGCCATTAAAGCGTAAAAGTACAATCCTTCACAAGGGAAGAGTCGTGACAATCCATAACTATGTTGGTATAAAGGACGAGGAGATCGTGCGGGCCATCAAGATCCTCACAGCCGATATCACGAACGGCACAGAAAAGGACATTTTATTAATGATTGACTTTACCGGATGTACGGCTAGTATGGAAGTCGTGACGGAGTTCAAGAAGTCGGCCGTTGAAGTCAAACCGTTTGTGCGAAAAATAGTCGCTGTGGGCGTTAAGGGTATGCAGGCTTTTTTATTGAACACTGTCAATCGCTTTGCTGCCATACAGGTGGATCCCTATCCCACACGAAAAGAGGCTTTTGAAGCTATCGTGAATGCATAATCGCTTCCAGCGCCTGAAACGAATCATGCGGCTTCGCAACCGATCGATAAAAAAGTTCGGATATTAATCGTTAAACGTCTTGAAACAAGAAGGAGAATAAAAATGTCTTGGTCAAAAACAGAAATAGTAACAACGGTTGTTATTGTTTTGTATCTCATATCATTATTTATGGTGATGTTAAAAGAATTGGGTATCTGGACACCATAAATTGACATTAAAAGAATGGATTCTCGGCAGCATCAGGACGGACTCCGTTTTTTTCTTTTTTTTGAACATTCATAATGTCTCAGTCCTGAACACTATATCATGCTGAGACCTGAACAGTGAAGTCAATAGCTCCACCTATTCGTACATGTTCATTTTGCTTTTTTTATTTTCTAAGTAAGCATTAGGTCTTTTGTGTATATGTTTTTTTGACCCATCATCTATAATGCTTCATTTTTTCTATTTCAATAAAAATGAATAGTGCTATTATTGTAGCCAACATGTAAAAAATCCGTCTAACAATCGGATGCTGAGTCTTCTAAAAAAAGGGCATGTTTATATGGAATATGAAAGTTTATTTTCAATAGAACTCTTAGATGAAGAAACAGGCGAAGTCGGTTTAGTGCCATCAGCGGAATTTTTATCTCAACCGAAGCATGTACAGCTCGCCGAACTGGAAAGTTGTTTGAAAATGTATGAAGAAGAACTAAAAAATGTAAACAATCCGGGAAAAAGAAAACTAGTTTTTGAAAACGGGAAAGGTAAACATATCAATATTGATTCCGGGGAAGTTCAGCTTGCTATTATTGTTATCCGTAAATACATAAAAAATTTAAGAGAAGGAAGAATTTAACAAGGGGAAGAAGGCAAATAAAATAGTTTACGACAGTAAAACAGCTTTGCGATTCAAATCATGAACAACAATGACGAAAACAATAAAAGATTGGCCGTGCTGATCAGTCTTCTGGCAAAGTCATCACTCTTTCGCGGTATCGACTTTGAGGCAGTCAAGTATCTGTTGCTGGACTGTCAGGTGCTTCATTTTAAGGAAGGGGAAGTGCTGCTATCGAAGAGCCAGCGTAATGATAATGTTTATGTCATATTATCCGGCAGCTTTCGCATTAACCTGATTCAACCCAATGATCTGACCATCGCGTCATTCGGCGAAGGAGAGTGTCTGGGTGAAATGTCCGTCATTGATGGTAGCAGTACTTCGGCAAGCGTCATCGCAAGCACTGATTCCAGCGTTTTACAAATTTCTCATGACATTCTCTGGTCGATGCTCAGCGCTTCACATGGCATGGCGCAGAATCTTCTTCAGATACTCTCGCGGCGAATTCGTATCGACGACGAGATGCTCGTTGATGATTTTTACGCAAGGCGGGTTATAGAACAATCGGCCCAGACAGATGCATTGACAGGCTTACACAATCGACGCTGGTTTGATGACGTTTTTGCCAGACAAATAAAGCGTTGCAATGAAGACCGTACACCTTTTTCGTTGCTGATACTCGATCTTGATTATTTTAAAAGAATCAACGACAGTTACGGCCATATTGCCGGAGATCGCGCGCTTATCGCTGTTGCCAATGTCCTTGTCAGCCAATTACGGCCGACGGATATTTTGGCGCGCTATGGCGGTGAAGAGTTTGCCGTTGGGTTGCCCGACACAAAACTCGATGAAGCATTTACGATCGCTGAACGCTTGCGGCGAGCCATTGAATTTCTTGCCCTGCCATTTCGTTCCGGTGAACCTCTTCCCCATTTAACTGTTTCAATCGGAATCGCAAAGATGCAAAAAGGTCAGACGCCGGAAACGGTATATGCAGCCGCGGATGCGGCGCTCTATCGGGCCAAAGATGGGGGACGCAATCGTGTCGTTATTTAATCGGTCCCATAATTCGTGCAATGTTGCCGGAGTAAATAATCAAAAAATGAATGAACTTTAAGTTAATGTGTGGTAGAAATTTACACCGGTTTTTGTTAAACCGGTCCAAGCAGATTGATAAAGTATTCTACGAGACGGAGTCCGTAAATGGGAAATAGTGCGGAATATCAAATCACAACATCTGTGAATGACGGCATTCTTGAAATTATCCTGACCGGTAAAGCAACGGCAAGTGATTTTGAAAAGATGGCAGATGAAAGAGAGGTTATCCTGAAAGCAAATAACCCAAGGAAAGTGATCGTTGATTTCCGGGCTCTGGAGGGACGCATAAAACCCACAGAAATCTATCGTTATGTCAGAAACCATCATTCCACTATTTATAATACACAATTTGCGATCGTGGATCTTCCGGAAAACGCTTATTTGGAGACCGCGACAAAAAATGCCGGTTTGAAATTAAATTGGTTCAACGATATTGATGCAGCAAGGGCGTGGCTTAAAAGTGAATAAAAAAATGGATCGGTGAGTTTCGATATGGCGAAAGAAGCGCAATATAATATCTCCACCTCTGTGAATGATAGAATTCTTGAAGTTGTTTTAACAGGCGAAGGAGCAAAGGACGCTGTTGAAAAGTTGGCCATTGAAACGGCGGCTATCGTTATAGAAGAGGGTTCTAAGAATATATTGGTGGATGTCCGCAGTCTCAAAGGACGCCTTGGGGTTTTTGATACCTATTCCATTGTCAGAAATCCTTACGAGAAACCCAAAGTAAACTGTGCCGTGGTCGACCTTCCTGAAAATTTAGAATATATAAAATTTCTTGAAACCACATCCATCAATGCCGGTCTGTTATTGAGGACATTTACCGATATTGATGCCGCAAGAGCCTGGCTTAAGAGTCTTCAGGGAAAGAGACAACACGGCATAGGTGAAATGATGCTTGCGAATCAAAACATGCCCTTGAAAAGTGAAGAAGAGTGAATGGTTATGTCGGAAAAAAGAATAGCGCAAAGACTGGAAGAGGGGATTGATGTTACCGTAACTTTAATCTCCGGCAAAAAAAATCTTTCCAAAGAAAAAATCATGTATAACTCTATCAAGGATTTTTCCTCTTCCGGTGTCAGTATTCAGACCAATATCTTTTTCCCGGTGGGTACCCTGCTGAATATAAAAATTACATTGAAAACGCCAAGAGAAAAGATAAACGCTATTGGCAAGGTAAAATGGGTTAACGTCATGGTTGAAGATAAATATTATGAAATGGGGGTGGAATTCGTCAACGCGTCCATTTATGCGCTCAAGAGAATTGAAGATTACATCTTGTGGAGGAAAAAGAATGAGAAGCCTAAATCCGCTTTAAGCATACTTATCAACAAACGCTTAATTCAGGAATAGTGACATTCGCTGATAGTGAGACACGCTGACTAGAGGAGAGGAGTCATTTATGAAAGAATCCTGGGAAACAATAAAAGCTTTTTTGGGCGGCTGGGGAAGCTTTTTGCTTGGTATAGGAGCGGTTGCCATCCTGTTATATTTAATGTATTTAATAATCAAGGTCACATTTTAAGGGAGAGTTAAAGCATGCGTGAAGAAGCGGCAACAAAAGCCATGACGGTCAGATTATCGGAGAAAGAATTCAAGGCTTTGAAAATTATAGCTAAAAAAACGGGACAATCTCTTTCCTCTACAGTCAGGAATGTCATCAAATATGATATTGTCAAGTATGCTCAAAAAAACAATGCCCTGAGGGTCTTAATGAACGAGAATCATACTTGTGAAAAAAGGAAAAAAAGAAAGTGAAACGATAGAAGAAAAAGCGAAGGTCCGATATTAATTATGCTGCCTTTCAGGAGTCATGTCTTATCAAATCAAATATTATAAGAGGTGCAGTTGTGAATATAAATAAAAGATTCCCCCGGAAAAGAATCATCATAACCGGAGCGGGCAGCGGCCTGGGCAGGGCGCTGGCGCTAGAATTTGCGAAAATGAATTGGAATATCGTTATTGCCGAGATTAACGATAGCCGTGCAAATGAAACGGCAAATCAGGTAAATAATCTTGGCGCCAGGGCAATTGTCGCGCATTGTGACGTTACAAACCCCGACGACCTGGACAGGACGGTTGAAACCGCGAAAAATGAATTAGGCGGAGTAGACGTCATAATAAACAATGCCGGTGTTTCGGCAGGTGGATACATGGAGAAAATATCTCTCGATGATTGGGACTGGATTATCAATATAAATTTGAAGAGCGTCATATACGGATGCCGAGCTGTCATCCCTGTCTTGAAAAAACAGCAGTCCGGATACATTATAAATGTGGCATCCAATGCCGGCATGGTCTGTTTGCCGGAGATGTGCAGTTACAATATGACGAAAGCCGGTGTTATTGCCATTTCCGACACACTCCGAACGGAACTTTCACCTTTAGGTATAGGCGTATCGGTGGTGTGTCCATCATTTTTCAAGACAAATCTAATGGATCAGTTTCGTTCTCCTGATCCAAGGCAGCGCAAATTAGCTCAGGGATTTTTCAGTAAATCACTTATGACAGTCGAAAGTGTGGCACAGTACGTAATAAAATCAGTTTCACGCAACAAGATGCATATCATTCCTCAGATTGACGGGAAATACTTATGGTGGTCAAAACGTCATTTCCCGTGGTTATATTTCCCCATCTCAGCGTACATTTATAAGAAGGGTTATATTTACAAATATCTCGGCGTAAATCCTGATGAAGTGTGATTCATCGGCTTATATAATGTTACAGATGCTTCAGCCCTGAAACTACCAATTGATAATTCTAATGAAAGCAGAGGATGATATGAGCGATTCTGACACTAATTTTGCATTGGCCTTCAAATACGGCGCCTGTGCCATGTGCATTACCAGCATCGAAGATGGACGATTTATTGATGTAAACGACGTTTTTTTAGATAACCTGGGATACAATCGGGAAGCGATTATCGGCCGTACATCTGCCGACATCAATCTCTGGGTTGATCTTGCCGACCGCGATGCCTTGTTGCGGGAACTTACTCAAAACGCCAAGGTGACCGAATTTCAGACACATTTTCGTGATAAAAAAGGCAACAACCATCTTGGTCTCACATCAGCCGTCGTCATAAAAATGGAGGGCAAACCATATCTGCTTGCCCAAACCGTAACGCGCACCCTCAATATCAGTGAGCTCCGGCTGGCGGAGAATCATATTCGTAAGCGTGAAGCCCAGTACCGTCTGCTGGCAGATAATATCACAGAGCATGTATGGCTTCGGGATATAAACTCTCTCAAAATAATCTATATCAGCCCCTCTGTGGAAAAAATGTATGGATATTCTTTGAGTGAAGTAAGCAATCTTTCTTTAAAGAAACTCCTGACGAAAGAATCTTTTCAGGACATGGTGGATAAATTTATAACTGAAATGCCCAAAGCTTTGGCAACGTTGCCCCCTGCTATTCATAAGTATTCATTTGAAACGCAAGCGTACAATAAGGCCGGTCATCTGTTGTGGATGGATAATACCGTAAGTTTCTTGCGTGATGATAACGGAAATCTTTCATTATTACTGGGTGAAACCCGGGACATTACCGAACGCAAATTAACAGAGATAAAACTTCAACAAACCCTTGCCAGCCTCAAAAGAGCAATCGGCACAACCATTCAGGTTCTGGTGTCTGTTTCGGAAGCAAGAGATCCCTACACGGCCGGTCACCAGTCCCGGTCTGCGGATATAGCCACAGCTATTGCTGCGGAGATGGGTTTTCCTGAAGATAAAATAGAAGGGGTTAAAATGGCCAGCATCATCCATGATATCGGGAAACTGACCGTCCCGTCGGAGATATTGACCAAGCCCACCAAACTGACGAACCTTGAATTTTCTCTGATTAAAGAACATTCTCAGAACGGTTACGAGATGCTGAAAGATGTGGAGTCGCCCTGGCCGCTGGCACAAATTGTTCATCAGCATCACGAGCGGATTAACGGCACCGGCTATCCTAAAAAACTTAAAGGGGATGAAATTCTTATGGAAGCCCGCATTCTGGCTGTGGCAGACGTCATCGAGGCCATGGCTTCCGATCGTCCTTATCGTCCGTCACTGGGCATTGCGACAGCGCTTGAAGAGATTGAGAAAAATAAGGGGATTCTTTATGACGGCATTGTCGCTGAAGCCTGCTTGAGATTATTCCGCGAAAAAGGATATCAACTGACATAGTGAAATTCGTTCTCAACGAGTCTCACTTTCCTGCGTTGCCTTGTCTTGCGCTTCAAAACCCACGGAGCTTTGCTCCTGGGATAATTCGAATAACGCTTCAGTCTTCACTGCGCTCGTCTTTAGCGAGTCTCATTTTCCCACGTCGCTTCGCTCCTGGGATAATTCGACTGACGCTTAAGACTTCACTGCGCTCGTCTTTAGCGAGTCTCATTAAATATAGCCTTCAAACAAATAGTGCAAATCATCTACCATCTTGCTGTCAATGGAGAAATTTACGATTTTGGCAAAATAATCAAGCACAACCACGGCCTTAAGATTGGAGTCTTTTGTGTCTATCGTCTGGAGTCGTTTTAAAAAACTTTTGTTAACTATTTTTACATTCTCATAGGCTTCAGTCAGGTTTTTCAAATCCCATTCGGCTTTTCCACCATGCCGATATGAAAAATATTGGGATACTAAAAACATTGAAATGGCGCGATACATGGTTTCTTCCATTGTGGCAAAGGGCAGATGAAAACGCACCATCGGTTTTAACTTCTCCATAACAGGGCACCCGCTGGTGACCATGTATATGCCGATCAAGGAACTAACGCCCTGCTCCAATGTTACTTTTTTAAGATAGGTTCTCTCGTTTGCAATCACAATAACCTCAACCGGCTCAGAAGAAACGAATATGCTGAAGTAATCTATGATATCTTCTAAATTCACAGCGATGGGGCAAAATTTGTTTTTACGTTCATTCAGGGTGCAATTAGGGCATTTGCAACGGTTGAGTTTTGTCCATTCGGGACAGTATTTCTCTCCTTTTTGTATAATGTCCAGAGAGAACCTGTCTAACTCGATGTTAAACTCTGCCTCCTCCCCGCTTTTGAATATAAATTTGTAATGATATTTTATTGTATCAGCGGAGCTGCGTAGAAAATCATCCATGGTTGATTACCTCCTGTACATCATCGGCTAATTTCAAGAGCAGGACAATTATCAATTTTTAGTGCGACATCATTTAATATTTAATTATATGAAATGATGTTTTCTGTCAATTGTGAGTATGACCATTAAGTGACACTTAATGAGGCTTAATTTTTACAAGCACAGCGTGGTGAAGTTTGTAAGCCGCAGTTACACTCGTTGAGTGCGAGAGAAATGCTTGAAGTATTAGTGAAGCTACTAAAGGAGCGCGCGATGGGTGGGGATACTCCCCATCGTAACACCCATCATAATCATCTCCTCCTGTCTGTCAAGATTTACTTGACAGACAAAGTTATATTGTTTATTCTCCCCGACACACCAGTAAAATTGAGATACATGCTAAAAAAGCGCATCATCAATACAACGATATTGATATGGAGACGAAGGAAGAAAATTGACGCATATCTCACCCCCATTTCGTAAACTATTTGAAGAACTGGAAAAAGGTTATTTGGAAAAGCGGGAGACATTGAATCGTCGCCCGGAAAAAGGAAAGCCTCTAGCTGCCATCCTTACACAGGAACTCTCAAAAATTGAACCATGGCGAATTCCCATTATGGAAAATTTGTGGGAATTGAGCAGGAAACTATCGCATGAGGAACGGATAAAATATGAGGAGTTTGTGCGGCAATCAACATTTCGGCGTGTTCTTCATAATGAAACTCCTTTCTATCGCCGGATTATCGACAAACCGGAAGGTTATGCAGGGGATGCCGAAGTGCTGAGGATGCTGTATGATGATTCTTTTGAAGGCGATACGCCTTTTGGGATGTTTGCCCATAAACAGGTGACGGAATGTCTGACCGCCCAGGCGATCCGGAACCGCCGCGACTTCCTGCGTAAACACATCAGTCACGTAAAGAAAAAAGGGAAGGGACGAATCCTGAGTATTGCTGCCGGTCATGCCATGGAAATGAGGGACATTCTCGATGAGGATCGCGGCGGGGATACCTTACAATTTCACGCCTTCGATCACGACATCAAGACCATCCGATTCGTCTCCCGGCAGTGCGTTGATCCTCGCTTGTCTTACTTCCTGGGCAATGCTTTCCATCTCATCAAGGGGAGATATTCTGTAGCCGTCCCCAGAAAGATTTTCCTGGACTATTGCAATCCGCGAAAGGATTTCAAGGGCATCCGCAAAGCACTTCTACCCGTGAAATACAGAGCCACGAAATTGAAAAGCAAGGACTACGCTCTTGTTTATTCCGCCGGGCTCTATGACTATATCAAGACTTTTCGAGATGATTCAACAAAGGGAACAATCGCCCTGACAAAGAATCTTTTTAATCTGGTCGAACCGGGTGGTTCTCTGATTATCGGCAATTTTACCCCCAGTACCCCGGGTGATCTCCGGTTCATGCTGGATTACGTCTGTGAATGGAAATTAATCTACAGGACAAAAGAAGAGATGTCCGACTTTGCACGGGAAATTCCCTCAGCGCAAATCAAACGCATGGAAGTCCTTCAGGAACCTTTAGGAATCAACCTTTTCTTAAAAATCGATAAGCAATCTTAAATGCCTTAAAACAGAACTTGCGATACACGCATTCGTGAGTTCTTTGAATGGCAAGAGGTCTTTGCTTGGCTCATATTAAAGTAACTGATAATTAGGGACAGGGATCTGTTAAAAATATTAGCGCCAGATCTTATATAATCATCTTTTTCTATTATTGAACACCTATCGACTTTGATAAAGGAGGTCATATATGCCGATTCATATGGATACCAGAAACGGGGTGGCGATCCTGGTCATGGACAACAGTCCGGAAAACGCCTTTAACATGGAGATGATTCAACAGTTTAACGCGGCTTTGGACAAGGTTGACGCCGACGATGCGATTCACAGCGTGGTGGTAACCGGGGACGGGGGCCAATTTTTTTCTTCCGGCATGGACCTTCAATACGTCATGAGACTAGAGGCCGACGCCATCAAGGAATTTTTAAAGAAACTTTTCACCTTTTTCCACCGGGCCTTCGTATTTCCCAAGCCCATAGTGGCCGCCATCAACGGTCATGTGGTGGCCAGTGCGCTGGCTTTCTCCATGTGCCTGGACTATCGGGTTATGCAGAAGGAAAGGGCGGTGTGCAGCTTTCCGGAAATCGATGTTTCCATTATCCCTCCCTCCGGATGCATGGCCATGGTGAAATACGTGATCGGCGAGCGCATGACCGATCTGGCCTTCTTATCCGGCCGAAAGTTCGATGGAGCCGATGCCCTGGCCGCGGGCATGGTGGATGAACTTGCCGAAAACAAATCGGTCACCGACCGGGCCGTTGCAGTTGCCGTGGAATTAGGCGCCAAAAAGCCCCGCCTGTTTGCCGAATACAAAAAACGTTTCCGCGGCGAAATCGCAGATCGCATGCTGGCCGAAGACCTGCGATATGTCGAAGAAGAGATGGACGTGACCATGTTTCAGAACTGCGACCTAGCTTGCCTGCGGTCTCTTCCATAATTCGAACCGACCGACGCGATCTTGGTGATCAGTAGAATGGGATGGTAAATAGTAAATAGTGGATAGTAAATGATGGTAAGTAGAAAAAACTATTCTTTGTGCTGGTTCAATCGTCCTTCGATTGAACTGGAGTATTTCAGAGCAATCAATATGGATTGCTCTAGTGTAATGTCTCATAAATATCTATACAGTATGTCATTTCGAAGCGAAGCGAGAAATCTTAGTGATTGTCAGAATATACAAGATATCTCCCCAGCATAGCTGGACTATAGCCGCTGGTCGATATGACAAGCTTTCATTGAGACACTACACTAGCAATTAGATCATTATTCTAAAAAGGTACTTGTCCCCGCATGGCTGCCCATGTGGGGCAAGTTTTAAAAGGTGTACATTATCCCATGTTGTCTCTGCCTATTCCGTGACGTGCAGCGATGGCTTCAGTTTAATTTGGCTGTCTGGTTGTTCATGAAGATCCGCCGCAGCTTGTTTTTATAGTCGCTTTCGCGGTAAATTTTCAACCACCGGGTCACGATGGCTCCCGCGTAGGTTTTAACAAACAGATTTCTCCAGATTCTTTTTATATCTCTCCAGGCATTTGCCAGCGGAACGATAAAGATTGTGCGCGGAGTCCAATCAATGCGCCGTTGCTTTCCTGCTTTTAATTTTTCCAGCAAATTACGTATAAAACGCCGGACATAAAGTTCGCTGAACTCAATGGGGAATCCGATGGTCGCGATGTACGTCCAGTTCATCCAGTTGCCGTAATTTAATCTCCTTCCGATGAATCCTCCGAGATATTTTTTCTTCATCAGCAGACAGATGGCGTTTTGCAGGTCAAAGGCATCCAGATCATCTGGACGGGGATCGTAACACAGGAAAAGCCCGTCATATTTGTCCCAGCCGACCATCGAAAGAGGCAGGAGGCGGCCTTCTTTTTCCAGCCTTGCTCTGAGATCGGAACCCGGCAGCGGTACGGCATTGAACACCTGGATGGTGTCTAATCCTGTTTTTTTGAAAAAATCGATGTAGCATTTGACCCGCTGTTTGATGGTTAAAGAAGAACGCTTGGAATCATCTTTGCTTGAGGGATAGCCGAAAATAAACATGCCGTGCAGATAAAAATAGTTTGCGAGTATTTTGGAACGGGCAATTAATTTTTCCGCCGTGACGCCTTTGCGCATCGCACGCAGTTCTTCGTTAATCGGACTTTCGTAGCCGATGGCCAGCATGGAAACGCCGGCGACGCGCAGGGCTTCAAGCAGTTCATCGTTTTCGGCCACTTCCGAGCGCACCTGAACAACAATATCGAGTTTTTTTCGGAAATTTCTTTTGTAATCGCCAATCTTCCGGCACAGGGCAATGGCGTCAGCCGGATTTTGGGCAAAGTTATCATCGGTAAAAAAGAAATTCGAGTAGCCCAAATCGGCATATTTAATCAGTTGCCGCAGTGTTGTATCGATCGAAGCGAATTTATATTTTCCATATCGCTTGTTGACGATGCAGAATTCGCAATTCCAGTTACAGCCGCGTGCCCGGTTGATGGGCAAATAACTCCATCTTTTTTTCAGGAATTTAATCAAGGTCAGATCCGGATCGGCCAACTCATCCAAATTATCAATCGGTTGACGCTTTCCGGTAAAGATGTATGCGCCATTATCGTCAAGAAAGCTGATGCCCTTGACCTGAGATAATGCTGGCCGGTTTAACAAAACACCGCTGTCGGATATCAATATCTCCAGCAGTTCCAAAATGGTTTCTTCGCCTTCACCATGAACGACAATGTCAATGCCGGATTGGAGCGCTTCCTGCGGCAGAGCATCCACATGGCTGCCGCCGGCAATGGTGAAGGCGCCAAAACCTTTGTATTGGGAGGCTACCGAATACATGCGGGGTATCGAATTGCTCATGCCGCCGTAGAACAACGCAATCTGTGCGGGTTGTCCGGCCTGCAAAAAGGCATGATCCGGCTGGCCGTCGGAATCCTGCGGTCCGTTGTAGTTGTTTTCATCAATCGCATAGATTTCTTTGATACGGGGATGATGAGTGATTTGGCTCATCACGGACAAAAGCCCAACCGGCGGCATTTTTATCCTGGCGTAAATATTTTGCTGAGAATGCTTCGGGTACTGCGGAATAATGCCGATAATACTTAAATCTCTTTTCATAATTAAAATCCTCACTATTAATATTTAATCTGAAAAGGTCGGCTGGATGGTAAACACTTTGCGGGAGTATCACTCTTTGAGTATAAAAATAATCCTCAAAACGGGAAAAGTCAATTTATTTCATTGAGGCGCAATAAGCTAAGGATGAAATTCAGTTAGAAGAGAAGGGGAGATGCTTAATTATCTTACCCCGTCAATTACATATGGATTTATTTGCGCCAGAATGCGGGCATCAGCAGGACAATGATCGTGTAAATCTCGAGACGGCCGAGCAGCATGCCGAAAATGAGAATCCATTTTCCAATGAAGGGAACACCGGTAAAATTATCCATGGGGCCGATGCTGCCGAAGCCGGGACCGACATTTCCTATACAAGTCGCCATGGCAGTGAGCGCGGAAATCATATCCATGCCCAGAGCGGCCAGAGCGATGACGCCGATAATAAAAATTCCCATGTAAAGAAAGAAAAATCCCCAGATACTTCGCATGATGGTTTGGGAAACCGATGTTTTGCCCAGTTTGACCATCGTGGATGCGTGGGGATGGATAATCCTGAAGATTTCAAGGTAGCAATGTTTTACCAGCAAAATGATGCGCATAATCTTAATACCGCCGCCGGTCGAACCGGCCATGCTGCCCAAAAACATGCATAAAAATAGTATGGTTTGCGAAAAAGCCGGCCATTTCTCATAATCAGCGGTCACAAAGCCTGTGGTCGTGATAATGGATACCACCTGAAAGGAAGCGTAACGGAAAGCGTCGAAGATTCGGGCAAAAATTGTTCCGTAAACATCCACAAATACCAGGATGATAAAAACAGCGATGATTCCAATGTATGTACGAAATTCCGGGTCGCGGAAGAACTGCCTGGGATGTCCTGTGACCAGTTTGTAATGGAGCGAAAAATTAATGCCGGCCAGAAACATGAAAATTAAAATGGTAAAATCTATAAAGGCGCTCTGGTAAAAACCCACGCTTGCGTTTTTCGGGGAAAATCCGCCGGTAGGCAGGGTGGCAAAACTGTGGCAAACCGAATCATACAGGGACATGCCTCCGATAAGGAGAAGCAGGATTTGAAAGGCTGTCATGAATATATAAATTTTCCACAGCAACTGGGCTGTGCTGGAAATGCGGGGCGTCAGTTTATCGACAACGGGACTGGGCGTTTCGGCTTTGTAAAGCTGCATACCGCCGATGCCGAGAAAAGGCAGAATGGCGATGGACAAAACGATAATTCCCATACCTCCCATCCACTGGGTCTGTGCGCGCCAGAGAAGAATAGCGGGCGGCAGAGCCTCGATATTGTTTAGAATGCTGGCGCCGGTTGTTGTAAAGCCGGATATGGATTCGAAATAGGCGAGCGTAAAATCAGGAATGGAGCCCGAAATAAGATACGGCAGGGTTGACGTCAGTCCGGCAATGATCCATCCCAGAGAAACGATGACGATTCCATCCCGGTGACTCAGATAAAAATCCTGATGACCGCGGCTGAGCATAAATATCAGTCCGCCGGAACCGCATGTCACCATAATGGAAATTAAAAAAGCCCATGCCGTGCCGTCATGATAATAAAGAGCGACAAGAAGCGGCAGGCACATGGACAAGCCCAGACAGAAAACCAGAACGGCCAGCATGTATGAAATCAGCCGGGAATTCATTAAAAATACTCCAGCTTGACGGTGAGCAGGCATTCCAGTTTGTTGATGACCTGTTGCAACGCGAAAATAATCAGATGATCATGCGGCAGCACGATGGTGTTTCCCCGGGGGATAATAATTTCATCGCCGCGCACGATGGCTCCAATAATTGCGCCGGGAGGAAAATCAACCTTCGCCAGAGGCGTATTGACGATATCGGACGTTTCCAGGGCCTCGGCTTCAATCACCTCGGCCTGCTCCTCCCGTAAAGGCGCCACGGAAATGATTTTTCCCTTGCGGAGATACTGAAGGATAGCGCGCACCGCCGACATGCGGGGATTGATAACCGTATCGAGACCGATTACCGAAACGATGTGCATATAGCTCAGTTTGCTGACGCGGGTGATCGTTCTCCGCGTGCCCAATTCCTTGGCCAGCAAAGAGATAAGTACATTGCTTTCTTCATCGCCGGTCAACGCGATCAGCATATCCATGTCGCCCGCGTTTTCTTCCCGGAGCAGATCCCTGTCCGCGCCGTCTCCCCTGATGACGGTCACGTGGTTCAGCAGGGTACTGGCCTCCTTGCATTTTTCTCCGTCATGATCGATGATTTTGACATTCAGGCGCCTGTCATCGAGCGCCTTGGCCACGGCCATGCCCGTTCCGCCCGCTCCGACGATCAGGATGTTTTTTGTCGGGCCGGTGCTCATCTTCAGCATAGAAAGGGTCTGGTTGACATCCGATTTTTTTATTACAAGATAGACAAGATCCAGCGGTTGAATGATGTCGTTTCCGTTGGGAATCAGAATTTTATGACCGCGGACAATCGCGCCGACCAGCAGTTTGTCTTTCTGAATGCTCAACTCGCTCAGTTTTTTGCCGGCAAGAGGCGAGTCCTCGAAAATCAGAAAACTGACCATCTTCACCTTGCCGCCCAGAAAATCAATCACTTCGGAAGCGCCCGGAACCTCCATCAGTTTAAGAATCGAATCCACCATCATCGATTTGGTGTTGATGATCAGATCGACACCCAGGTTATCCTGGCTGAACAGAGATTTTTCCTGGAAATATTCCTGATTTCTGACACGGGCGATTTTAACGGTGTGACGGTTAAGGCTCCGGGCCAGCAGACACGAGATAAGATTCACTTCATCAACATCCGTTGCGGCGACGAGCAGTTTCGCATCCTGAATTCCCGCCAGCCGGAGCATTCGTGGGCTTGTTCCCGAACCGAGCAAGGCCTGGACATCGAGATTTTCGTTAATTCGCCTTATCTTTGCCTCATTCTTATCAATCAAAACGACATCCTTTTTTTCATCGGACAGCTTTTTGGCTATATGATATCCGACTTCGCCGGCACCGACGATGATTACCCGCATGATTTCCTCCATAGACATTCAGTGACTCTTCTTATACATTAGGCTTATTTAAGATGACAAGAGAATAATTTATGCGAATTTCCATATGAAAACTCTGTCGAAATCGTGGCGAAAAGAGAAGGTTACCTTTATGTGTCATTCAAACACGGGGAAAATAATTTTGAAAATGGGACGCACGTTCAATGTAATTCCCGCCACGAAGAAAAGGATAAACATCAACGCCATTGAGAAAAAATTAGCTGTGTTTTTGCGGCGGTACAGGTGAATCCCCACCTATCCGGAAAGACTTCCCCGTTTGAGCGTCAGGGCCAAAAGCTCCGCTGAATACTGAACTCAAATTTGCTGACGGTTACGGATTAGAAAACCGCTGAAAGCTATTTTTTAGAGGTCCCTGAATCACGAATCTTGGGCAATATCGGGGTCACCCTTGACCATTGAAGGAGGAGAAATGACTGATGGTGTCTTGTTAAATTAGACTGGATACCGGCCTTCGAAGCTGTGTTGTAATTAAACTTACGGTTCAAACTTTGTGCGCTCGTTTCATTTAATCTTTTATCAGCCACTCTTTTGCTTCTTCTTCCGAGTTAAAAGGAACAAGTTTGTCTGAAGAGAAAGTGTTGTATGCCTGCAGAAGCACCATTTGAATTCCGGAAAGGCCTATGGCGGCGGCTTTATGCGTCTTGGGCGCGAATACTTCTTTACCAAGTTTTTTTGCGTGTGCCATGAACGCGGTTGATCCCTTGGAATTATGAAAATCACTTAGAACGAGCCCTTTTTGCGTCCAGGTTTCCATGGCTTTTGCCTCTTCATCAAGGGTTGTAATACCCTCATCTCCAATCTGATTTCTGAAGTCACAATAAAGGATCGTTTTACCTTTGTATTGTATGTATTGTACCGGCATGCAAAAAACCTCCCAATTTGGCTAAAGTTACTCTTTATTCTCCCAGGTTTTATTTAAAGAAATCATTGGAAGAATTTTTATCTATGGCTTTAAGACACTAACCATTCCATTGCGTCCTGCTCCGTACTGAAGGTTTTCAAATTTTTTTCACCGGTAAAAAAAGCATAGCCCTGTACAAGTACGCTTTTGACGCCCACAATACCGAGTAAAGCCGTTTTGGCCGCTTTTACCGTAATCACGTCCTTGCCGAGGTGTTTTACTTCGTTCATGTATTCGGTGGTCGCTGTTGTGTTTTCGAAATTGGTGAGGAGAAGAACTCCGCCAGAGGATGTATTTAATACATCGCATGAATCATGAAGAAGTTTTATCATCTCGTCGGTTTTCAATCCGCTATAATCAACATAAAGAATTTGCTTTCCTTTATACGTTTTCCAACTGATACGCATATGGACCTCCTTTATTATCGAATGGGTTAATGGTTAAAAAGGTTGCAATGATAAAGACTTCCATTTCATATCTTTATTGTAAAATGAGGGAAGTCTATTGTCAATGGCTTTAATTATAAATGTAAGAAGCAAATAATATGTCCGGTTTGTAGCACATAAACTGTCCGGTTTATA
>CAYZRT010000045.1:0-19912 GCA_964480875.1 uncultured Smithella sp. | reverse complement strand
CTTTTGCCAAAGAGCGTTTAACTATGTATGCAAAAACAATTACGACACAGTCTCCTGATCGGGAATCCAGTATTTGTATTATTTATCCCTCTTTCGAGGGATTTTTTTATTCACAATTCACTTTTTACCGTAATTACAAATTTTTTTCTTGCAATTTTAACCCCAAAAGTATTAATAAAGCTTCGTCCCACAAAATGCGGAGGGTGTCGATGACACCCGTGGTTCTGCATGTTTCACTAAAAAAAGTTACAAGCTTACAAAGGCTCTAAGGCTGATATTTCGAGATATAACCTTCGAACCATAATATTTTAACATTTTTCAAATGGCGATATTGAATTAGACTACAGACTTCAATTTGATGAGGAGGTTGTCGATGACTGATAAAACTCTTTCTGGTGAGAATAAAAAGATTTTCAATAAACTTTGCGAAAAATTGCCAGCAGCCGAATTTATTAATTTCTTTGATGGTGGATCGACAGCACGCGTTTACCACGTGCGCCTTCCTATAGGACCTGGCATTGAATCTATGGTGGACAGAATAGTCAAAGTATTTCGGGGAAAGCAAGAATTAACACAAGACATTGACCCAGGCAATGTCTTTAAAGACGAAATTACAAAATTAGTATCTGTATCTCATTCGAATGTAGTTTTGGTTTATAATGCCGGGTATATAGAAAGGACTAAAGATAATAAACTGCCTTATTATGTAATGGAATATATTCATAATGCCTGTGATTTTGACTTTTGGCTGACAAAAAGTGACAATACCATTACTCGTGAAATATTTATTAATTTACTCCTTCAAGCTGCACGAGGCATTGAAGCGCTGCATTTGAAAAATATTATTCATTGTGACTTGAAGTTCGGTAATATGTTAGTCGGTGAATCAGGGCGATTAAAAATAGTAGATCTTGGTTTCTCAAAGTATGTTACCAATAAGCCTGGGAAAACCGGGGTATATACAAGCCATAAGTATTTTCCAAGACGTTATCGCGTATTTGAAGAGGGATTGAAAGATAAACGGCAAATGTATGTAGAGATACCAAGGGAATATGTTAATGAATCATTTGACCTTCATTATTTTGGGCAAATGATTCAAGATGGTATTAATCTTCCTAAAATTCGAAAACTTTTTTCAATATCAGATTTAAAGAGTCTGCAACTCATTATTGATCGTTTGAATTTAGATTGCTCAACGTCGATGCCAAAATATAAAAATATTGCAATGGTCATATCTGATCTCGAAAAGATGCAATGCTTTTACATCAATAGAGCAGGTGTTGAAGAGCTAAGTACATACACTGGAACTCGAACTCTCCGTATACCAGTAAGCGGTAATATTCCATTCACAGATAGAGTTGCCAAGATGGTTCATCATCCTATGTTTTTTCGTCTTAACAATGCACATCAGCTAGGGTTCACTCACTACGTTTTTCCAGGTGCTACTCATACAAGGCTTGAACATTCACTTGGTGTTTTTTCAAATGTATCACGTTATATAAACTCGCTGCTTGCGGATGATAATCAACCATACTTTCGCCAATTAGTGGATGAGGAAATGATAGTTACTGCGCTGTTGGCTGGTCTACTTCACGATATTGGGCAGCACTCTTACGCGCATAGTTTTGAAGATGTGGGTATAGTACAAGAGCATGAAACAGTTGCAGAAGTTTTGATAAAAGGTGATGGAATTAATAAATTTGTCAAGCCTGATAAGCATACCGAACCTTTGAAAATGGTCATCGAGAAATTCTGGCCAGAGGTAAATATTGATCGGTTGTGTTGGCTAATAACTGGTAAGAATAAACCCAGGAACACAACTGGACTTGGATGGCAAATTGTCGGTTCCATTCTGAATGGCCCTATTGATGCTGATAAAACAGATTATTTGCTGCGTGATGCTCATCATGCTGGCGTTGAATATGCTCGTAGCATTGATATAACTCGATTCATGAACTCTCTTTCTGCATCATTAACAAAAGAGCACCTATATACTAAAGCGGTACTTGCAATTACGTGGAAAGGTAGACAATCTGCAGAAAATATTGTTCTGGCGCGCTCTCAAATGTTTTGGGTGTTATACTGGCACCATGCTGTAAGAAGCGCACATGCAATGTTAGCCCACGCCGCAGCGGCGCACCTTGAAACGCTAAATGATGACGAAAAACTGCATTTCAATGAAGTTCTTTACTGGGGTTCCATGGGAGAATTTTTAGGTTACCTACAGCAATCAAAGTCACCAAGAGCACAAACTTTAGCGAAGCGCCTTAGAGTAAGAGACATCTTTAAAAGAGCAATTTCTCTTGATTTTGAAGAGGATAAAACTTTGTATGAGCAATTATTACAGAAGAAACAAGAATGCGAGAAGACAGGGGACAAGCTTCTATTGCATCTCAGTCGAAGAATTGCAGACGAGATAAATAAATTAATTGGTCTTAAAGGTTTGGCATCCAAATTATCGCAAGATGATGTTATTGTTGATATTCCTAGAGCGGATAAGGACAAACTAGGACGAATATATATCGTTGAAAAAGGTGCTGACCTTGCTACACCATATGAAAGTCGGGGAATGGTTGGAAGTAATAATGATTGGCAAAATCGTGTAAGAACGGTTCGAATATTCATAAATCCAAAGATAGATGTAGGCAATCGAACCAAAATATCACAACGCGGCATAGATATACTTGGAGAAGCTGTAATATAATAAAAAACATAGTCATATTTAAACATTTGCCTTCTAACTGCAAGAGTTAGTCTGGGTTTTGACCGCTCTATTTCGCACTACTAATTCATCGATACACTATGGATCAAATCTTTATTACTAATAATTACTATCAAGAGATTCTGTTCGCAGCCTGTAATTCACCGCTCCATTAAAGCAGTATTTTTAGTATTTCTTCATTGTTTGAGGAATTCATAATGTCTTTAATTATTCTAAGTTTTTTCTTGCAATGTTTTTCAAAAAGAGGTTAATAAAACCCCGTCCCACAAAATGCGGAGGGTATCGGTGATACACGTGATTCTGCATGTTTACTAAGATAAATATTAAAATTGATTGGCGGCTGAAAACTCATTTCAAGAACTTCATTTTCTTTATTGAGAGGCTATCTTAATGGATTGGACGAAGTTTATTATTGTTACTCTCACCTTAATTGCTGGTTTATTGGTTGGCATAACAATAAAAATATATAAACCAAAAAATATAACAAAAACTAAACAATCAAAAAATGTCGTTGGCGGAGATCAAGCAGGCAGAGATATAAATAAAAACAAATAAATGTTGTTAAATGGACAATATTTTAAAATGGATGATCTAATACCCGACAATAAACATTCTCTAATTAACACCAAAAAAACAATGCAGACGGGCAATATAGTAAATGGTGATCTTGCTGGCGGCAACATAAACAAATCCATATATATGCCAGAAAGTAGTGTATCCGCTGAACTCGGCAGACTAACGGAAAAATTTAAAAAAGAATTGGAAAATAATATTCAATTTAATGAAGTAATTGAGAAATTGGAACATTATATTACGCCAATTGCTAATGATGAAATTATTGGATTAGAAGCCAAGTTGAAAGAAGGTAAAAGATCAACACACCTGCCATTTGCAAGTAGTACAAAAGAACGCTATGTAAAAAAACTTGCTAAGCATCAGTTCTATGAGGCAGCACAAGAGATACATTCATATTTGCTTGCGGAGGTATATACGAGATATTATAATCAGATCCATCCGCAAATTACCAATGGTGCGCAAGAATCTGAAATAAATGACCTGATTCAATCTAAAATTATAAATCCTATTCTCGGTCTATTTAATGAAAACATTTTACATATATATGCAGACGACATCAACGGTATGCTGTACTATTTGACAGGTAACTGTCATATTAAATGGGTTTAGATATGCTTTTATATCATCCAGCTTTTGATATTAATCATTGTATATTTAGGATATTGCGTCTGCTAACAAAACTTCCTACTGATGATCATGAGATTGAGAGAATAAAAATTCTAGATTTTTATCTTCTGTTTCCACAAGAAATTAATAGAATGAAATTCCCCAGAGCGTTACTTTCGTTCAAAAGACAGATCAGGAAGCATGAACAACGTTATGAAGAATTCAATGACCCTCATCGTATTTTTCACCAATTGGAACCTTTACAAATAATTGCACTCAAGTGTTTAGCAGCCTATAACCTCATTGATGCAGAAAGTTTGTCGCAAGGCAAAGTGCGACGAACAGTTACGCCAATACCAAAAGACTTACAAGAAACAATTGAAAAAGCAAATTCAGTAGATTCGAACATTATTGATTTGTTAACGCGAAGTTTCAATTCTATAAGCCTTTATGGCGATAAAGGGCTGAAAGCTAGAACGGAATTACTGGAGTATCAATATGATCCTTCTTAAACCTCAATTATCACTGCGAAGATTATGCGTGTTCTGTAAAGGTCACTCTGTGTATGATGAATATTTTCACGATGGCGTTAATATTATAAGAGGTACTAACAGTTCCGGTAAATCAACGATAGCAGATTTTATTTTTTTTGTTCTAGGTGGTGATTACAATAAGTGGAAACCGGAAGCTGAACGTTGTGACTATATTATTGCCGAGATAGAAATAAACAACATTATATTGACATTAAAAAGGGCAGTATCAAATTCCAGTAGACAAAATATGGCCATATATTGGGGGGCGCTAGAGGATGCAAGAAAGTCAGTTGTTGAAGGTTGGCAGGAATTTCCTTTTCGAAGAAGCGAAAATGTTGATAGTTTTTCTCAAGTACTTTTTCGTGCATTAGAATTTCCAGAAGTTAAGAATGATAATTCAAGTAATATTACAATGCATCAGATACTAAGATTAATATACATTGACCAATTAAGTTCTGTGGAGTCGCTTATGCGTGATGAGCAGTTTGACACGCCACTCACGAGAAACACTGTAGGCGAAGTATTATTTGGAATTTACGACGATTCTCTTTATTCAGATGAATTAAGTCTTAGAGCAAAACACAAGGAACTTGAAAGCATTTCACGCCAAGTAGATGGGCTTATAGAAATCCTCGGAGAAACAGATCAGGAAATAGAAATTAAAAAGATTGAAGCCACTATTAATGAAAATAAGGAGCGAATTCAAAAAATCCAGGCCACTCTTGATGACCAGACCATATTAAATAAAATATTAGAAGATAATGATCTGTTAACTGTCTATAAGGAACTGCATAATAACCTTTCCTTTCTAAAAAACGAGTATTCGTCGACCCTGAATGATGCGCAATCGCTTGAATATGAAGTAGAAGATTCTAGAAGATTTATTAGTAGCCTTCAAAAACGGGTTGATGCCTTAGATGAATCAATTAAAACAAGAGAAATTTTAGGACAGTTACCAATATCGTTTTGCCCTCACTGTCTTTCACCAATACAGCCTCTTTCTGAAGATATTTGTTCTTTATGCAAACAAAATATTCAAAAAGATGGACTATCATCACAAGCTTTAAGGATGAGACAAGAACTTCTCTTACAAATAAAGGAGTCCAATTTACTTCTTATCGAAAAAGAGAACAAATTAGCTGTGTTCAAGGCTGCCTTACCAGAATTAAATGAAAAAACTAGAAATGCACAGTTACGCTTTGATGAAACTATGCTTAAAGTTAAGACGGTTCGGGATGAATACATTGATTCACTTTTGATTAAGAAGGGTGAACTGCAGAGCGAAATAGAATTCCTTTTAAAGCAAGTTAAGGCCGCTATGATTGTAGAAAATGCAAAATCAAAAAAAATGCGTTTGGGATCAGAAATAAAGGGGCTGGAACATTCGATTCAAACTAAGCGAGCAAAGCAGAAAGACAGGATAGACACAGCATTCGACAAAATTAATGAATATGGACGTCTACTCTTAACGAATGATTTGCCGAGAGAAGAAGCCTTTCAAACAGTCAAAAATATTCAGATAACATTTACCAAAAATACTTTCGCAGTAGATAATCGGAATCAATTTTCTGCTAGCTCAATAATCTATTTAAAGAATAGCATTCATTATGCAATTTTCTTTGCTGCTTTAAATCTTGATTTTTTTCGTTATCCGCGGATGATTATTTGCGACAACATGGAAGACAAAGGGATGGAAGAGAAAAGAAGCCAGAATTTCCAAAGACTCATAGTTAACTTATCTCAGAAATCTGATGTGAAGCATCAAATAATTTTTACAACATCCATGATTGATCCTGATTTAAATAAATCCAATCTTTGCGTTGGCCATGAATACAATCTGGAAAGGAAAGCACTTAAGTTTAATTAGAGCAAACAATTTTTTCCAAAGCCAGAACATTACAATAATTTTTCTAACACAACTTTATCCATTCAAGGCAATACTGGAAAAATCCCCCTCGATCCCCCTTTGTACAAAAGGGGGAAGTTCTGGATTCCCGCCAGGCCCATGCGGGAATGACAGCGGAAGATGTAGGGCGGGCATCCCGTACACGCTGATTGATTTTTTACTCCACGTTCCGCAAATAATCAATTTCTTCCGCGTCTTTCCATTTCAAAAACCGTACTGTCCGGTCGTGGCATTCTAGTTTTCCAAGGTCATCTTTTGAAAAAACGATTGCAAACGGCGCATCGCTATACTTCTGCAAGAATTTTCGCATTCCATCGGGAACAACGGGTGCGGGAATCTGATATTTTACCTCGACAGGCACCGGTACCCTGTTTTTGAGCAGGATGAAATCCACTTCGTCACCCTGCCGTGTCCGCCAAAACTTTAATTCCATGTTTGCTTTCAACTGCTTCATCACCGCCAGCGCTACAAACGATTCGATAATCGCGCCCTTATCCGGTCGTTTATTCAATGCAGAATAATCGTTCAGGATGCAGTTTCTGATTCCGGTATCATAAAGATAATACTTCTTCACTTTTTTCAGTTCATTCGCCAGATTGCGGGAATAACTGTCTATGGGGAAGCAGACATAGGTCTGGGCCATCAGTTCCAGATGATGTTTTATCGCAGGTTCGGAAAGACCCGCATCGCGCGCCAGAGCGGCTACGGAGACAACCTGCCCCTGATTTTGGGCAAGGCTGTAGAGCAGGTTGTTAAACGACCGGATGTTTTCTTCTTTGATGAGCGCTTTGATATCCTTGAGAAGATATGTCTGAAGCACATTCTTCAACAGCGCCATTTTGTCCGCTGCGCCCTGCTCGTGTATCAGACCCGGAAGACCGCCGAACCGCAAAAACTCTTCAAATGAATAGTCAGGGGATTGGCGGATTTCTTTACCAAATAGCGGATGTATGATGCTCAGGCGGAACCGGCCGGTCAGGCTTTCTTTCAGGTGCCTGTGCATTTCCATGGATGATGAACCGGATGCAAATATCTTCACCTTTATTTTTGAATCGTAAAGAACTTTGAAAATGCGCGTGGCGTTTTTCAGGTAATGAAATTCATCGATAAACAGCAACTCCGTATCCATCTTTTTCAATTGCCTGATAAGTTGCTCTTCATCGCCGCTGAATAAGCGCAGATCGTCAGGGTCTTCAAGATTGTAGAATCGCGTCTTAAGGCCCTTTCGCCTGCATTCTTTTTCCAGTTGATGCATGAGAAATGTCTTGCCGACTTGCCTTGGGCCGATAAGGATAGAGATAAACGGTTTGCCAATCTCGTTCGCCAACTCTTTGTAAATCATACGATTTATTTTCATGGTTACAATTCTAAACCACTACTTTAGAATTGTAAAGAGTTTTTAGAAATGCATTTTAGTATCTCGCTATTCAATTTTCAAAAATCAGGGCGCTAAACCGAGGGCTGAAGAAAAATCCCCCTCGATCCCCCTTTACAAAAAGGGGGAAGAATTTGGATTCCCGCCAGGCCCATGCGGGAATGAAAAAGGTAGATGTAGGGCGGGCACCCCGTGCACGCCGATTGATTGAAAGATAAAACGTTTAGTCGAGTCAAAAAGACTCGACTAAACCATGGGCCGGAAAAGAAAAAAGTCTGTTGCGTTTCATTGCTTATGCGGCATTAGGTTTCCGTGACGGCCTGAACGAGCTCTTGGATGTTGTGCAAAGGGATGTACTGAAAACAGCATGGCATAATTACATCTATGAAATTCTGGACAGCAAAAAAACCGCTGAAAAAACCAAAGAATAATGCCGGATAGAAAAATACCGGCAACGGTTCTATTTTTCATCGACAATCAGGTAAAACGGATTTTATTCAGCCCAGAGAAAACGGCTCTTTCTGCCTGCCAGTGAAAACCGATAACGGGAATGTTCATTTTTCTCAATTCCGCTCCGTAATGACTCATTTTATCTTCCGGCAAAACCAAAACAGCAGAAGGATTCAAGGCGGCGGCAGAAGTCTGCAAGAGCAATCTGCCCACGGCGGCCATGATGCTTTTTTCTTTCGCGTCGGTGACAATTTCAAAAATATGGGAAATTCTGTTCTCGGCAGGATCAACCGCGAAAAGTTCGCTTTCCGCATCGTTGCCTATTTTAATTTTCTCACGCTGAAGCTCGGCGGCTAGTTCGCTGACGACCAGATCATGGTCGCACGCAAACACTATTTCCTCTTCTGACAAAGGTTCCTCGCTTCCGATCAAATCTTCCCGAAAACTGATTTCTGAAAAATCCATTTCCGTCTGCGCCGATTCGGCGGCGGATAATTTCATGATTTCTATTTTTTTCACAAACTGCGCCGCTTGCAAGGCAAATCTTTCGGATTTAAGATTACCTATCACTGCGACTTCACTGATCGAATCCCCATCCTCCATCAGCGACCAGATACCGCGATAGTTGTGCTCGAAAAGAGATTTGCCGACGCCTTTTTTCCCACCGCCGATTTTGCCGCGATGAATGACAAAGACATTTCCCCAATGATCTTCGGCAAATGCGCCTCCTGTTTTGCGGTCAATCTGCGACCAGGGGAAATTAATCTCGGAGGCAATGGAAAGAACACCGGATGCTCCGGGCTTGCCGATGCCGAAGGCGTTCCAGTAACGAACGTCTTTGACCGTTTTGGAAAATTTCCAGATGCCCAGTTTTTTAGACCAAAGGATTTTGGCGGGAAAGCTCGCCCCCTGATGTCCGAGTTTAACCTTTATTCCCTCGTCAACAAAGGGGGTAAATTTTTTATTAAATTGTCCGGCATATTTGTGAATTGCCTTTTGATCCGCGATGACTTTGAGCATAAATCGTAATTACCTGAAATGTTATTCCAATTCTAAATCTCTGTGTCATTTCGAAGCGAAGCGAGAAATCTTGATTTTAAGATTGCCACACCGTCTGTGAGACGGCTCGCAATGACATCTTTTTAAGATTCCTCATCCCGAAAAACCGGGATTCGGAATGACATCTTGCTTCATTTTTTATTGAGATGCATAATATATGAGAACGCTTCACTAATCCAGCCGTTTTTTAAAACGAATAATCGCGCCGGTAAAAACAATGATGCCCAGCATAGTGAGAGCCAGATATTGCGGCCACATAACATCCATCCCCACGCCTTTAAGGAAAATATCCCTGATGATAATCAGAAAAAATCGTAGCGGATTAAGATACGTAAGCCATTGCACAAGTTCGGGCATGTTGGCAATCGGAAACACAAAACCGCTGAGCATAAAAAACGGGAGAATGAAAAAGAAAGCGGTCATCATGGCCTGCTGTTTAGTCGATGATATCGTCGAGATAAAGAGTCCGATCCCCAAATTACTCAACAAAAACAAACATGCCGCTATTAAAAGAAGCACAAAACTCCCTTTAAAAGGTATCTCAAACCAGTAAATCGCAACAGCGGTCACGGCAAAAAGCTGGCAAAGCGCAATAATAATGTAAGGAATGGTTTTCCCGATAATGAACTCATATGATTTTAAGGGTGTCACAATGAGCTGTTCCATGGTGCCGTCTTCTTTCTCGCGAATGATGGCAATGGAGGTAAGGATAAAGCTTGTCAGCATGATTAGAAATGCGACAATGCCGGGAACAAAAAAGTACTGGCTATCGAGATTGGGATTGTACCAGGTCCGGACCCTCGCATCCAGTTTGCCGTAACTCATGTCGACGGGATAAAGCTTGCGTAGTTCCTCGCGGTTGAATCTATCCAAAATCGATGCTATATAGGCCACCCGGACAGATGTCATGTTGCTCATCGACCCATCGACCAGAAACTGGACCGGCGCCGTTTGTCCTGCTCTAATGACCGACGCGAAGTCATGGCCGATCTTGATACCCACGTCTATTTTTTGCCTCAGCAGCAATTCCGTCATGTGATTCTCATTGGCGACAAAATGAGTAACATGAAAGATATTATTGCCTTCGAAACTCTTCACGAGAGAACGGCTTTCGTAGGTTTTGGAATAATCCAGTACCGCCATCCTGACATTTTTGATATCGTAATTAACGACATAACCGAAAACGAACATCATGATAAAGGGCATGATCATGATCATCGCGCGGTTACGCTTGTCATTGAAAAGCTGAATGAATTCTTTGCGTACCAGTTCTCTGATTCTCAGCCAGCTCATAGCCCTTCCTTTTTCAGCATTTTATAATTAAAAAAAGTCAGCACGATAAACATCAGCAGCAAAACCAGCATACTCGGCCATAAGTAGGCTATGCCCAAATTTTTCAAATAGATTCCCGATAAAATATCGATAAAATATCTTGCGGGAACAAGCAGTGTGATCATCTGCAAAAATTTCGGCATATTGATAATGGGAAAAACAAAATTGGAAAGAAGCAGCGATGGCAGATAGGTCGTCAAAATAGCCATCTGATTGGCCAGCATTTGCGATTTGGTCACGTTGGAAATCAAAATGCCCAAAGACAAAGCAACGCTTAAATAAAGCGATGCACCCACCATCAGCAACCCAAAATTCCCTTTCATCACAATGCCGAACAAAAGCTGTCCGAGCAGAATCGCTATCAGCAAATCTGTCAGCCCGATGAAAAAATAGGGAAGTGCCTTCCCCAGCAGAAATTCTCCCGCCTGCACAGGCATGGATTTGATTGTTTCCATTGTGCCGTTTTCATATTCACGGGCAATAATTAACGACGTCAGAATCGCACCGACAATCATGATGATGACCGCGATAATTCCCGGAATAATAAAATTGCGGCTTTCCATATCTTCGTTAAACCAGATGCGGACGCGGCCATCCACAGGAGGATGGATTTGATCGCGTCCCTGCCGGTTGAGAAAATTAATCAGCATCTTTTGATTGTAGCGCTCGACAAAAGCAGAGATGTAACCGCGGACAATGTTGCCAAACGAAGGATCGCTGCCGTCAATGATGATCTGTAACTGGATTTCGCGATCGGCGCTGATGCTTTTTTTAAAGTCCGGTGGAATAACAATGGCCAGTTTTGCCCGGTCATGATCGAGATAATCAATCGCATCCTTTGTGCCGGGCAGCAGGGCAGAAACACGAAAATAAGGCGAGGCGTCCAGCTTGCGGATGAAATCCCGGCTCAGCGCCGATTTATCGTAATCAACAAAGACCGTTTCCACATTATCCACATCCAGACTGAGCGCGTATCCGAAAAGAATAATCAGCAAAAGCGGAATGGCAAACGCCAGATAAAGACTCCGGTAATCGCGAATCAGATGATAAAATTCCTTGCGGGTGACGGCCTTGAGTCTGATGAATTTCAATGGTCGTTCCTCTTCATCAATTTGATGAATGCGTCATTCAAATCGGCATCCGGCTTTTCCGGACAGGCGCCGGAGATAATCTGTTCAGGCGTTCCGGAAGCTACGATGCAGCCTTCATTAATCATGACAATTCTTTCGCACAAACGCGCTTCATCCATGTAGTGCGTGGTGACAAATATGGTCATCCCACCATAGGCCAGCTGCTTGATGAAATTCCAGAAATGTCCACGGGTGACGGGATCAACGCCCGACGTCGGTTCATCCAGAAATAAAATATCCGGTTGATGCAAAAGCGAACAGCCAAGGGCCAGACGCTGACGCCAGCCCGTTGGCAGGTCCCTGGTTTTGCGATTACGCGCATCCTGCAGGTGGGCCATGTTCAAAACCCAATCAATGCGTTCGGACCATTTTGATTGTGGAACATCATACACGCCCAGATAAAAACGTAAATTTTCAAAAGGGGTCAGCTCTTCGTAGAGAGAAAATTTTTGCGACATATAGCCGATGGATTTTTTTATTTCCTCCGACTCTGTCACGATATCATGGCCGGCGACCATCCCGCCTCCGGACGTGGGCGTGATGATGCCGCAAAGCATCCGGATGGTAGTGGATTTGCCGGAGCCGTTTGAACCGAGAAAGCCGAATATTTCGCCTTTCCTGACCGAAAAGGAAATTTTATTAACCGCAACAAATTTGCCGAATTTTTTCTCGAGATTGGTTACGGAAATGGAATCAGAGTTGGAATGCGACATCGTCAAGCTCTCCGTCCGCTATCTTGATTCGTTCAATCATCGCCTCCTCCAGATTTTTGTAATCCCCGCGAACAACAGCAGGAGGAGCCGTCTCCAGCAAAATGGATTTATGCATTAATCCCAGCCTATCGCACTTTTCACCTTCATCCAGATAAGCTGTGGAAACGATAATCGTCATGCCTTCCTTCTGCATATGACCCAGTATATCCCAGAACTCACTTCGGGATACCGGGTCAACGCCGTTGGTCGGCTCGTCCAGAATCAGCACCTGAGGTTCATGAACCAGCACGCAGGCCAGCCCAAGCTTTTGTTTCATTCCACCGGAAAGATTGCCGGCCAGCCGGTTTGTAAAAGGCAGAAGGTTGGAAAAGCCCAGATATTTATCCTTCCGTGATTTTCTTTGAGCGCGCGGCACATCGAACACATCCAGGAAGAACTGCATGTTCTCATCGACCGTAAGATCCTGATACAAACCGAATCGCTGCGGCATATAACCGATGATATTTTTTATTTTTTGTTTTTCGGCAACAACATTAAAATTGTCGATGAAAATTTCTCCGCTCGACGGCTTCATCATGGTGGCAATAAGCCTCAGCAGCGTTGACTTGCCGGCGCCGTCGGAACCCACCAGGCCAAAAACCTCGCCCTTGGAAACATTCAGAGAAATGTTTTTAACAGCTTCAACGCTGCCAAAGCGCATGGTAACATTCTTCACTTCCACGAGGGGTGATGATTTTTCACGGAACATGGGCATCGTCAGACTCCGCTATTCGATCAGCCAGGCATCAGCCGGCATGCCCGCCTTAAGCTGAAAGTCAGGATTGGCAATGGATACCTTGACCAGATAGACCAGCTTGACTCTTTCTTTTTTGGTCTGGATAATTTTAGGCGTGAATTCCCCTTCCGGAGAAATAAATGAAACGGTTCCCGTGTAGGTTTTATCAGGAAAGGTGTCAATTTTGACATCCACTTTTTGTTCCGGCTTGACCTTGCCGATTTCCGTCTCGTCAACAAATATTTTCAAATCCACACGGGAAAGGTCGGAAACGGTGATGACTTCTCTGCCGGGCGTTACGGTTTCGCCGGGCTCGATGTTACGGCTGGTGATAACGCCATCCGTGGGCGATATCAATCGGGTGTAATCAAGTTGAATCGACGTTTGATTTAAAGACGCCCTTGCCGCGCTGATTTGCGCCGAGGCAACTTCGATATCCTGTTTAATCGCATCGATTTTGGTTAAATTACCCTCAGCCAGTTTCAGCACGGATTCGCTTTCCGCCAGACGTGACTGCGCGATTTCATAATGAAGTTTCATGGTATCGCGTTCTTTTTCCGTAACGACTTCCTTGCTGAAAAGCTCTTCAAACCGCCGGTAGTTGCGCTCCGCATCTTTGAGTGTGTCCTGTGCGCCTTTAACAGAAGCCTTGGCGCGGGTGACTTCCGTGGGAAGAGTTTTTGTGCTCAAATTCAGCATGGTTTGCAGTTGATTTTTTGTTTTTTGTGCCCGTTCCAGATTGGCCCTGGCCTGAGACTGACGTGATTCAAATTCTGATCGGTCGAGTTCGGCAATCAGCTGATTTCTGGTTACAGACTGGCCTTCCTGAACCAGGACTTGCGCCACCCGTCCGGCAACCTGAAAAGACAGATTCGTTTGCGTTGTTTCTATGGTACCGGAATAAAAAAGTCCTTTTTGACGATTATTTTTCTGACCGACATACACCAGTGACCCGACAACCAGAAAAAGAATGATAAAAACAATAATGATGATTCTTTTCTTCAATGTTTATCCTCCATTTTTAACAAGCAGTAATATTTTTTTCTTTATCATCGCTTTATCGCTTTGAGAACCAGAGCGGACACTTCCTCTCCCAGGCTTGATTTTAATTTTTTATCATGGGCTTTCAGCGCCGCAGATATCCATGATTGTTTGTCTTTAATCGGCGAAGCTTTTTTATAAAAGAGAATTGTTCCCATGATCATCATGTGAATAAGAAACGGTACGGTTTCGATAAATACCGCTCTTTTTTTCCCTTCATCGAGGATACGGGCCAAAATGGTCAGGACGGAAGCAATATCTTCCATCACAACACGCGGCATTGTCACTCCGCCGGAAGCTACCTCCCGCATCATAATGGACGGCAATTCCGGATTTTTATCCACCGTGTCGGCGATAAACGTGATATAGGCTTTTAGCTTTTCTTCCGGATTTTCCGCCAAGGCCACGACCTGAGCAATATTCTGAGCAGTATTACCGATAACCTGATGGATAACATGCGCGTAGAGAGTATCTTTATCGCCGATTTGATAATAGATGGTTGCTTTGTTGACGCCGGCTCGATCGGCAATTGCATCAATGTGAGCTCCGCTGTAACCCTTTTCAGCAAAGACAGTCCTCGCTGCCGCTAAAATACGTTCAGTCGTTTTATCTGATTTTTCTTTACGGTTTTTCACCCGCATCTTTTCCTTCAAAACACGTCACCATAAAATTTTTTAATATTTAACTAAACGGTTATTTAAAATAACTGGTTAAATTTAAATAAAAAATTGTGGGTTTGTCAAGACGTTTTGTTGTGTATGATTTGCCGTGTGCGGATAAAAAATGCCCCATGATTGATGACATCATGGGGCATCAGGATTTTCATTTACAAATCTATCTTGTGACGATTGTTTCTATCACGGCATCAACGCGGCGATTCTTTCTTCGTCCCTCTTCAGTGTTGTTGTCAGCAATGGGCCTGTCCGGTCCATAACCGACAGCGTTGATGCGTGACTTATCAATACCGAATTTATCAACCAGATATTGGCGAACGCTGTCGGCTCGTGCCTGAGATAGTTTTATATTGTTGTCGGGATCATTAAATCTATCAACGTTATCTGTATGGCCTTCGATCACAACACTGGTTTCCGGATGTTCTTTCATGAAATCAGCCAGTTTTTTTATATTATTATGATATTTTGCCTTAATAAAGGATTTTGCAGTATCAAACTCAAGATTAAGAGAAACGGAAACCTTCTCCTGTACAGGCGGTGGAGGTGGTGGTGACGCTTTCGTTTCCGGCGGAGGCGGCGGGGGCAGAGGCGGGGGAGGTACTTCTGCCTGCTTTTGTTCGGCTACGGCAACATTGCTTTCCCTGCCAAGCCGAACCGGCAACACCCTGTTCCGGCTTCTATGTGTCAGGGATTCCCCAAACCACATATCACGGTCATAAAGAAAATTGACAACGGTGGCTTGAGAACCCTGGATTTCCGACGTCCACAGAAACCCCCCTGTCAATTTTATCAGTTTTGTAATACGAAACCCGTTGTTTCCAAAAGTTGATCGGTCATACAAACCTTTCAGTTCATCCTTCGTCGGCATTCGCCAACCACTATAACCCCCTCCGTTATAATTATCGCAATAGTCCTTGGCCTCTTGCCAGTTTACGTTTGCTCCATTGTCCCCGGCTGCCCACAGCAGATTTGTTCGCTGATCCCATACCGTGCCATCATCGGAGGCAATGAAATTGCCGTCTCTGGCTTCTTCCGCCGCTAAAGAAGATTTCATCATGATAAGAGCCGTTATCAGGATGACCGTTACTATCAATACTCTTTTCCCTAATGTCTTATCCATTAGTTATTAACTCCTCCTCTATGGGTAGTTTTCTTCTACAGACGAGTTATTTTTCTGAGGTTCTCAATTTTTATGATTAATTGTTGCTATGTATTGCATAATTTTTAGAATCCGTCAATTACCGACTCAATGTTATTTTTAGCCGTTAAATTTCAACCTTCGATTTTTAAAAATTGGGATATGAACGGAGGAATACTAAAAATGATATTTATCCCATCCATGAAACACTGTATTTATTTTGATTTTATTTTTTTCATCAACGTTTGTATCTGCCCGTCTTTTTCACTCCAAAGTTTTTGCACCCATTGATGCATGGCATCGCGAAAAGCCGGATCATTTTCGTAATCGCCGTGCAAAAGGTGCTTCGGAATTTCGATGGTCCTCATCCGCACGGTAATACGCTTGACTCTGCCGCAGAGAAAATCGCCGAAACCGGGAATTCCATCCGGATAAACGATGGTGATATCCAGCAGGGAATGAAATTTTTCACCCAGTATATTCAAGGCCAGCGCCAGTCCGCCGGATTTGGGACGCAGAAGAAATTTGTATTCGCTTTTCTGCTTTTCATGTTTTGCCGGAGTAAAACGGGTGCCTTCCAGAAAATTCATGACACTGGTGGGAACAGTGGCAAATTTTTCGCAGGCTTTGCGGGTTGCTTCAAAATCCTTACCTGCCTGTTCCGGATGCTGTTTCAGGTATTCGGAACTGTGGCGATACAGGAAAGGATAATCCAACGCCCACCAGGCCAACCCCATTAAGGGCACCTTGATCAGCTCCCTTTTAATAAAAAATTTCAAAAGAGGAATCTTGCGATTCAACAGATACTGCATTACAAGGATATCCACCCAGGATTGATGATTACTGACCACCAGATACCAACCATTGTAATTCAAATCGTCAATTCCCTGAACATCCCACTCGGTTTTTTGAGTAAGGTTCATCCATCCAATATTACCGGCAATCCAATTTTCTCCGATCCAGTGAAGAATGCTATTGATGACTTTCAAAAGCGGCGGCCAGGGAATCAGGATTTTCGGAATGGTAAACACATACAAAATAGTCACCCAGAATAAAATATTGATAACCAGAAGCAGGCTTGCTATCACCCCGATAACTTTTGACGGCAGGAAATTCAGCATAATGACAACCTTAAAAATAAAATATTAACATCAAGTTAGGCGAGCATAAGAAAAAGAGATTTACAAGTCAAGAAAATTATAGCATAGTCGCCGCGAATTAAGACGCCCGTCTCCGAGAAATAACCGGTTGTGTTCAAAACTGTTATAAGTCTGTTAAATCAGTTATAAATCATAACCCTTAAGGATAGAGAAGAATGGAAAAAAATCATTTACGTAATATTGCCATCATTTCCCATGTCGATCATGGGAAAACCACGCTGCTGAATGCGATGCTGAAGCAGACGGGGGTTTTTCACGCGAACCGGGTTGTGGAAGACCGCGTGATGGATTCGATGGATTTGGAAAAAGAGCGCGGCATCACCATTATGGCCAAGAATACCGCCGTCAATTACAACGGCGTAAAAATAAATATTGTGGATACGCCCGGCCATGCCGATTTCGGCGGCGAGGTGGAACGCAGCCTGAACATGGTGGATGGCGCAATCCTGCTGGTGGACGCAAGCGAAGGGCCTCTGCCTCAAACTCGTTTTGTTTTGAAAAAAGCTCTGGCGCTGCATTTGCCCATTATTCTGGTCATCAATAAAATCGACCGTAGCGACGCGCGCATCGATGAAGTCATCAATGAAACCTATGATCTTTTTATTGATTTGGGAGCGGAGGAAAATCAAATTGAGTTTCCGATTCTTTACACCAATGCCAAAGCCGGAGTCAGTCATAAAAAAATCGATGACGACAGCGCCGATCTATATCCTCTGCTCCAGACCATTATCGAATATATGCCGCCCCCCAGCGGGAACGACGAAGAGATCCCGCAGTTCCTGGTCACCAACCTGGATTACGATCCCTATGTCGGACAAATTGCCGTGGGGCGGCTGCAGAGCGGCAAACTGGAAATGAACAATAACTACAGTCTCTGCACGACGGATAAAATAATCTCCGGCATCAAATTTTCCGCGCTTTACACGTTTTACGGCCTGACAAAAAAACAGACAGACGTGGTTGAATCCGGCGACATTATTGCGCTGGCCGGGGTCGATAACGTCAAGATCGGCGACACCATTTCTTCTTTTACGGACCCGCGTCCGCTTCCCCGATTGCTTGTAGATGAGCCCACCGTATCGATGATGTTCTATGTCAACGACAGTCCTTTCGGCGGCAAGGAAGGGAAGTTTCTCACCTCGCGACATTTGCTGGAGAGACTGGAAAAAGAAGCGCTGCGCAATGTCGCCATCAAAATTAAAAAGCTGGAAAGAACCGACGCGTTTGAAGTTTGCGGACGCGGCGAACTGCAAATGGCGGTGCTCATTGAAACCATGCGCCGTGAAGGCTACGAACTGATGGTTTCCCGCCCGCGGGTCATCACGCGGATCATCAGCGGCAAAACGCACGAACCGGTCGAGCGGCTATTTTTGGACATTCCGGAAGAATTCGTCGGCAAAATCACGGAGAAACTATCCATCAGAAAAGGACGCATGGAGAGCCTGGTGAACAAAGGATCCGGACGGGTCAGCATGGAATTTCTGATTCCGTCACGCGGATTAATCGGATTTCGCAGTCAGTTTCTGACGGACACCAAAGGCGGCGGCGTAATGAATTCACTTTTAGAAAATTATGCTCCATGGTCAGGCCCGATTCCCCAGCGCTTGAGCGGGGTGCTGGTTGCGGACCGGCCCGGCCGGGTTACCTCTTACGCCAGCTATGCGATGGAAGATCGCGGCGAGATGATTGTGGAAATCGGCACGGAAGTTTACGCAGGGATGATCGTGGGCGAGCGCAACCGCAGCGGCGATCTCAATGTGAATATTATCAAGGAAAAGAAGCTCACCAACATGCGGGCTTCCACATCCGACGCCACGGTCATTTTACGGCCGCCGCGGGTTTTGTCTCTGGATCAGGCCATCGAATTCATTGCCGAGGACGAACTGGTGGAAGTGACCCCCAAAAGCGTCCGCTTGAGAAAGATGGAACTGGATGCAACCAAGCGCCAGATGAAAAGCCGCAAAGAAGAATAAAACAAATTTAGTCATTCCGGGATGGAAGAGAGTATCGCAATGATGTTATGTTCGTTCGTCGAAATGACCAGGGATTTGTTAATATATGAAAGATGCTGACATCAACACCATTATTAAAATACTGAAGAAAGAGCTGGCCGTGGGAACCCTGCCGATTGTTTCCCATCTGGCGGAAAATCAGCGCGATCCCTTTGTGATTTTAATTTCAACACTCTTGAGCCTAAGAACAAAGGACGAAGTAACTGCCGTGGCCACCGACAGGCTCTTTGAACTGGCCTCCACACCGGAAGAGATGCTCAATGTCCCGTTGGATAAAATAGCCAGGACAATTTACCCGGTGGGCTTTTACCGCGTCAAATCACAAAACATTCATCACACGTGCAGGGAACTGATCAACCGTTTTAACTCCAAAGTGCCGGACAACTTAGACGACTTGCTGAGCATTAAAGGCGTGGGGCGCAAAACTGCCAATCTGGTTGTCTCGCTCGCCTACGGAAAAGATGCGATTTGTGTGGATACGCATGTGCATCGAATTTCCAACCGTCTCGGCTATGTTAAAACGAAAACGCCCGACGAAACCGAATTCGCCCTGCGCAAAAAACTGCCTCGTCGTCACTGGATTATTTACAACACCATCATGGTTGCCTTCGGTCGCAAAACCTGCAAGCCGATTTCTCCCCTTTGCAGTCAGTGCCCGGTCAATAAATATTGTGATAGAGTCGGTGTTACCTTGAGCCGCTGATATGATC
>CAYZRT010000044.1:0-19963 GCA_964480875.1 uncultured Smithella sp. | reverse complement strand
GGAAAACCTTTTTCCCGCAGTTTCTTTTCCAGCTCTTTTTCCGAATGCGGCCGCAGAGACAAAAGACGATAGGCCTTTTGCTTTGCCGCCTCTAAATCCAGAACGTTCACTTATCCTCTTCCTGCTCTTTGGGCAGAGCGCCCAGTTTGACGCGGACTTCGTTTTCCACCTGCGCCATGATATCGGGATTATCCTTTAAGAATATTCTGGAGTTGTCCCGCCCCTGGCCAATGCGGTCGCCTTTGTAGGAATACCAGGCGCCGCTCTTTTCGATGATGTCGTTTTCCGCCGCCAGATCCAGTACGTCGCCTTCGCGCGAAATACCTTCACCGAAAATGATATCAAATTCCGCTTCCCGGAAGGGCGGGGCCATTTTGTTCTTGACCACTTTTACCTTGGTGCGGAAGCCGATGACATCCTGACCGTTTTTGATGGAGGTCATCTTGCGGATGTCCAGCCGCTGCGAGGAATAGAATTTCAGCGCGTTGCCGCCGGTGGTCGTTTCGGGATTGCCAAAGAAGACGCCGATTTTCATGCGCAGCTGATTGATGAAAATCACAGTGGTCTTAGATTTGCTGATACTGCCGGTAAGTTTGCGCAGTGCCTGAGACATCAAACGCGCCTGAAGGCCCATCTGGGCGTCGCCCATGTCGCCTTCCAGTTCTGCCTTGGGTACCAGCGCGGCAACCGAGTCAACCACCAGAACATCCAACGCACCGCTGCGCACCAGTGTTTCGGCGATTTCGAGAGCCTGTTCGCCCGTGTCCGGCTGGGAGATCAGCAGGTCATCGGTATTCACGCCTATTTTTTTGGCGTAGGTCACATCCAGCGCGTGTTCGGCGTCAATGTAAGCCGCGATGCCGTTCTTCTTTTGCGCCTCGGCAACGATGTGCAGGGCCAGCGTCGTTTTACCGCCGGATTCCGGTCCGTAAATCTCTACAACACGGCCGCGCGGAACGCCGAAAGTTCCCAGTGCGATATCGAGGCTCAAAGAGCCTGTGGAAATCGCCGGAACATCTACTTTTTCCGAGCCGCCCAGTTTCATAATCGAGCCCTTGCCGAATTGTTTTTCTATCTGAGTAATCGCCAAATCAACGGCCTTTGATCTATCCATATCCGCCATAATACAATGCCCTCCTTAATTCTTTTTTATATTTTATTTACATTTAATTCTTCAATTCTTATTGTCATACCGGCGAAGGCCGGTATCCAGTTTAAATAAAATAGAACTGTCTCATTTTGCCTTATACGGTGGTGGTAAAGTAACAAATGGACCAACTTGAAAAACAACTTTCAAATCTTCTTGAAAATCATCGATATTTGGTGACTTGTTTTTATATGTATAGATTTTCAAAAGTAACGTTGCTCTTTTTGTATGCTTTTCATCGGTCCAGTCACTTTTATACGATGATACTTCTGGATTACCTTTAACAGAGCCATCTATATAATGCTGCCAATCTCTATCAGCATATTTGTAATAGTCTTCAACAAATGGTTGATATCCAAGATGAGTCATCTCTTCATTATAAAAATTGATTATATCCTTTGCAGGATAAGATATTTTTACATTATAAGATACCCCTTTGATCGCGTCACTATTTGAAGAGTAATATTTAAGATTTCTTGCATCTTTATATATGGGCAAATGAGCTTTATTTGCTAATTCAATATTTTTTTCTTGTGAATTACACGAAATAAATACTGCTAATATAAAAAGCAATGAGATTGTCAATTTTGTCAACTTTTTCATTTCTTCTCCTTGCCTGTTTCTTTTATTTTCGCCTGGATTCCCGCCTTCCCAGGCATACGCCGGGCTTCGCTGCGGGAATGACAAGTAATGTACTATCAACCACCCAAATCATATTCCGCCAGTTTTGTGTAAACAGCGCCCTGCGGAGAGAGATTGCTCTGAAACAAAATCAATTTATCAGCGGTAAATTCTCCGGCTGTAAAAGTACCATATTTTATTAAAGCTTCGCTCATTCCCGTCATGTCGCGCGAATCTTTAATCCGTGCCAAGGTCAGATGCGCTTTGAAAGAACGGTCTTCCGCTGGGAATCCAAGGGCCGCGAAATTTCCATCGAGTTTTTTCTGAAGAGTGATAAGTTTTTCCGCATCCCCTGTTAAACCGCACCACAGCACCCGCGGTTTGCGGGCATCGGGGAAAACGCCCAGCTTTTCAACTTTTAGATTCAGTTTTTGCTCCGCAACTACCCGCTTCTGTATTGCGGCGCAAATGTTATTGATATCCTCTCTGGAAATATCACCGAAGAATTTTAACGTCAGATGCTGTCCCTGCGGCCTTGTCCAGCTTATCCGTCCGCTGATTTCCCGTTTTAGTTTTTCCTGCAGGCCGGACATTTTTTGCAAAACATCTTCCGGCGGCTCGATGGCCAGAAAGGCGCGGATATTTTTTTCGTCATCGGCCATGTTTTAAACTTTCCTTTGTCATATCGACCAACGAGAGATATCTTTTACACTTTAACAATCATTAAGATTTCTCGCTTCGCTTCGAAATGACATATTGTAAATCTTCTACTGAAACACCACACTTAAGAATAAGCGCACCTAATAACCTGAAGGTCACGCGAGGTACGCACTACGTTTTCATTTCCCTTCTTCATGACGATTTGTCGTCATGCGTGTTTTTCCTGCAAAGACACCTAGCGCACCTGAAGGTACGCACTACTGTAAGAAGTTTTTCAACAAGAACAGCGCCGCTTCGGCAAATATGTCCTTATTTCTTTTGCGATCCCAGCGGTAACTATAATGGCGGCAAATCGTTTTCTGGGAATCCGCCAGTGCTATATAAACAGTTCCCACAGGTTTTTCCTTAGTGCCGCCGGTCGGTCCGGCAATGCCGGTGGAGGAAAGTCCCAAATCAGTTCCGGCGAGTTTGCGCACTCCTTCGGCCATCAACCGTGCCGTCTCTTCGCTCACCGCGCCGTGTTTTTCGATGATTTCAGCAGGCACACCCAGCATGCCGATTTTGGCGGCGTTGCTGTAAGTCACCAGTCCGCGTTCGAGATAATCCGAACTGCCGGAGACATCGGTCAGACGGCTGGTAATCAGCCCACCCGTGCAGCTCTCCGCCACTGCGATGGTCAGTTTCTTTGCGGTCAAAAGTCCGGCAATCACCTCTTCAAGTGTTTGGTCACCGTAAGCGAAGATATAATCCTGCACATGAGCCGATACTTCGTCCTGTGCTTTTTGCAGATTTTTTCGCGCTTCGTCCTGATTTTTGCTTTGCGCGATTAAAACAATGTGGTTTTCGGGAAACACCGGATAAAAGCCGATGCTCACGCCCAGCGATTTAAAGTCAATATCCTTGACCTGATTATCCACGGCGGCTTCGGAAAGCCCGAATGTCCTGATGGTTTGTTTGACGATATATAGCTCATCTTGCGGAAAAAGCTGGCACAGGACGGGGAACACTCCGTTGGTTATCATTAATTTTGCTTCAGCGGGTACTCCGGGAATAACAAAAATCATTTTCCCGTTAACAGAAAGATAAAATCCAGGCGCCGTGCCTCTCGCGTTGGATAAAACTTTGGCGCCTTGAGGAAACATAGCCTGTTTGGCATTATTCTCCGTCCAGCGGAAATTGAATTTGATAAAAATGTCTTTAATATAATTCAGAATGTTTTCATCGGTGAATAAAGGAAGGCCGAAAGCTGCGGCAATAGCCTCGGTGGTGATATCATCGGCTGTCGGTCCCAAACCACCCGAGCAAATTACAGCGTCGGTCATGGAAAGCAAATAGTCCAGACGATTTTTAATGGCGACGAAATCATCGCCTGCCGACATGATGGCTTCCACGCTCCATCCGTGCTGATGGGCTTCGCGTGCGATGAAGGACGAGTTGGTGTCCGCAATGCGGCCGTTCATTAATTCGTTGCCAATGGTAAGGATCCCGATCTTCATATCACTCCTTCAGCTTTTTTAGATGTTTTCCATATTCGAGATTGTGTCGTAATTTTTTTTCATGTCATTTCGACCCAGCTATGCTGGGGAGAAATCTTAACTCATTATCCCACTTCGCTACGCTTCGGGTATAGTTCGACTTACGCTTTGCACTTCATTACCCTCGTTCTCAGTGAGTCTCACTAGATTCCTCGCATGCGCTCGGAATGACATCTGCTCTAATTTCAACACAGTCTCATTCGTTGACTTCAGCATACACTTATAATAATTATCAAATTTTAAATAAATATACCAATAACCACAAAACTATAGCCGCGTAAATTCCGGCAGCAACATCATCCATCACGACTCCCCAGCCGCCGGGCAGTCCCTGAAGGTTTTTAACGGGAAAGGGTTTCCAAATATCAAAAACTCTGAAGAGAACAAAGGCTGCGCAGAGATTAAGAACATTTATCGTCACCGGCAGCATCGTTATCTGCAGGCCGATAATTTCATCAATAACAATACGCTGGTCGTCTTTTTTCTGGTAAATATCTTCTGCCTTCTGCGAAACATAAAGAGAAAGCGCCAGCAAAACGAGCACGAAAAGCAGTCGCAGAATCCAGGGCATGGGTAAACAAAGCAGGCAGATTAGAACACCGACAAAGGTGCCCGCCGTTCCGGGGGCGTAAGGAGAAAGCCCGGAACCGAATCCTGTCGCCAGCAATGTTACCAGTTTGTCGTTCAAAATTCCCCCGAAGTTCAGATGAAAAGTATTAAAAACTAAAATATTTAAACTTTAAGCTTGACAATAGAACGATCGTTCTATATCATAGATTCCATGAAAGTCAAGAGAACTTTACAGGATGTGGAGAAAAAAATCACAGATTTTTTTCTCGATAACGGAAGAATGCCCAGTTATTCGGAAATGGCTGAAATTATTGGAGTACGCTCAAAAAGCGTTGTTCATTTCTGGGTGGTAAAATTACTGGATGCCGGAATTTTGCAGAAAGACGCCAAAGGATTTTTGACTCTGACACGCAACCCGCGGGCGTTAAAACTTGCCGGTGAAGTCTGCGCGGGACTGCCAACATCTGCGGAAGAAGAAATACGGGGCATTGTCTCTTTTGATGAGTATCTGGTCAAAAATCCGGAAAATTCTTTTCTGCTTTCCGTGACCGGCGATTCCATGATTGACGCCGGGATAAGAGAGAAGGACATGGTTGTTGTGGAAAGCAAAAGGGAACCGAAAAACGGTGATATCGTTCTGGCTGAAGTGGATGGCGACTGGACGATGAAATACTTTCATAAAAAAGGAGAAATGGTTGTTCTCGAGGCTGCCAATTCCCGATTTTCAACGATTATTCCACGCGCTGATTTACGTATTGCCGGTGTGATTACGGCGGTGGTCAGAAAATATCACAGGTAAAATATTAATGAATGAAATAATTATATAGTGCTTTGCTAATTGCAGTCATTATTACTTTTAGCTATCTCTAAGACTTTACATATCCCTAATTCACATGCTTTTCGAGCGTCTCTGCACCCAAGTTCATTATTACCCAGAGTTAAATAAACAGCACCTCTGTTGTTATAGGCATCAGCGTGATCCGGTTTCAAACGAATTGTCTCACTATAGTCATCGATGGCCAGATGATACTTACCGATTTTTGAGTGGGCGATTGCTCTATTGAAATAGGCAGGAATATAATCCGGCTTAAGACGGATGGCTTGACTAAAGTCATTAATGGCTTCCTTATATTTTTCTGAATTATTATAAACAATTGCCCTGTTGTAATAGCTATTGGCATAATCCGGTTTCAAGATAAGCGCTTGATGAAAATGACTAATGGCTTCTTCATGATTACCGTTGGCAGATAATGCCAGGCCTAAACAATCATGGACAATATAAACATCATTTTTTATTTCCAAAGCGTGATTAAGCAATTCAATGCTGTTTTTCCAGTAACCACATTGTTTCCATGTTATGACTGACATAAAAATGAGGAGAACTAATGCTGCCGGGAATAAGATTCTTTTGCGTATGTTTTCACTCTTGAAGAACATAGGCACACCCCAGGCCAGCATAATGGAGATTCCGATAGATGGGATGTAAATGTAACGGTCGGCCATGGCTTGGGAGCTGAACTGGATTATTCCGATCACAGGGGCGATCGTTATCGCGTACCATAGCCAACCGGTAAGCAGATAAGGGAATCGTCTTGCCATAACGATAACATATATACTGATCAGGATAATAATCATAATGGCTGCAACAACCTGCCAGAGAGGATATTGATTAATAAAAGGGTAGAAAAAGGTCATATCAAGAGGCAAAAGCATTTTTTTTATGTAAGCCAAAAAAGAAACAAGCGCGTTAGAGATACGTGAATGCAGAGGAAAGGTTGGATACTCCACGGAAAGCCCCTCTTGAGCCTTGAACGTGAGGATGGAGAAAACCGCGGAAAGAATAAAAAATAAAGCTTTTTCCTTGATCTGCCATAAAAAAAGATTACCTTTTTTTGATTCAATGCCGATCCCGCATCGGGACAGGGGCCAGTAATCAAGAAGAAGCATAATGAAGGGTAGGGTAATCGCCATCGATTTGCTCATAAGCGCGCAGATAAAAGAAAAAAGAACCAGTAAATATCTTTTTAGGGCAGGTTTTTCAGTATAATAAACGTAAGCACACAGTGTCAGCATCCAGAAAAAAGCGCTCAGAACATCTTTACGTTCGGTAACCCAGGCTACTGACTCCACGTGGAGAGGATGAAGTGCAAAGAATGCGGCGATAAAGGCGCTTTTCCAAATTTCGCCGGTCATGTGGCAAAAGATCCAAAAGAGCAATAACGTGCTCAGGATATGCAGAATAAGATTGGTCAGATGATAACCACCGGCTTTGAGGCCGTATAGTTGATAATCGACAATGAAAGATAGCCACGTTAAAGGGTGCCAGAAAGAGGCGTTTCTTATACTGAATGCCCAGGCAACTTCTTTTGATGTGAAACCGGATTGGATATGATGATTTTCCATAATGTATGCCGGGTCATCAATAATAACAAATTCAAATTGATTCACCTGCCAGTAAACAGCAAACGTAACCAGTGTCAAAACTGTATAAACTATAAATTTTTTTATATTAATATTACTTGGCATCAGTATTTACTATCCAATACATTCGTTGAGATGTTTTACATCGAATGCCGGCAATGACCATGGCTTTCAGCAATTTCCAATATCTTACATACTCCCAATTCACATGCTTTTCGTGCGTCACGGCAGCCGAGTTCATTATTCCCCAGGGTTAAATAGACGGCAGCTCTGTTGTTATAGGCATCGGCATAATCCGGTTTTAAACGAATGATTTTTTCATAATCTTTAATAGCCAATTGGTAATGACCTGTTCTAGCGTATGTCATGCCTCTGTTGAAATACGCAGGAATATAAACAGGATTAAGGCGAATTGTTTCGCTCAAGTCTTGCAAAGCATTTTGATATTGTTCTGCCAGGATATAAACAACTCCTCTGTTGTAATAGGCTTCGGTGTAATCGCGTTTCAGCTGGATAGCCTTGCTGAGATCTTCTAAGGCTTGTTTTGTTTCGTTAAGACCTGAATAAGCAGTGCCGCGATTGTTGTAAGCATTGGCATATGCGGGATCAAGGCTGATGGCATGATTATAATTTTTAATAGCCGATTCATACTGCCCTATTTTCGTGTATGCGTCTCCTAACATGTTATAGGGGATGGCAGAATTTGGTTTTATGCGGATAACCTTCTGAAAATGATGAATGGCTTCCTCGTTTTTCCCTTCGTCAAGCAGCGCTCTGGCGAGATTGCCATGCGCCAGATAATTGTTTTCCGTGATTCGCAAAGCATGATTAAAAAGAATGGAACTTGTTTTCCAGTGGCCGCATTGTCTCCAGGTTAAAATTGACAAAAAGATAAGAACCGCTACGCCCGCCGGAGATAAAAATATTTTTTGAATAGTCTTGTTTTTAATCAGAGACGTGCTTCCCCATGAAATTATGATAGCGATTCCTATTGAGGGGAGATAGGTATGACGATCGGCCGTTGCCTGCGCGCCCGCCTGGACCAGACCAATTAAGGGAATCATCGCCCCCATGTACCAAAACCAGCCAACGAATAAAAAAGGCAGTTTACGCAGGTAATGAAGAACGGCAATCGTCATGCATGCAAGAATAATAAGAGCAAGTGCAACTTCCCATAAGGGCAGGGACATTTTGTAAGGATAAAATACTGCCAGATTAAACGGCCAGAGCATTTTTATAAGATAAGTTGCATAAGAAACAATCGCGTTGAAGATACGCGTGACAATTGGTAATTCCTGTATAGAAGTCAGTCTGCCGCCTTTGTTCTGAGCCCAGAAGATAATGATACTGGCGACGATGGTTAATAAAATAAAAGGAATTTTTTCCCATATTAACCGTTTCGCGGAATTAAATTTCGCCTCGTTTCTCTTTATTGTTTTCTGCCAGCGATTTAGCGGCCAGTAGTCCAGCAGCATCAGAATAAAAGGCAGGGTGACCATCGTTTGTTTGGACATCAGCGCCAGCGTGAATAATGCCAGACACAAAAAATAGCCGGACTTTTTTAAATTCTCCGCATAAAAAGAGTACACATAAAGACAAGCCATACCGAAAAACATGCTCAGAACATCTTTTCGCTCCGAAGCCCAGGCCACCGATTCCACACGCAGGGGATGTAAAGCAAAAAAAGCGGCGGCAAAGGCCGCAGCCCAGACATTTTTTGTTGTCTTGTTCAAAAAAAGAAACAAAAAGATAACGGCACCAATATGCAGGAGAAGACTGACAAGATGATGGTATGAGGCGTTCGCACCGAAGAAGCTCCAATCCATGATATGTGATAGCCAGGTGAGGGGGTGCCAATAGCTAAAGTGTGATGTCGTAAATGCCCATTTAAGGCTTTCCGGATGAATGCCCGCCTGAATGTGATAGTTGTCGGTAATGTACTGATCATCATCGCAATTAATAAAATCGTTACCCGTAATCCGGCTAAAAGCCATGCAGGAAGAGACAACTAACAATACAAGAATTAAATAAAAAAGTTTTTTATTCATCGCATTTTTTAACGGACACAGTACTCCGATGCAGTCAACGTTATTCGTCAGGGCAAAAAATCAAATTAATTGCAGAGCTTTCTGCTTTTTACGCTGTTTAATGCCTTGCATTGTCCAAGTTCACAGGCTTTTTTTGCGTCCGCACAACCGGATACGGTATTTCCCTGGTTCAGATAAGATAACGCTCTGTTGTTCCACGCATGGACATGATTGGGCTTGAGGTGAATCACTGCATTAAAGTCATTGATGGCTTGCTGGTATAAGCCGAGTTTATCCAGCGCAATGCCCCTGTTGTTATAAACATTGGCATAATCAGGTTTCATGTAAATTGCTTTATTGAAATCATCAATGGCAAGCCGGTATTGTCCGGTTTTAGCGTAAGATGTGCCGCGGTTGTAATATGCATCGACGTAATATGGAGCCAGGGCAATGGCTTTGTTAAAATCGGCAATTGCCAGGTCATGTTTGTCCAATTCGGCGAAAGCTTTCCCTCTGTGACCATAATTGATTGGAGCGGAAGGATCCATGCGTATGGCTTTATTATAATGATAAATGGCCTTATTAAAGTTGCCTTTTTCCGCCAGAGCCGTGGCAAGATTGGCATGTGCTACGTAATTTTCTTCTGTCACCTGTAAAGCATGAATGAAGAGATGAAGACTGTCTTTCCAATATCCGCATTGCTGTCTGGCGATAACAGTAAGTAAAATAATGGCTGCTATGGACGCCGTGAATAAAAATTTCTTGTTTTTGATTAGATACGGAATTCCCCACGCCAGCATTACGGCCAGACCGATGGAAGGCAGATAATGGTAACGATCAGCCATGGCATCATTTCCTACCGGGACCAATTTAATAACGGGTATAAGAGTGATGATGTACCAGAACCAGCCGACAAAGAGATACGGCAGACGTTTTGCTATTGAAATAACGGCAATACTGATCATGATAATCAGCATTGTCGCTCCCAAAACCTGCCAGAGGGGGATATGATTAGGGAAAGGATAGAAAACAGCCATGTCATGAGGCCAGAAAGTTTTTTCCAGGTAAGTCATTATCGATACAGGAGCATTGGCCAGACGGATACTCAGGGGAATATTTTTCCCGACAAATGGGCTATCGGAAGGGTAAAGATTAATGAGCGCAGTTACCACAGACAAAACAAAGAAAGGTAATTTTTCCTTCAGTTGCCACAAAAACAAATTTGATTTCTGAGATGGGAACCGGGACAGCGGCCAGTAATCCAGCAAAATCATCATTACCGGCAGCGTAATCACCATCGGCTTGCTCATCAACGCCAGGATGAAAGAAAAAAGCACCAACAGGTATCTTTTGATCACCGGCTTTTCCGTGTAATAGACGTAAAAACACAACGTCAGCATCCAGAAGAAAGCGCTCAAGACATCTTTTCGTTCCGATATCCAGGCAACCGATTCCACATGAAGGGGATGCAAAGCAAACACGGCCGAGACAAAGGCGCTCTTCCATGTTTCTTTTGTCATTCGGTTCACAAACCAGAAAAGCAGTAATGTGCTGAGAATGTGAAGAAGGAGATTCGTTACATGATATCCCGTGGGATTGAGGCCATAGATTTGATAGTCAAACATCAAAGAAAGCCAGACCAGCGGATTCCATAAACCGAAATATTTTGTAGTCAATGCCCAGCGAAATCCGTCCGGCGTGGCGCCTGACTGGACATATTTGTTTTCCAGGATATAGGCGTAATCATCTAAATTGACAAAGTCATATTGAATGACCTGCCCGTAAACAATCATGGTGACGGCTATCAGCGCGATATAAACGATTATCTTCTTTTTGCTTTCATTGATGTTTAGTTTGTTGAACATTGTCCGATTATATCGCCGGTCAAAATTCCGGCGTGATTATTTTTGATTTTCAGGAATATCTGTTTTTTTAATAAAGTCAAGCCTATCTAAAAAAGCTAAAACGCATCAGCGGCATAAATCCTTGTCTTGAGCCCAGATCAATGTTTTACAACTTCCCAGTTCGCAGGCTTTTTTTGCATCGTTACATCCTGATGCAATGTCACCATGATTCAAATATAAATTTGCCCTGTTGGTGTAGATATCAGGATTATGGGGTTGCAAATGAATTGCTTTGTTAAAATCATCAATGGCTGATTGTAGCTGCCCCATTTTAGCATAAACAACCGCTCTGTTATTAAAAGCATCGGCTTGATCGGGTTTTATTTTTATCGCTTGATTATAATAATAAACAGCTTCTTTGAAATCACTTTTTTCTGCCTTATAAGATGCAAGATTGATCAGGGCGTGATAATTGTGACTGTTTACACGCAGAGCATGGCTGAAAACGGTTATGCTGTTTTTCCAATATCCACACTGCTTCCAGGTTATCATTGAAAATATAATAAGTATAATTCCAGCTCCTAAAAATAAAAACTTTTTGCGCAAACTTTTATTTTTGAATAAGTGTGGCAAGCCCCAGGCCAGCATGATGGAAAGTCCTATGGAAGGTAAGTAGGTAAAGCGATCAGCCATTGCATTACTTCCTACAGGAATAATTCCCATGACCGGTAAAAGAACCAGTACGTACCAGAACCATCCGACAAACAGATAAGGCAGGCTTTTTCTTTTTAAAATTGTGGCAATGCTGATAAGAAGAATTAATAACACTGTTCCCAATATCTGCCAAAAAAAAGCTTGAACTAAAAAAGGGTAGCAGACGGTGAGATCCTGAGGCCAAAATGTATTTTCCAAATATATTACAAAAGAATAAAGAGCATTAATGATTCGGGATTCCAGGGGCAACGGCCAACCTTTAATGAGCAGTTTGGGCTGGATATGGATTGTTATCAATGAAAAAATTACCGATAAAATAACAAGAGGCCATTTTTCCTTGATCTGCCACAAAAACATATTGCCCTTTTGCGACTCAAACCGTTTGAGAGGCCAGTAATCCAGCAACATCATAATCAACGGCAACGTGATCACCATGGGCTTGCTCATCAACGCCAGGATAAAAGAAACAAGAACCAGTCCATATCTTTGGATAACCGGTTTTCCCGTATAAACAACATAAAAACATAACGTCAGCATCCAGAAGAAAGCGCTCAAGACATCTTTTCGTTCCGATATCCATGCGACCGATTCCACATGCAGGGGATGCAGAGCAAAGAAAGCGGCGACAAAAGCGCTTTTCCAGAGAGCTCCCGTCATACGGTGAAAGAGCCAGAACAATAACAAGGCGCTGAGGATATGAAGGATAAGGTTGGTGACATGGTATCCTCCGGCATTCAGACCGTAGATCTGATAATCGAACATCAAAGAGAGCCAGGTCATCGGATGCCAGAAATCCGCATGAGTTGTGCTGAATGCCCAACGGAGGCCATCTAAAGAAAGTCCCGATTTGATGTTTAAATTTTCTGTGACATAAACGTTATCATCAATATTGACAAAATCAAATTGATGCACCTGCCAGTAGACGGCAAGCGTAACGACGGCGAGAAGAATATAAACAATAATCTTTGTGTAGGTTTCGTTGATGTTTTTTTCATTTAGCATAACGTGATTTATTTGCTGTATATATAATAATATGGCGAAAAGAAACAAACTTTAATTGCACATACCTTTGCCTCTTGCCCATATCAGCGTTTTGCAATTTCCCAGTTGGCATGCTTTTAAAGCGTTGCTGCACCCCGAAATATTGTTCTTCATGGTCAAATAAATAAAAGCTCTGTTGTTGTATGCACCGGCATGGTTGGGCATAATTCGAATAGCTTCATTAAAGTTTTTCAATGCAACCCCGTACCGGCCAAGAGCATGGTAAATAATTCCAAGATTGTAGTACGCCTCGGCATAATCCGGTTTGACGCGTATTGCTTCATGGAAATTCATAATAGCTTTTTGATATTGTCCGAGGCGAAAGTAAATAACCCCTTTGTTGTAATTGGCCGCGTGATAATTATTTATGCGGATGGTTTTGTCATAATGATATAAAGCCTTCTGTGTTTCTCCCTTCTCCAACAGCGCAGAAGCGAGGTTAAGATGCGCCATATAGTTATTTTTTGTAACCTGTAACGCGTGGCTGAAGAGCGTGATGCTGTTTTTCCAGGAAGAGCATTGTTGCCACGTCAAAAAAGAAAGAAAAATCAGAAACGCTATGGCGGCCGGAAATAATATTATTTTGTTCAGATCTTCGTGGCGGAATAAAAGAGGCATGCCCCAGGCAAGTCCGACAGCAATGCCTATGGATGAAAGATAATGATAACGGTCGGCCATTGCAAAATCCCCTATTTGAAGAATGCCGATGACAGGAAAAATTATTATTCCATACCAGAACCATCCGGTAAATAAATAAGGATGACGTTTTGCCATGACAATCACAGCGGCTGTGATTAGAAGAATCAGTAAAGATGCTCCTGCAACCTGCCAGGATGGAGTGACGTCTGGAAACGGGTAAAATATGGCCAGATTAACCGGCCAGAATGTTTTTATTAGATAAGTAACAAAAGCAACTGGCGCATTGGCCAGACGGGAAATAAAAGAAATGCTGATGGCTTCCCTTTTGTCAGGGGCATAAAGAGTGATCATGACAAGGATCAGGGATAATACAAAAAAAGGGATTTTTTCTTTCACCTGCCATAACAGCCAATTGCCTTTTCCCGGTTCAAAGCGTTTTAACGGCCAGTAATCCAATAAAATCATAATCACCGGCAAGGTGATCACCATGGGCTTGCTCATCAATGCCATCATAAAAGCAAAAAGAACCAGCAGATATCTCTTCAGAGCCGGTCTTTCGGTATAATAGACATAAAAACACAGGGTCAGCATCCAGAAGAAGGCGCTTAAGACATCCTTACGTTCGGCGATCCAGGCGACGGATTCCACATGTAGGGGGTGTAAAGCAAAAACGGCCGCAACAAAGGCGCTTTTCCAGACAGCTCCGGTCATGCGGCAGAAGAGCCATAATAACAACAGGGTGCTCAGGATATGCAGGATGAGGTTGGTGATGTGATAGCCGCCGGCGTTCATGCCGTAAAACTCGTAATCCATCATGAACGACAACCAAACAAGGGGATTCCATAAGCCGAAATATTTTGAGCTAAAAGACCAGAGAAATCCTTGTGGCGTCAGACCGGATTGAACAACACTGTTTTCAGAAACATAAATATTATCATCATAATTAACGAAATCGAATTTGTTGACCTGCCAGTAAACGGCAACGGTCATAACAACCAGAACGATGGAAATAAAAAGTATCTGTTTTTGATGATTAAAATTTCTTTTATTTAACAGGGGATAACCTCCGCGAGGAGCCGGATACTCCTGCAATTACAATACTTCCCGCGATTTCAATGCGCATGAACTACCCCCGCGGGAGGACAGGTGCCATGCCGTGGCATTCATTGGCGATTTTTTTAAATATTATCTTTTTATATCTTTGTCTGAAGCTTTTTAATGTCTACAACGTTACCCGGAACTTTTTGAGGTTCTGTATTTTTTATATCCGTCAGGATAGGTTTATTGAGCGAACTATCCTCATAAAAATCTTCGACTAATGCCAAATATTCAGCCAGAAGTTTGCGACTGACAACGAAAATATGTCCGATATTTTTTTCAATGACGCGATTCAGTCCGCCACAGGTAAATTTAACATTGCCTGTATCCACGCATCCCCACGTTTCTCCTGCCACGCAGGAACCTGCCGGCGCGATGGGATCGCGGGATCCTTTGTAATCAAAGATTCTGAGCCCCGCTTTTTTCAGGATGGACATGTTCACCGGCTTCCCGTCAAACTTGGGATTGGATGAGGGAAGGCGATATTTTTCCTCATAGACCTGATTGCCGATAAAAATATTTTGAATCCACTGAACATGAGCGTTGACCGGGAATTTGGTGCCGTGCGTCAACCAGTATAGAAATGGCGCCGCGTCGGCAATGGATTCTTTTATTTCCGCACGTCCGTAAAAACCAAGAACAACCGTGTGCTGAACCCCCGGTTGGATTTCATTCATTCCCGCTTCGATGACCTGCGGAGGAATGTTCACCGAGCCAAAAAGCTCTTTCATCAGGTAAGGATCATAATCGCGGCGGATGAGGGAACGAATCGGATGATGTCCGCTGTCCTCATCATCAAACTTCATCGGAGAAGCCATCAAAGCAATTTTCTTGATATCCATCGGTTTCCCCTCTGCCAGAAGTTCTTCCGCCCGCCTGGCCAGATAGGGAAGAATAAGCGTCCCTCCCATGCAGTAGGCCATGATATATATTTCGTCCTGCGGATGCTTCATCTTAATGATATCCAGGTAAAAATCAGGAATTGTTTTTCCGTAAAAATCCAGACCCAGTTCTGTTTCTTCCCAGCCGGGGTCGCCGTGATCCACCATGTAAATAATATAACCTTTTTTAAGCATCGCCTCGATAACCGATTTTCCAGATGCCAGATCGAAAAGTTCCGGTTTATTGATGAGCGGAGTTACCATATAGATGATTTTACCGTTGCGTTCCGTTCCTTCCGGAAGAGGATAATAGCGCAGTCTTACCCTGTGATTTAGGGACCCTTCGACATATTCATAATGAGAACAACCTATTTCCCCCTGGGTAGCTCTTTCGGAATATTCCTTGATGTCAAAAGCGTTGGCTTCATAGAGGTTCTCGAGGCGGATGCGATTTTCTGCGAGATATTCTTCGAAAGAGGTTCGCATTGTCCCGTCAGGATTCGTCTTGGCAAAGGGAAGCGGCTTATCTGCAAAAGGTTTTTCCGTGATGAGAACCAGCAAACATTTTAAAAGCTCCTTCATTGCCTTCAGGCGTGAAAGCCCTAAATTGTTGTATTGCTGTTCCAACTGGGCGAACTCATCCATATAGTTTTTCAAATATTCTTTGCCCTTTTGCGTTGTACAAATCATATTGGCTTTTTCTCTGTTGAACTTTCCATCTTTAATGAAAAAACCGGTTAGCGTATAAAGAAGACGGGAATAGCTTTTGTATATCCAGCCGTTCAGATCGGCAATGGCGTCAGGATTTCTGGACGCGCCGACGGCCAGACGAGCGCTGGCCTTAACATGTCGCAGCATCGAATCGAGCATGGCGCTCTGCCACGACGCGGCGATCGCCACGGGTCCAAAAAGCCATAGGTCCTTTTTAATCGTATTGAGCATTTGCTGATAGTTGAATAAACCTCTTATTTGCTGGCCGACCAATTTGCTTTTCCAGGCAATTGTGGTGTCCAAATCTTCCAGATTATCGGCGGGGGAAAAATCTATTACGCTGAGCAACTCATCAGGCGTGATTTTTGAATTTTTTCCATTAATCATAGATTAACCTCTTTATGCTTTTATTTGTAAGACTCAAATTTTAGCGAAAATATCCGGCCCCGTGAGGCGGAATTATAACCCGGCGCTTGTCCCGGGATTTATACCCGTGATGAAGCATACTGTCAATATGGTATGCAAGGTAAATTAAGTTGACAAATATGTCCTTATATATTAAAAATAAACGCAGATTTAAAGAGTTTCGTCATGAAATTGCTGCTGGCGAAACCGACATCCATGTAATTATTCCATTAGTTTAAAATTTGAACAATTATTCTTTTTTTAACATTTAATTGCTGTTTCCTTCAATAGTTTTTTTAAGCGGAGTTCACAATGACCGAAGAAGATCAAAAGAGTCAATTTAACGAATCTTCCATTTTCCCCTGGTTGCAGATGGTGGCGGACATGTGGCTGAATATGGCCAAAGCGATGCCGTCCGGTTCACAGACGGCGTTAAACACTCAAACCGCACTGCAGAACCGCTTTACCCAACAGCTTGATACCAATTTGAATCTGCTCAAATCATTTTCCAGGATGATGAAACAGCCGGAATCCGAATCGGCGGCGACTCATGCCTTGAGTGCTCTGCCGGAAATTTTTCTAAAAATGGCCAAGTCCGGTTTTGAAGCGGCCATGCAGATACAAAACCATTTGCTGGAAAAAGCCGGCAAAATCGGCAAACGAACGGAAGCATACAAATTTGAAAATCTGGATCAGGAAATCTTCAAAGCCTTAAACGAAGTTTATGAAAAAGAGATACAACAGTACTTTAAGGTCCCTCCCCTTGGACTGACCCGTTTTTACCAGGAACGTTTTAATGAACTGCTCAACAAGCACAATATTTTTGAAACGACTCTGGCCGAATTTCTTTCCATTCTTTATTTGCCGATGGAAAAGTCTTTTAAGGTTTTTCAGGAAAGACTTAAGCAAATGGCGGAAGAGGGTAACATTCCCACGGCGACAAAAGAAAATTACGCCATGTGGCTGAAGATTCTGGAAGGCCACTACATGAATCTTTTCAAATCGGTCGATTATACGGAAGCATTGCACCGTGTCCTCAAACATTTTGAGAATTTCATGATGGCGAGAAATGAAACGATGCAGGATTATCTGCAGATGCTTCCTGTCGTTACGACCAAAGATATTGACGATTTGTATAAAGAGTTTCATCTGTTGAAAAAAAGAGTAAAGGAACTGGAAAAAATACTGGGTATTTCTCCCAACGTGATAAACGCAAAGAAGTAGTGTAGCGTTTTATGAAGATAATTGACAATGTCATTCCGAATCCCGATGCACTTGCCCGGCGCATGTCGGGTGTCGGAATGAGGAATCTTAAAAACAGTTTTTGCAAGACTTCTCACGTTCGTTCGAAGGGATATATAAAGGCAAAATGACGAAAACGTTGTAACGACACAAAAACAAATGATAAGATAATCTTGATAGTCGTAGATTTTGTAAGGGAAAATTTTTCATGGATTCAACAAAAATTCCACTGGATTTGATTCTGGAAAAGATAGCCGAGGACGCGGAAAAAACGCAAAAGCGCGTTTCCAAGGCATCCGAAGTTTTACAGGGACAACTCAACACCGATCTTGCCTCGACACCTTATGAAATTGTTTATGAAGAAGACAGAGTGAAGGTCAAACATTACTTCCGTAACGAAAACGCGGAAAATAAATTAAAAGCGCCCTTATTAGTTGTCTACGCGCTGATTAATCGGGAAACGATGCTCGATTTACAGCCGGACAGAAGCGTTGTTAAAACATTTTTGGAAGGCGGCATCGATCTTTATATGATTGATTGGGGTTATCCCAAGCGCAAGGACCGTTTTTTAACCATTAACGATCATGTCAACGGTTACATGAACAACATCGTCGATTTCATCCGCGAGAAACATAACGTTCCGAAAATCAATCTGATGGGCATATGCATGGGTGGAAGTTTCTGCGTCATGTATTCAGCCCTGCATCCGGATAAGATAAAAAATCTGGTGACGACGGTTACCCCTTCCAGCTTCGATACGGACAAGGGGCTTTTGCATGTGTGGATGAGAGATATCGATGTGGATGGATTAATTAAAACATACGGAAATATTCCCGGAGATTTGATGAATTTCGGATTTCTCCTGCTGAATCCCGCGCGCCTGATGATTGATAAATACGTCGGGTTCATGGAAAACATGGACAACAAGGATTTCGTGGAAAATTTCGTGCGGATGGAACGCTGGATTTTTGACAGCCCCGATGTTCCGGGAGAAACGTTCCGACAGTTTGTCGAAGACGGCTACAAAAGAAATCTCCTGATTCAAAGCAAAATGTATCTGGGGGGAAAAAGAGTCGATTTGAAAAAACTGACCATGCCCCTTTTGAATTTCTTTGGTGAGTATGACCATCTGGTGCCTCCGGAAGCCTGTGAGCAATTGACGAAGGCTGTAGGCAGTAAGGATGTCGAAGATGTGCGTCTGGAAACCGGACATATCGGCATATATGTGAGTTCTAAATTCCAGAAGCTGTTTGCACCGAAGATTGTCCAGTGGCTCAAAGATAGAGACAGCGAAGAAATTACAGCGGCTCCCGTGAAATCCAACGCCAAAAAAATCGGCAAACCAAAGAAGGTGTTGAAGAAGAAAGCGGGAAAGGTCCCCCTAAAGGGTTAATCCTGCTGGTGAGAAAAATTATGTAAAGACATACATTAACAGGCGAACAATAGTTTTTACGACTGAAAACATTTATGTTTTGTCGTCTTCCCGGCCCATCCGGCATGCGCCGGAGTAAACAGCCGGGAATCAGTTTAAAATTTCTGGATGCCGGATCAAGTCCGGCATGACAAGTGTACATTCAATTGTAAGACCGTTTATCAAAGGGAGAACAGGTATGGCAACAAAAGGAAGTTTTTTCTGGGTTTTGAGCAAGCTCACTAAAGAAGTCAGTGAAACAGAAGATTTGGTTAAAATACCGCATTTAATTGTATCTGCAGCTGTAGAAGCATTGAAAGCCAAAGCTGCGGTGATTTTTCTGAGAGATGAGGATAAGAAAGGCTTCATCAGTAATCAAGCTGCGGCTCAATGTGGGCTTTCTGATAAATACATCCATGCTGGAACTGCTCATGCCATTAAGATTAGTCCTCAATTGCTTAAAGATGGATATATGTATTTTCGTGATGCAACAACGGATAAGCGACTGATGAATCATAAAGCCAAAAAAGAAGAAGGCATCGGTTCAATCATCTCCGTGCCGATTGTGTTTAGAAAGAAGATGCTGGGAATTTTGAGCATATATACCAAAGGGATTCGTGAATTTACTAAAGACGAAATAGAGTTCCTTTACATTCTGGCCGAACAGGGGGGGTTTGCCATTCAAAACGCCAATTTAATAAAGAAACTACGTGGCCTATCAAAAAAATTTCTTGATCTGTCTGCGAGTATGTCTTCAAGTCTTGATGTGAAAAAAATTATCCAGGCATTGACCCAAGAATTAGTAGATGAACTGCATCTAAAGGCTGCGTCAGTAAGGCTTCTGGATGAAGAAACCCTAACTTTAAAATTGGTGGCCAGTTTTGGCTTGAGTGATAAGTATCTTAACAAAGGGCCGGTTGCGGCGGATAAAAACATCGCCCGGGCTCTCAAAGGAGAAACTATTTACATCAAAGATGTTTTAACGGATCCTGGCAT